>JAHEYG010000050.1:0-10523 GCA_023251725.1 Sphingobacteriaceae bacterium | reverse complement strand
GATATTCCGCTTTACCCGATGCAGTTTATTTACGGCACCCCCGATCAATTATTGGAAGGCTTAAATTTTGTTATAAACGGCATGCACAAGGGTGAAACTAAAAAAATAATATTACCTTCGCACCTGGCTTACGGAAAATCGGGAAGCAGCAATGGAGCTGTGCCACCATACACACCGTTGGTTTACGAAATAAAAATTTTAGAAGTAAAATAAAAAACATGAACAAACATTTACTATTTGGCGCAGCTGCAGCAGTTTTAGCGCTATCCTCTTGTAAGAATTCAGAATTTGAAGGGTACGAAAAAACCGAAGCGGGTTTATATTACAAATTTTTTAATCACGATGAAAACGGATTGAAACCAAACATTGGCGATGGCATTGCATTTAGTTATATGATTAAAAAACAATCTAACGATTCATTGTTGGTAGATTCTAAAACCGTTAGCCGTGACGGAACAGGCATTACTAAATTTTTAATGCCTAAATCTTCTTTTGTAGGAAGTGTTGAAGATGCATTAATGATGATGAGCAAAGGCGATAGCGCGGCATTTATTATTAGTGCCGACTCTTTCTTTTTAAAAACACAAAAATCACCTTCATTACCAGCGCATATTCGTCCGGGCGACCGCTTATTGGTTATTATTAAAGTAGCCGATGTAAAAACCAAAAAAGAAATTGAAGAAATTCAAAAGCAAGAACAGGCTAAAATGGCGGAGGAAACCATGAAAAGACAAGCCGAAGAAAAACCTGCACTGGATAAATATTTAGCAGATAATAAAATTACAACCAAGGCAACCGCCAGCGGATTAATTTATATCGAAACAAAAAAAGGAACAGGTGCAAATCCAAAACCTACCGATTCGGTTACGGTGCATTACAATGGAACTTTTTTAGATGGCAGAGTGTTTGACAGCTCCATCGGAAAACAACCGGTAACTTTTCCTTTAGGAAATGTAATTCCAGGATGGATTGAAGGTATGCAGCTGATGAAAAAAGGCGGAAAAGCCAAATTAATTATTCCTTCTAACTTAGCTTACGGACAAGGCAACCAAGGAATTCCTCCTTTCAGCACTTTGTTGTTTGATGTAGAATTAATTGACATAAAAACTTCCGGTAAATAAATAATGAAAAAATAACAAAATGAAAAAATTAGTTTTCGCATTGGCAGCAATTATGGTTTTTCATACTGCAGCTATCTCACAAAAAAAAGGAAAAGTAAAAATCAGTAAAATGGATAAAGAATTTTTAGACAAACAAGCAGATGGCATTTATGCCAAATTTGAAACCAACAAAGGAATTATTTATTGCGTTTTAGAAAATAAAAAAACACCTATGACGGTGGCTAACTTTATTGGATTAGCAGAAGGCGCTATAAAAAATACCGCAAAAGGCGAAGGCATTGCGTATTACGACGGGCTTAAATTTCATCGTGTTATTCCTAATTTTATGATTCAGGGTGGTTGTCCGCAAGGAACAGGAATGGGCGACCCGGGATATAAATTTCCCGATGAAATTGATACTACTTTAAAACATAAAGGTCCCGGTATTTTATCAATGGCAAACGCAGGTGCAGGAACAAACGGATCGCAATTTTTTATTACTCACGTGGCTACTCCTTGGTTAGATACAAAGCACACTATTTTCGGACATGTTTTAGTGGGACAAGATGTGGTAGATAAAATTGCGCAAAACGATACTTTAAAACATTTAGTGATTTTAAGAAAAGGGAAAGATGCAGAAGCGTTTGATGCGCCGAAAACATTTGAAACTGAAAGATTAAATGTTGGAAAAAAAGACGAAGAGAAACGTAAAGCCGAATTTGAAAAACAAAAAGTGGAGCAAGCGGCCATGGAAGTTACCTTAAAAGAAAAATACGGAAAGGCAACAACCACTGCGAGCGGTTTAAAATATATTATTGAGAAACCGGGAGAGGGCGCGGCGCCAACTGCTACCAGTCAGGTTACAGTTCATTATACAGGAACTTTATTGAACGGTACTAAATTTGATAGTTCGGTAGATAGAGGTTCTCCTGCAACATTCGGTTTGAATCAGGTTATTCCGGGTTGGACAGAGGGATTACAATTATTAAAAACAGGCGGTAAAGCTAAATTAATTATTCCGCCAAATTTAGGTTATGGCGAGCGTGGTTATCCACCCGTAATTCCTGCCAATTCGTGGCTGGTATTTGATGTGGAGCTTATTAAAATACAGTAAAATTTTGATGACAGAAGAGACCTTTGAAGCAGTAAATAAAATCTTAACTGATTATTTAGAAAAGAAAGGTCATAGAAAGACCGCTGAAAGATTTGCTATTTTAAATGAAATTTATTCGCACGAAGGTCATTTTGATATTGAGGGTTTGTATTTAATGATGAAAAATAAAAAGTACCGCGTTAGCCGCGCTACTTTATACAATAATATTGAACTGTTAATAGATGCCGGCTTAGTTATTAAACACCAATTCGGTAAAAATCTGGCGCAGTTTGAAAAGGCTTATAAATACCGACAGCACGACCATTTAATTTGCAGCGATTGTGAGAAAGTGCATGAGTTTTGTGATCCCAGAATAATGCAAATTCAAAAAATGACGGAAGATTTATTAAATTTTGATATCTTTCACCATTCTTTAAACTTTTTTGCCAAATGCCGCCATTTAAAAGAAAAAGGAAAATGCGAACATTTTAAAACCAAATAATATGTTATTCGATTTTACCATAGCAGAACACCCCAATTACGTAATCATTTCGTTAGAGGGAGAATTGATTGAAAAAAATCAGGCGGGCGATTTATTGGTGAAAGTGGAGGAACTGATTGAGAATGGTAAAAGTAAAATCATTATTAATCTCGCCAATTTAAAATACATGAATAGCAGCGGATTAAACACGCTCATAATGTTACTTACTAAAGCCAGAAATACCGGCGGCGATACCGTAATTTATAACATGAATAAAAAAATTAATGAGTTGCTTTTGGTGACTAAACTAAATACATTATTTAAAGTAGTTGAAACCGAAGAGCAGGCCTTAAAGATGCTGGTAGGGAATTAGTTTATTCGTATTATCAGATAGTTTTTTTTAAACTTTATTTTTAAATAATTTAGAATCACGAAAATCTTTCATTGTACTCACAAAAATCATTTTAAGCATCGTGAATTTTTTCTCCGGATTTTTTAAAGGAATAGGAAATTGTTTCAAATCATTTACTTTAATTTTCGATAAAGGCTTGTGGCCTTTTTTATTTTATCCCTTACTTATTTGGATTATTACATTTTGTCTCGCATTATACGGCGTTTCCTTATTGGCAGAATCACTTTCTGAGTGGTTAAATTCGGTGGTTTCACTAAAAAGTATTCCTGATAACGGACATTGGCTTTCTTTTGCTAAACCTTTTTTAAGCGGTTGGTTCAGTTTTTTGGTGATTTGGATAATTAAAATAATTTTTTGGTTCATTACCGGAACGCTTTCTAAATACATTTTATTAATCATACTTTCGCCTTTGTTTGCATTGCTCTCAGAAAAAACGGAAGAAAAAATTACCGGAAAAGTAGTTTCATTTTCTTTTACTCAATTGCTTAAAGATATTTTGCGGGGTATTCTTATAAGTTTAAGAAATATGTTCTTTGAATATCTGATTATTATTTTATGTTTTATAATCACTCTTAGTTTTCCTGTATTAATTTTTATTACTGCACCATTTTTATTATTTGTATCGTGGTATTATTTTGGATTTGTAATGCTCGATTACAATAGTGAGCGCCATAAATATAAATTTCGTCGCAGTATTAAATTTATTAAGAGCAATAAAGGCTATGCATGCGGTATTGGTTGTGTGTATTGGATTTTTATGAGTTTACCAACCATTGCCGGCGATATTATTGGGATAATGTTTGGTCCGGCCTTAGCGGTGATTGGTGCAACGGTAACATTTCTGCAAATAAAAGAGAGTAAACTTGAAGGAATTTAAAATTAAAAATTAAGAATTAAGAATTATTGTTTCTGTGAAGAGGGTAAACGGTAAACGGTATTCAGTAAACGGTATTCGGTAATCGGTGTTCGGTGTTCGGTAAACGGTATTCAGTAATCGGTATTCGGTAAACGGTGTTCGGTAATCAATAATCAGTAATCAGTAATTGTCTTGCGTCTTTAATCTTTTGTCTTTCATCTTCCCTTAAGTCCCTTCAATCTCTTTAGTCCCTTCAATCCCTTCCTCTCACAAGTGAATCACTTCACCATAAGCAGCAGCGGCGGCTTCCATGATGGCTTCGCTCATTGTTGGATGCGGATGAATGGTTTTTATTAATTCGTGTCCTGTTGTTTCTAATTTTCTTAGTCCCACAATTTCTGCAATCATTTCTGTTACGTTGGCACCAATCATGTGCGCGCCTAAAAGTTCTCCATATTTTGCATCAAAAATTAATTTTACAAATCCATCTGGTATTCCGGCAGCTTTTGCTTTACCGGAAGCTGAGAACGGAAATTTTCCAATCTTAAGAGTGTATCCTGCTTCTTTGGCTTTTTTCTCGGTAAAACCAACCGAAGCAATTTCGGGCTGACAATAAGTACATCCCGGAATATTATTATAATCAATCGCATCAACGTGCATGCCTTTAATTTTTTCAACACAAGTAATTCCTTCTGCACTGGCAACGTGCGCGAGTGCTTGTCCGCCTACACAATCGCCAATGGCATAATACCCGGCCACGTTAGTAGCGTAAAATTTATCGGTTAAAATTTTTCCTTTATCGGTTTTAATTCCGGTTTCTTCCAAACCAATTCCTTCAATGTTCGAAGCAATTCCTACGGCCGACAAAACAATTTCGGCATCAATAGAAATATTTCCTACTTTGGTTTTTACATTTACTTTACAATCGTTTCCTTTGGTATCTACACTTTCCACCGAAGCTTCCGTCATAATATCAATGCCGGCTTTCTTAAATGATTTTTCTAATTGTTTCGATACTTCTTCGTCTTCAACGGGTACAATATTTGGTAAAAATTCTATCAAGGTAACTTTTGTTCCCATGGTGGCATAAAAATACGCGAACTCCGAACCAATTGCGCCCGAACCCACCACCACCATTGTTTTTGGTTGCTTTGGTAAATTCATCGCTTCACGGTAACCAATTATTTTTTTTCCGTCTTGTTTTAAATTTGGTAATTCACGTGAGCGCGCGCCGGTGGCAATAATAATGTGTTTCCCATCGTAAACAGTGGTTTTACCATCGGCCGCTTTTACTTCTACCTTTTTCCCCGCTTTAATTTTAGCGGTTCCCATAATCACTTCAATTTTATTTTTTTTCATTAAAAACTGAATGCCCTTGCTCATTCCGTCGGCTACATCTCTGCTGCGTTTTATTACTGCATTAAAATCGGCTTTAATATTATCGGCAGTAATTCCGTAATCTTTTGCGTGATTTAAATATTCGAACACTTGCGCGCTTTTTAATAATGCTTTTGTTGGGATACATCCCCAGTTTAAACATATACCGCCTAAATTTTCTTTTTCAATAATGGCGGTTTTAAAACCTAATTGCGAAGCACGAATGGCAGTAACATAACCACCCGGACCACTTCCTATAACAATAATATCAAACATATTTTTTTTAATTATATCGGCTAATTTAAGATTTATATTAATGAAAAAGCTAAAAATTGAGATTATATTTATAAAGAAAATGTTATTGTTTAACAGCCAATTAAGAGCTAAATACTGTATTGCGCCAATGGAACGATCGATAAATCACAAAAATCTTTTTTTAGAAACTTATAATGTCCCGTTATGGCAATCATAGCCGCGTTATCAGTACAAAATTCGAAAGGCGGAATAAATACTTCCCAATTCAATTTTTTTCCGAGTTCAGTAATTTGTTTTCGCAATTCGCTATTCGCCGAAACGCCGCCGGCAATGGCAATTTGTTTTATGTTTAATTGAAGAGAAGCTTCGATTAAATTTTTTAAAAGTGTTTTTATTAAATGATTTTGGTAAGAAGCACAAATATCATTTAAGTTTTCTTCAATAAATTTCGGATTCTCCTTTAAATGATTCTGAATAAAATAAAGAAAAGAAGTTTTTATTCCGCTAAAACTATAATTTAATCCTTCAACTTTCGATTTTGAGAATGAAAATTTTATGGCATCGCCCAATTGTGCATATTTATCAATTAGCGGTCCTCCGGGGTAAGGCAGACCCAAAATTTTAGCGGCTTTATCAAACGCTTCACCAACGGCATCGTCAATGGTTTCTCCCAGCAATTCAAAACTTAAATAATCATTTACTTTTACTAATTGTGTATGTCCGCCGCTTACTGTTAAGCACAAAAAGGGAAAGTTCGGGGTTCGGTGTTCAGTATCCGGTATTCGGTGTTCGGTATTCGGTAATTGTTTCTCCGAACGAATAAAGTGCGCCAAAATATGCGCTTGCATGTGATTAACTTCTATCAGAGGAATATTTAATGCCATCGATAAAGATTTTGCAAACGACATTCCTACCAACAAACTTCCGCTTAGTCCGGGTCCACGCGTAAATGCTATGGCCGATATTTGTGAAACATTAACACCGGCTTTTTTAATTGCTGCATCCACCACAGGAACAATATTTTTTTGATGATCGCGGCTCGCTAATTCAGGAACTACACCACCGTATTGCTCATGAATTTTTTGATTAGCGGTAACGTTAGAGAGTAAAACACCATTTTTTATAATAGCGCAAGAAGTATCGTCGCAACTCGATTCAATTCCCAAAATGATTACTTCTTTTGAACTCATTTAATTTTTCTTAACAATAATTCTGAATAACACTTTGTCATTGATAAATATCATTCAATATTAAAAATTTATTTCATTAACTTTAGGGCAAATGTCAATTGTACGCAAAATTACAAGATTATTGTATAAAACGCTCAAATACGCGTTTATATTAATTTTGCTTTTGTTAGTGTTTGTTATTATTGCCATTAACACGCCTAGTTTTCAAACCTGGGTGGCACACAAAACAGCCGATTATTTAACGGATGAACTCGGGGCTAAAATTTATATCGGAAAAATTCATTTTGAATTTGTGAAAACGGCAGAGATAGAAGATGTATTTATTGCAGATAAAAATGGCGACACACTAATTTACAGTAAAGCCATTACCGCTAATTTCAATGATTTTAATTTCGGAAATAAATTTTTAAGATTAGAGAAGTTAGAGTTGCACGAAACAAAAGCACAATTAATTAAACAAAAAGGCAGCGATGATTTTAACTTTCAGTTTTTGGTTGATTATTTTTCTTCTAACGATACCACTAAAAGTTCCGGTTCACCCTGGAAAATAGAATATGGTAAATTGTCGCTTAAACATGTTGATTTTCTTTATCGAAATGAAAATTACGATACTGCACGCAGCAAAAATATTAATTTCGATAACCTTCATGTCAAAAATATTTATGGCGAATTATCCAACATTAAAATTATTAACGATAATATTTATGCCAACGTACACGATTTAGAGTGCGTTGAGCAAAGTGGTTTTGTTTTATATAAATTATCTGCCAAAGTCAGATTAAGTTCCACTAAATTAATATGTAAAAATCTTGAAATAGAAACTCCTAACAGTAATATCGGAGGCGATATTGTTTTTACTTATTCTCATTGGGAAGATTACAAAGATTTTATTAGTAAAGTGTATATGAACAGCGAATTAAAGGATTCGACAAAAATTAATTTTAAAGACATTGCTTATTTCGCTAAAGAATTAAACGGTTTTGATAAACCTATTTTGTTAAAAGGGAAAGTAACAGGTTTTATAAAAGATTTAGCCGGACAAAAAATTGAAATGCAATTCGCCAATAATACCCGATTTAAAGGAAATTTTAAAATTAAAGGTCTGCCTGTTATTAATACTACTTTTTTTCATTTAGAGGTTGCTAAACTAAGTGTTTCAAAAAATGACCTTGAAAAAATTCCTGCTTACCCGTTTTCTGAAAATAAATTCCTGAAAATTCCGGCAGAGCTCGGCAAACTTGGAGTGATTCAATATTCCGGAAAATATGACGGCTTCATTAACAATTTTAAAACGTACGGAACTTTTAACACCGCCATTGGTGCAGTTACCACTGATTTATCTGTTCGAATAGATACCATCAATAAAATTTTTAAATATCAGGGCAGAGTTAAATCTTCTCAATTTAATATTGGGAAATTATTTGATATTAATAAACTGGGAAATGTTTCGCTCGATGCGCAGGTGAAAGGCAAAGGCCTTACACTGGTTAAAATTGAAGCGGAGCTCATCGGTAAAATAAATAGCATCACCTATAATAATTACACTTATCAAAATATTAGTATTAATGGCGAAATAAAAGATAAAATATTTAAAGGCGATTTAATAAGTAAGGATGTAAATGCAGATTTTGATTTTGACGGCAAAGTTGATTTCAGAAATAAAATTCCGGAAATTGATTTTATCTCAACCATTAATAAAATAAATTTCGAGCAATTAGGTTTTATAAAAAATAATAAGAACGGTGTTTTATCTTCTCAAATACTAATTAATTTAAAGGGTAATAATATTAATAATTTAAGCGGACAAATTAATTTCGATAATACGGTTTACAAAACTTTTGAAAAAGAGTTTAAATTGAGCACTTTGGATTTGAATTTGGATCAGACCACTGAGTATAAAAAAATTATCTTAAGCTCTAATTATTTGAATTTAACTTTGAATGGTAGGTTTAATCTCACCAACCTGCCGCCCGCTTTTAACCAATTCTTAAATGTGTACTATCCTACTTTTTTTGAAAAAAATATTGGTAAAACAATTTACAACGATGCTTTTGCTTTTAAATTAACTATTAAAAAATTTAAAACTCTTAACGAACTTTTTTTAAAAAATGTAATGGTGAGCCCCAATTCTGTTATGGATGGTGGATTTGATGCCACTCAAAATTTAATTAACCTTAATTTAAGAGCCGATTCTATACGATTCGGTTCTATAAAATTTAATAATAACACCATTCAATCTTTTTCAAAAAACAATAAAATAAATTTATTATGTACAGGAAATAATATTCAATTGAGCGACAGTATAAAATTGAATAATTATATTATGTATTTGGTTTCTAACAGTGCCGGTACCAAATATGATTTAGAATGGGATAACAAATTATTTCCAAATAACTCGGGGCGATTTTTTGGCAGAGTTGTATTTGAGAATAAAACAGCCACCATTAATTACGAAAAAATATTTGTAACCACTTTCGACAGTACATGGAATTTAAGTCAAGCTAATCCTACTACTATAGATTCGGCCGGTAATATTTTTGTAAATCCTTTGATTTTGATTAAAGGCAATCAAATGATAAATATTCAGGGTGCCCTTTCTCACCGACCGTCAGACAAGTTGGAGTTTAATATTAAAAATTTCGAACTCAATCAATTAAATCCGTTTATTACCACCAGTAAATTAAAAGTCGATGGCCGTTTAAACGGAACTTTTTCATTATTTAATTCATTTAATAATTTGGCCTTTGGCAGCGATTTAAAATTTGATAAATTAAAATTAAATAATAATGATTTAGGCGATGGCGCATTAAAAACAGAATTCAGTCCGCAGGATAAATATTTATTTTTAGACGGTTATACATCATTAGGATTTTTAAATCCTTTAGGTGAAAAAGTTAAGAACATTAATTTTTCGGGATATTATTATTTAAATAAAACGGAAGAGAGTTTGGATATTAATTTTGATGCGAACCCGGCCAATCTAACTTTGTTAAATCCGTTTCTAGCGGGTATAATGACTATTAAAACCGGATTTGTAATCGGCGCAGGCAAGGTATCGGGCACACCGGCAAAACCGTTGATCAATGCAAAATTTAAAATTAATAAATGCGATTTAAAAGTGGATTATTTAAATGTGGTGTATACTTTGGCGGGAGATATTGAAATTTTACCAGACCAAATTCGTTTCGCTGAAATAAAAATGTACGATGATGATTTGAAAAAGAATTCTCACAATGGCGTTATTAATGGAAACATTTTTCATAATAGTTTTAAGGATATGAGAATAGATTTCGATATTAATTTTAAAAATTTATTAGTTTTAAATACTACCAATCAGGAAGGTGTCGGCTTTTACGGGAGAGTTTTTGCCTCTGGTAATGTTGGAATATTCGGACTCACGGATAATGTAAAAATTTCGATTCCTGATATTAAAACAGAAAAAGGAACGCAATTTAATATTCCTATGGATGGCCCGGCGGAAGTTTCTGAAAATAGTTTTATCAGATTTGTTAGTAAAGATACCGTTAGTGTAAAAGAACCGGAAAAAAAATCGGGTTTTTCATTGGATATGAATTTAAAAGCAACGCCCGATGCCGAAGTGCAAATAATTTTTGATGCCAAAAGCGGCGACGTTATAAAAGCAAAAGGCAATGGCGATTTAAGTTTAAAAATTAACAATCTAGGTAAGTTCGATATGTTTGGTGAGTATAAGATTACCAACGGAGAATATTTATTTACACTTGAAAATTTTATTACTAA
>JAHEYG010000049.1:20782-26411 GCA_023251725.1 Sphingobacteriaceae bacterium | reverse complement strand
CTATTTACACAAATCGCTTAAAGAACTATACTACATTCGAAATAATCACAATAAACGTGCCAAAAACCGTACGGCTCAAAACTATCAAAGAACAGAAAACCGAAGAAGCTAAATTAATACTCCAAAATCTTAAAGAAAACGACCACCTTGTAGTTTTGGATGAGGGCGGAAATTCACTGAATTCGGTCGATTTTAGCGTATTTTTGAGTAAAAAGACTCAATTAAATGTTAAAAATCTCGTTTTTTTGATTGGCGGTCCATTTGGCTTTGATGAACAAATTTATAAAAGAGCTAATTATAAATTATCGCTTTCTAAAATGACTTTTTCGCATCAAATGGTTCGTTTATTTTTTGTCGAACAGCTCTACCGGGCCTTTTCTATTCTTAAAAATGAGAAATATCATCATATTTAGCTTTGATTTGTGAGTCAATCGATTAAAAAAGCTGTTTCAGCTATGTAACACCCAAATAAGGATAAATTGTAAATCTCAGAGCTAAATTAGTTCGTATAATACTTATATTTGCCCATTATCAATTAAAAAATCGTGAACGAAAATATCATACGTTTTAATACCGCCAACCGCGAGTTTTATTTAACAGCCAAAAAAAGAGTGGATGAGTATTTCCGTACTCACAACATTTCTAAGTTCGGCAATTACAAAATGGTTTTAAAAACCATCATCATGTTCATTATTTTTTTGGGACCTTACGCCATTTTACTTTCCAACTTTTATACCAATGGATGGATTTTACTGGGATTGACTCTTTTAATGGGCGTTGGAATGAGCGGTGTGGGATTATCTGTTATGCATGACGCTAATCACGGAAGTTATTCTAAAAGTCGTGCCATAAATAAATTAATGTCGTTTAGCATGACTTTAATTGGCGGCAGTTCTATTAACTGGCAATTGCAGCATAATAATTTGCATCATACTTTTACTAATATTGAAGGGCACGACGAAGATATTGCACCGCTTGGGTTTTTACGTTTCTCGCCCAATTCGCCTTACAAAAAAATTCACAAATTTCAATTTTTGTACGCTTGGTTTTTTTATGGCTTAATGACTTTAATGTGGGCGTTTACTAAAGATTTTTCGCAATTAATTCGTTACAGTAAAATGGATTTATTGAAAGTAAAGCAAACCACTTTTAAAAAAGAGTTGGTGAAATTAATTTTCAGTAAAATTATTTATTTGGGATACGGTTTATTTATTCCGATGCTGGTCATTAATTTACCTTGGTGGGAAGTGTTTTTAGGATTTTGCATTATGCATTTTGTGTGCGGATTAATTTTAGCGCTTATTTTTCAGCCCGCTCACGTGGTGGAGGAAACCGAATTTTTAGAAGTGGCTACAGAAAAACCAATGGTGGAAGATGAATGGGCCGAGCATCAAATGAAAACCACTGCTAATTTTGCGCCAAAAAGTTTTTTATTTTCGTGGTTTGTGGGAGGATTAAATTTTCAGATTGAACACCATTTGTTTCCTAATATTTGTCACGTTCACTATAAAAAAATTGCACCCATCATTAAACGTACGGCAAAAGAATTTAATTTACCTTATCATTCGCAACCCACTTTTTTGGGAGCGGTTATTTCACACGCTAAGCTCTTATATAATCTTGGGAAGTCTCCGGCCTTAGCTTAAAAATCTTCGTCATCTTCTTCTTTCTTTTTGGGCTGCAGATTATTTTTTGGTTTCTCATTTTTCTTATCGCCAAATTCTATTTTAAATTTCTGATCGACTTTATTTTGTTTTTTAATAAGTGTTGAATCGTTTTTAAACAAACCGAATTCTTCTTTTAGCAATTGTTTAAGCGTTTGCTTTTCGGCTTTAAGATCGGCGCTAATTTTTTGACGAAGACCCTTACGATCGTATTTTATAATGGGATTATCAACCGTTCCGGTCATTAAAATAAAAACACTGCGGCGGTTCTCGGGATCTTTTTCATAAAAATTTAATTCTTCATCCAATTGTTTATTGGCACGTTGTTTACTGGCAATTAATTCGCTTAATAATAATTGTATGTGATACTCAATTTCATTATTAAAAGTGTGCTTGCCCCATAGCTCCATATTTAATGCAGAATTTTTAATGCTTGTTTTAGGAATGGTAATAACACTGTTTTTTATATCGAACGAACTTTGAAGTGCCGAAAATTTAATATCGCGCAGTTCCTGTACTTCAATGTATTTCGAAAGATTTTCTAATGGTTTAAAATTCATTAACTCTCCTCTGTCAATGGTTAAATTGCCATTAGCCGTAATGCTTTTTAAATTTGCTTTTAAAGTTTTATCCCACTCGCCCGAAATATCAATGGTAGAAGTGGCATAACCCTTAAGATGAGTATCGTTAAGTGTATTCTGACCGAAATTATTGCATTGATAAAATAATTTCGAAATGTTTATTCCGTTTAATTCGGCATTCGCAGTTATTAAAATATTTTCGCCGCTCACATATGCAAAAGCATTTAATTTTGCTGCGCCGTCCATCGTTTTTAATTCTGCATCTTTCACCAACAATTTCTGATTCTTAATATCAATTTCCCCAATAAGAGATTCAGCTTCGAATTTTGAGAAACTTAATTTAGCAATGCTCGTTTTTAAGTTGAAAGATAAATTTTCACGAATATTTATTTTTTTGGTTTCTCCGGAGCTTTGATTAAAATATAAAATATCTTCGAGCACTAAATTATTACTTTTTAAATCGGCATTTATTTGCAGTGGCATTTTACTATCGAACAAATAATTTAAAAATTCGGGAAGCTCACCGGTTAATTTTAAATCAGAGGTTCCAACCAACATATTAAAATTAGTGATACTTACATTACGGTTGCTGAGCGCGAAATTTCCCTCGGGAATATTTATTTCGTTTTCCTTGCCCTTAAATTTGGTTTTAATATTTTTTAAAGTAGCACTTCCCTCCGCTTTAATGTTGGGTGCGAAAGCCGATTGTTGTAACTGATCAAGCGGACCAACTAACGAAGCTTTCATTTCAATACTTCCCGAAATGTATTGCAAAGTATCGATGGGCCAAAATGCGTTTAATTCTTCTAATTGTGTATTTACATTGGCACTTAAATTTAAATACGGATTTTTAAAATTGGTAATTAAACAACTCCCGTTAAAAGTGTTGCTTCCCAATTCGGCCGAAATGTTTTGCAGATTTAAAAAATCTTCGTTGTTGCTTATATTTAATTTACCCTGTAGATTTAATTTTTTTAATTGAGTGTTTTTTGGTTTATAGGTTATGGTAGCATCTTTAATTCCGAATTCGGCATTAACACTGAGTGCTTTTCCGGTTTGATAATTTATTTTTCCTTCCGGTAAAAAATCGCCGTTGCTGCTATAATCTTTTATTCTTTCAGAATATTTTTCGGGTAATAGCGAAAGCACCGAAGCAATATCAATATTTTTCCCTTTGAAATTTGCATTAACCGATTGTAAACTATCCTTATATTTTAAATCTCCCAAAATAGTAAAGGCCATTTCGTTTAAAGCAATTTCTGCTTTGTTAACCGTGTAATTCCCATTATTAATAGCAAGATCCAAATCGTAACTAAGATTTTTTTCTTTTAAAACCTCCACTTTGTTAATTTGAAGAAAAGACAATTGTGCCTTACCCTTAGTTTTTAAAATATACTTTTCTTCGCTAAACTTTCCCGAAAAATCAGATTTATCAATGTATAAAGCCGTTTTAATTTTTTGCTGCGCGTTCTTATATTGAAGGGTAATTTTATTTAATAAAATATTTTCGAGAGCAAAATTTAAACTGTCTTTAGTTTGAGCATCTGCATTTTTTTTCCAAAAAATATAATTCTCTTCTCCTGTCTTGGTGACAAGCAATTTGCATTTTGCATCGTTAATAGTAATTTTATGGATATTGTATTTTTTATTCCATAAATCTTTTATGCTGAACAACAATGAAATGTTTTCGGCAAAAATTAAAGTATCACGGTTTTTTCGGGCCAGCGATTCTAGTATCAACACTTTTTTAAATTGGAGCGCGCATTCAGGAAACGTTTTTATAAACGTAAGGTCAATGTTTTTGGGATCTATTTTTACTTCCGATTTTAAATTTTTATTCAACTCAGTTACAATAATTGCCTTCACATCATCTTCATAAAAATAAACCAATCCCACCCCCGTAATAATTAAAAACAAAAAAAATAATATCAATCCAAATAAAATTTTGAAAAGTTTTTTTAAAAAACTTGTCGGCTTTTTTAACGGTATTTCATTTGCATTTTCCAATTCTATAAATTTCAAAATAAAATGAATCGGAAACGAAACAGATTAGCTTTTATTTAAACAATAACGTTTTAATAAAGGCAAAGTTACAGAGGAACTATTTTAGAATAATTAAAATAAATGGTATCACCGGTGCCGGCAATAAAGGCGCTCAGTTGCGTGGGAGTAATTAGCGTATAATTTATCATGCGAGGAAAATCATGTGTGGGGTTCTCGAACTGAACAATAGAATCACCAAAAATAGTAGCAGTAAACACAACGGCTTTTCCTTTATTCTGACCTTTAACCAAAGTTTTAAAATTCCATTTTCCATTCTCCAAATAAATATTTACATCTTCGGTAATATTGGTATCCTTACCCGAAACCGTAAAAACCCTCGACGAAAAACTACCATCTTCATTCTTGGTAAATCGTTCAAATTCGGCATCAGTAGCCAGTTTCCAGGTGCCAACTAATTTATTAAAAATTAACGTTTCCTTCTTTTCTGTAGAGCAAGAAACGCATAATCCCAAAAAAATAATAACGACCAGTCTCATAATAAAAATAAAAAATACGACATATTAATTCAATACGCAAGTTTTTATATAAAATCGAGATTTTAACAGGTTGTAAACATTTTTTCTATTGTAAATATTATGTGTTTTAACGTATATATTTTGTAACTTTATGTATTAATCTAAAACCAAAGTAAATGAAAAAATTAATTTTTCTTTCCGTCATCACAATCGCAGCTTCAATTAGCTTTGCATTTGTAAACCGTTTAGTGTTTGATGAAATTCCTTTAAACACGGCAATGCCTGAAGCCACTTACAAAATGAAAGATGTTTCCGGTAAAGAAGTTTCTTTAGACGACGCCAAAACTGCAAAAGGTTTATTGGTAATTTTTACCTGCAATACCTGCCCTTACGTTAAGTTAAGCGAAACCCGCATAAAAGAATTCAGCGATTATTGTTTGGCCAATGGTATCGGTTGTATTTTGGTAAACAGCAACGAAGCTCAACGTACGGAAGTCGATAGTCCGGATGAAATGAATAAATATTACAAATCGCAAAACTTAAAATGTTTTTATACTGTGGATGCCAATTCAAAATTAGCTAACGCTTTTGGCGCCACTCGCACACCGCAGGTTTTTTTATTTAATGCAAAAGGTTTATTATATAAAGGTGCTATCGACGATAACGTAAAAGATCCGGCCGTTGTTAAAGCTCCGTATTTAAAAGATGCCTTAAGTTCATTGGTAAAAAACGAAACTCCAAAAATTCAGGAAACAAAATCAATTGGCTGTACTATTAAGAGAGCGGAGTGATGAGAAGGTGTTCGGTGTTCCATTATTAAATAAATAAATTAAATAAAAAAATATGAAAACAAAATTAATTATTT
>JAHEYG010000049.1:0-20772 GCA_023251725.1 Sphingobacteriaceae bacterium | reverse complement strand
CCATTTTTATTTCCGGAATTTTAAATTGTCAAAACATCTGGACACAAAAAACAAGTTTCCCCGGAATAGCGCGTCATGCCGCTGTAAATTTTGTGATTGGAAACAAAGCCTATGTTGGCACCGGAACCGACGACGTGATTTTTTTTAATAACTTTTGGGCTTATAATCAGGCTACAGATACATGGACACCAACTGCATCTTTGCCTGCAGCTGCAAGACGTGAAGCGGTAGCATTCTCGATAGGAACTGATGGTTTTGTAGGAATGGGTTGCTGCGGAGCCATGAGCGATTTCTGGAAATATAATTCACTTACTAATTCATGGTCGTCCATTACTGCATACCCGGGCGGACCAACTATGACCGGAATTGCTTTCTCAATTGCGGGTAAAGGTTATGTTGGTATGGGAGATGATGGTGGTGCAACGTTTTCGAAAAAAGTATTTGAATATAATCCGGGAACGAATACCTGGACTCCAAAATCAAATTTTCCGGGTGCAGGAAGAACAGACGCTTTGGGTTTTTCGATGAATGGAAAAGGTTATGTTGCGCTTGGTGACGATGGGATTAATCCTTTTTTAAATGATTTATGGGAATATAATCCGATTGGTGATACCTGGACTCAAAAAACAAATTTTCCGGGTGGCTCCCGAAGTACTGCTGTAGCATTTGCTATTGCAAGTACAGGAAAAATTTATATTGGAACGGGCGACGACGGTACAACTTTGTATTCTGATTGGTGGGAATGGAACAGCGCTACCAATGCTTGGGCACCAATGTTGAATTTTGGCGGAGGAATAAGAACCGACGAAACAGGTTTTGCCATTGGTAGTATTGGTTATGTGGCGTTAGGGCAGCTGGGCGCGCCGCCGGAGTTTAATGATTTGTGGGAGTATGCGCCTGCGCTTGGTATTAATGAAAATATTTCATCAGTTAATTTTGATATTTATCCTAATCCGTTTTCTGACAAAACAAATTTGCGTCTCGCAACAAATCTGGTAAACGCCCACTTAACGCTTTATAATTCGGTAGGTCAAGTGGTGAGAAAAATGGAAAATATTAACGGACAAAAAATTATTTTAGAACGCGAAAATTTACCTGTAGGAATTTATTTTGTTCGTATTACTGAAGAGAATAAATTAATTGCCTCAGAAAAATTTATTGTTAATGATTAAATTTCTTCTAAAAATTATCATACCATTGTCGCTGTCGCGGGATTTTTAAATCGCTGAGCATACTTGTTTTTAAATTAATGGTTAAGCTATAGCTTTTTCTGAAGCCAAACGGCACCCAATCAATACGTGCCTCCCAGCATTTTAAATCGCGGTAAATGTTCATGCTCGTGTAACTTAATTGCTTATTGGTAAAATCATAACCGGTGGTTACTCCTATCTTCCAGTTTTTTGTAACGTTAATGGCGCCGCTTATATTTAAACTTTGTATTACTGTTAACGAAAATGTTTTATTAACTACTTTATTATAATCAAACGTAGCATTGTAATAAACATTCAAATTCCAAGGTAAACTCTCTTCCGGTTTTGCCGCCTCTGCCCCTCTTTCGGCACCGTTAGTCATGATTGGTGCCTTGCGCGTGTTTCGCATCGCATCCAGCGCATTCGAACTAAAAGAAGCGTTAATGGCAATATTTCCGCTGGTAAATCGGGCCAAACTTCCGGTAAAATCGTACGAATATAATTTTATTCTGCGATTCCCTTCAAAGTCGTAAGCATACGGATCGAAAGTGGCGCCTCCCACCAAATCAAAAAATTTAAAAAGTTTTGTACGGCCACTTATATTTATATAAGACAATCTAAAACTATCTGCGGCAAAATTATACGCCGTGGTTATTCCTAAATTTTGAATGAGCACCACTTTATTATAAATAAATCCGGTATCGGTTTTATGCCGTATTTTTGCTTCCAAATTATTATTTAAACTAATGCTTAATGCATTTTGTTTTCCAATAGCAGGCCCGCCAAAAATATTATTCTGAAAAATACTATAATATTGTTTCGTGCCCATTGTGTCAGTTACTACCTGTTTCCAAAAACCATATTGCGCTTCTCCAAAATCGGGCCGATACAAATAAGTTACCGAAGGAATTAATAAATGCCTCACCTGTTTTATCAATTTCGATTTAATATAATAATCCATAAATATTTTAGTGGATAACGAAGTGCTGAAATTGGCATCGTATCCCACTTTAAAATCTCTAACGGTTCTTTCTACCACCGTATCCTTAAAAAAAGTTCCTTTATCTAAAAAAATATTTTCCTTTAAAATACTTTTAGTGTACATCACCGAACTTAAATTAATGGCCGGCGTAACTGTAATATATTTAAGAATATTAAAATTGGTGGAGATAGGGATGCTGTGACGAATACCGTATTTTAATTTATCTTCAATGTTTCCCTTAAATAAAATCGAATCGGCGTCCGACAAAGTATTATTGGCTTCAAATAAATAAGAAACACCAATTTTATCAAATACATTTTGTCGCGAAGCATTTTCTTTTTTAAAAGGAAAAAAGCGGTTCACATTAAACGTCAATTGTGGAAACGTTATATCCACTCGTTTCGAAATGGTATTCTGACTGTGCGTGGCGTTTACACTTACCGAACTCCATTTAAACGTTTTTGTAAAATTGATGTTGGATTGAAATGTATTCGCCAAATATTGTCCCGAATTCTGAGAATTATATTTATTGTATTGCTGATTAATATAATTAACATTGGCCGAAAACCGAACGCTCGGATTATTTCTGTTATCCTGCGTGTGCATCCAGTTTACAGAATACGAAACCTGCTTCTGATAACTCGATGGCACATCTTTATCTCCAATTACAAATTCGGAATAACCAATGTTTACGCCGCCAATAAATTTGTAAAGCACGTTGTAATTATTGGTAGTGCGTATTCCCCAACTGCCGTTCGAATAAATATCTCCCCTAATGGTCATGTCGGTTTTTTCACTTATTCCCAAATAATAACCGCCATCCTTAAAAAAATATCCCTGCGATGGTGAACTTCCAATAAACGGAATTAAAATTCCATTGTGCCGGCGTTTTGTATTGGGAAAATATCCAAAAGGAAATAATACCGGCGTAGGCACTCCGCTAATTTCGAGATACATTGGTCCGGTTACAATTTTATCATTCGGAATTATTTTTGCTTTAGTGGCGCGAAAAACTGTTTTTGCATCTTCGTACTGACAAGGAATGCATTTTAAATTTTTCATGTAAATAATTGCAGTGCAATCTCTTTTAATTTCATTTCCAAACACCAATAAATCGCCTTGCTTGGTGAGCACATTAAATATTTTTCCCTTTTTTGTTTTAAGATTGTACATTATTTTTTCGGCATTAAATTCTTGCGTGCCATCTTTAAAAATGGGGGTGCCAATTTTTTTTCCGGTAGAATCTGTTTTGCCAAATGCGGTCACCAAATTTTTATTGTAATCCACAATAATGTATTCGGCTTTTAAATTCATGCTTTCATATTCGACATACGAATCGCCAAACAAATAATATTTATTGCCCTCTTTCTCGAAACGGCTCGAATCGCGGGCATTGGCAATTACTTTGTGTTCGAGAGATTCGTCGGGAAGCGTATCTAAATCAATAGTTCGAACCGAATCCTTTTGTAACGCCGTTTGAGCGGAACCGTTATATGGAACAGATATTAACAAAGCCACTACGAAAACTAATATTACGCTGGTGTAAGGCCTCAAACGATATAATTAACTTTGGTTATACACAAATCTACTAAATACTTGCCCTTTATATTGGAAGATTTACTTAAGATATTAATAAAAAAACTTAAAAAACGAGTTTTTATTGCTCTGTTTTGCATTGTTAGTACTGTTCTTTTAACGTCTTTTGGCAACGACGATCCTAAGGGAATTAAGGTGATTGTGATTGATGCGGGGCATGGCGGACAAGATCCGGGTTGCAATGGTGTTTCGCATTTAGAAAAAGATATTTCTCTTTCGGTGGCCCTTAAATTCGGGCAACTGATAGAAGAAAATTGCAAAGATGTGAAAGTAATTTACACTCGTAAAACCGATGTTTTTGTTTCTCTCGACGAACGTGCGGCCATTGCCAACAGAAACAAAGCCAATTTATTTATTTCGATTCATTGCAACGCAGCCGGTAAGCCGGTAATGATAAGAGATAAAAAAACAAAAAAAATGCGCGCAAAAACGTTTGTGAATAAGCGCGGTAAACGTGTGCCGGTGGAAACTATTAATCCGATTCCGTTTGGAACCGAAACTTACGTGATGGGAGTAAAAAATGAAGAAGGAAAAATGAGAGTAGCTTCTCGTGAAAATTCGGTAATTTTTTTGGAAGAGGATTATAAAAAAAATTACGAAGGTTTCGATCCCGAGAGTGAAGAAAGTTACATCATTATGAGTAATTATACTTCAGCGTACGTTATTCAAAGTGCGAGTCTGGCTTTAAAAATTCAGAACGAATACATTAAGAAAGCGGGGCGAGTGGATAAAGGAGTTCACCGACAAAGTTTATTAGTATTGTGGAAAACGGCCATGCCAAGCATATTAACAGAGATTGGGTTTTTAACGAATCCATTGGAAGAAGAATTTTTAGCTTCTGAAAAAGGGCAAAAATATTTGGCGGCAAGTATTTTTAAAGGTTTCAGAAAATTTAAAGATGAAGTAGAAGGAAAAAAGAAAGAATACGATGATGAATTTGAAAAAATGGAACCCTTAGAGAATGAAAATTTAAAAGCCGGTAACACCGGGAAAGTGGAAGAGCAAAAAGATTTTGTTGAAGAAGATGCTTCGACTGGCTCAGCATCAGATTCTGTTAAAACAAAAGAAGTTGTTCTTCCAAAGAAGGAAGAAGAAAAAGTGACCTCGACGGGCTCGGCCACCGCGATTTCGACGGGCTCGGCAACCGTTACTCCAAAAAATGAAACTAATGAAGAAAAGCCGGATAGCATTCCTAAAATAATTGTTGTTAAGGAAGAGATTAAAGGGAATAAAGGGAAGGAAGAGACTAAAGAGAAAGAAGGGACGGAAGGGGCTAAAGGGACTGAAGAGAAAAAAAAGACAGAAGAGAATATTAATATTACTAATGAAAATAAAAAAATTATCGAATACAAAGTACAATTTGCCGGTAGCGAAAAAGAATTGGATTTAAAAGAAAAAAAATATTCTATAATAGAAAACGGATGGTTTTATAAAACAGGAAGCACTTTCAGATATACTTCAGGCAATTTTAAAACATCGCGCGAAGCGTTTGCTCACCAGAAAAAATTAAATGAAAACGGATTTAAAGACGCTTTTGTGGTGGCGTTTAAGAATCGGGAAAAGATTTCGTTGCCGGATGCTAAAAAATTTCTGGAACAAAAATAAATTTATTACCTCGTGTTATACAGTTCGCTAAGAAATTTCCCAATTGTAAATTGCTCCGAAGGAGTGCCATCGGCATAAATTAAAAAATCGTAAATCCTTTTTATTTCTTCTTCCCCTGATTTAAACTTTGCTGCCGTTGTTTGGTCATATCTGCCAATCGCTTTTGGAAATTAGAAACCTTCACCGGCTTTTTCATGTTGGCTTCTATCGCAGCGCGAATTTTACTATCGGCAATAATTTTTTTCATGACCCACATTTGCAAAAATGTAAACATGTTTGCTAAAAAATAATACCAGCTTAATCCTGATGCGTAACTGTTCATTACCGCTAAAAAAATTACGGGCATAAAATACATCATAAACTTCATGCCCGGCATTTGAGTGCCTTGCTGCGGCGAAAGCATCGCGCTGTTCATCCAAGTATAAATTATTGTAGAAACAAACATGAGCATGGCAAATAAACTGATGTGATCGCCGTAAATGCTATTTATTATGGGAACTTCGCCGAATGTCCAAATGCTATCGTAAGTTGATAAATCTTCTGCCCACAAAAATCCTTTTTGTCTTAATTCAATAGCGGCCGGCACAAAATTAAATAAGGCGATTAATATAGGAAACTGCAATAACAAAGGCAAACAACCCGATAGTGGATTTACTCCGGCTTTTTTATACAACGCCATTGTTTCCTGCTGTTTTTTCATTGGGTCGGGGTTAGAAGCAAACTTTGCGTTGATGGCTTCTGTTTCCGGTTTGAGCACACGCATGCGCGCGCCCGACATGTATGTTTTGTACGCGATTGGCAATAAAACAATTTTTACAATTAAAGTTAGTATCAACAAAATTATTCCGGCGTTCATTCCTTCCAACCAATGAAATAATGGAATTACCATTCCTCGGTTGATGTAAGAAAAAATACTCCATCCCATGGGAATTAATTTTTCTAATTCGTAATCGTATTTTTTTAAAGTGTTGTAATGTGTCGGGCCAAAATAAAATTTCATACCAAATTTTTCGTTCGGACCGTGATTAAAAGGAATTCCTAAATCGGCAGAAAGAACTTTTACAATAGTTTTTGAATTGGGACGCGATGATGTTTTAATAAAACTACCATCTTTCAAAAATTCAGTTTCGGCAATTAAACTGGTATTAAAAAATTGCTGTTTAAAGGAAATCCATTTGATGGGCGCTTCGTTTAAACTTTTTTCATCGTCTTTACGCGGATTAATATAATCGAAATCATCAATGGTAAATTTAAAATACGCCGTGGCGGCCTCTTTTTCCTTGATAATATATTTTTCCTGCGAAGGCATTTGCATGCGCCAGTTAATCGTCATCTGATCAACGTTAGAAGAAATAATATTTTGCATTCCCACAAAACGAATATCGCAGCCCATTAAATAATCGTCGCCCTTTAAACTGTAAACGTATTCGATGTAAGAACCGGGTTTTGAAGTTTCGAGTTTAAAAGTGATGGACTTATTTGTTGCTCCCGAAATGCTAACTGATTTTTCATTCGGTTTAAAATAAAAACTATCGGTCGATAAAATTCTTGAGCGCTCGTACGCATCTAACTTCAAAGAAAAACTGGTGGAGTCTTTATCAAATAAAATTAAAGCTTCTTTTTTATCGGGACGATTAAATTTTTTCAACTCCACTTTTATAACCTGCGCGCCTTTGGTAGAGATGTAAGCTTTCATCACATCGTTTTCCATTGTTACAATTTCTTCCGGGCCTTTAGATGAAATTGTAAAATCTTTATAAGCATCAACCGCCAAAGCATTGCGGGTAGAATCATTTATTATAGCCGTTTTAGTAGAATCAACACCAACCACCACAACACCAGCGGTGGCCGAGCCCGTCGAGGCATCGGTGGTTGAGCCCGTCGAAACCACTTTCTCATTAATTTTTTTTGCTTCTTCGGCAATCATTTTATTGACTGCAGTTTGAATGGAGTCTGTTACGAATTTTTTTCTTGCAATTTGTTCTTTGCTCGGTCCGCTCATGAAAAGCCATACCCCTAAAATTGCTGCAATGAGTCCGAGTCCTATTAACGATTTTTTGTCCACTTAATTCCGTTTTTACCGCGCAAATTTAGCATTTTTGGTGTGATTTGAGTGGGATTTTTGCACATTTATTGTTAAGGAAGAAAAGGTTAACCGTTATCAGTTATCCGTTATCAGTTATTCGTTAACCGTTATCGGTTATTAGGTTAATCGTAAAATGATGTTTTATTTTTTAAGAACTTCCATTAACTTGTAATTCAGGTACAATTTTTCTTTTCCTACTTGTTCACTTTTTAAAAAACCGGCTTGTTCTAATTCCATTAGATAATTTCCTACTGTTTTTAAATTTCCTAATCCCGCATCTTCTAAAAAGTTTCGTTTAGTGTATGGCAATCGAAATAAAATCTCCAACAATTCTTTTGAGTAAATCTTCGGTAATTTTTTTTGTATTTCTTTTCCCATTTTAATCATTACATTTTCTATATCAGCAATTTGTTTTCTTCCATTTTTGGCGGTTTGCTCAATCATGTCGAGCATAAATAAAATCCATGTTTCCCAATCACCTTTTTCAGTTACGTTTCGCAAATTAATATAATAATCACTTTTATGTTGAATAATGTAATTACTTAAATACAATGCCGGCATTTCCATTAAACCTGAAAGTTTTAAATATAACAACAAAATAATACGGCCCGTGCGACCGTTGCCATCAAAGAAGGGGTGAATGGCTTCAAATTGATAATGAATGATGGCCATTTTAATAAGCGGATCCATATCATCTTCAATATTCATAAACGTTTCTAAGTTTTTTAATTTGTCGCGAATAATTGTTTGTCCTTCTGGCGGCGTGTACACTACTTTTTTTGTTGAAGGATTTCTAAGTTGCGTACCCGATGCGTTACGAATGCTTGATTTGTTTTCTTTTATTATTTGCATGATGGCAATAAAAAGATTGGTAGTTAAGACAGGCTTTTTTTCCAATTGTTTAACACCGTACCACAAAGCATCTTTGTAATGAATAACTTCTTTGGTAGCGGCATTCTCAGTTTTTTTATCGGCAATAGAAGCTTTAAATAATTCATCTTGCGTAGTAATAATATTTTCGATGGCCGAACTGGCCTGCGCTTCCTGCAAATTAATAGTATCTATAAAAAGAGTTGGGTTAGGTAAATTTTTAATGGCCCCCTTTAATTCGCTTAAGGCTCTGCTGGCAGCAATGGTTTTTTTGAGCACAGCCGTACTTTCTATTTTCACTTTTGGAGGTAAAAGTGCCAATGTGTTATAGGGTTTATTAGCGTTATAGGCCATTTTTATTAGTTTTTAAACGAGGGCGAATTTTGCCCACGTAATTAATACGAGGGTAAATATAGTAATTTTTTGCCCTCGTTCAAAATACGAGAGTAATTAACGCCCTCGTTGGGTTTTTGTACATTTATTGTAATTCGGAAGAGGAGTATTGGTTTTTGTTGAACTATCGTGAATTTTATTTCTTAAAAATTAAAAAAATCAGAAACATTAACTTCTAAAACATCGGCGAGTTCTTTTTAGGTAATAAGCGGTGGGATTTGATTTTCCGTTTTCTACATCCAATGCTTTTCGGTCTTAATTAATCCAAGACCTTTATTATCTGCCTATTTTTTTCGTACATTTACTTCATGCGTATCTATTTGGACACATCTGTAATCGGAGGAGTTTTTGCTAAAGTATTCTCAGTTGATACAAAGCCAATGTTTGAACACGTAATAAATAAAAAAGCTATTATTATTGTTTCTACACTTCTTGAAGCAGAATTATTGAGGGCTCCACCATATATAAAAGATTGTTTAAAATCATTACCAAAATCTCAAATCGAAAGAGTTGAATTAACCAATGAAGCCCTAAAATTAGCTGATAATTATATAGCCGAAAAAGTGGTTGGTAAAACCAGCTTAATCGACTGCCAACATATTGCAATTGCTACAATATGCAAAGCGGATGTGCTTGCGAGTTGGAACTTTAAACACATTGTAAATCTTGAAAGAATTAGAGGATACAATTCTATTAACCTTCGGCAAGGGTATCCATTACTTGAAATTCGCTCACCAAAAGAAATATTTGCAACATGAAAACAAAAGCAAAAAATAAAAAAAACGTAAGTACCGACTTTGATCCCGTAAAAATGATGCGTGATATTCGTGACAAACTCACGCGTGAAATCATGGGAATGACTTATGAGCAAGAAAAAGCATATCTTAAAAAACTGCTTGCAAAAGATTAATAATAGCCGGGTGCTAAGATAATTTATAGTTGATGCGGAGAAAGGTTATCGGTTATTAGTTTTTGTTGATGCTTTGCAAATTTTATTTCTTAAAAATTAAAAAAATCGGAAACGTTAACTTCTAAAACATCTGCGAGTTCTTTTAGATAATAAGCGGTGGGGTTTGATTTTCCATTTTCTACCCGCTCTATGCTTTGCGGTTCTTTGCCGCATTCGTAAGCTAAATCCCGCTGAGTCCATCCTTTTTTAAGACGTAACTCAACTATGCGTTGACCTAATTTTTTTAGATAGCGTTGCTTTTGCACCCCAATACCCCAAACAAAAAAATCTCTTATCTTTGAAATAAATCATTTTGCTATGAAAAAGCCTTTTTTTATTATTTTAATCTATTTCACCTTCAATTTGTCCTTCTCCCAGGGAAGCTTTGTTCCCGGTTATTTAATTCGTTTGGCGGGCGATACCATTGAGGGCGAAATTAAAATCAATCCCAAAAAAATGCACGAAGTGTATACCAAACTCATTTACAAAGGCGACCGTGGCACGCAAGAAACTTATAAACCCGATGAAGTAAAAGGTTACGGCTTTAAGGATAATAATTTTGTTACAAATAAATTAAACGAAGAGTTTTTTTTCTATAAAGTATTATGCAATGGTAAAATAATGTTTTACGAAGTAATGTACGCCGAAGCATTTAATAAAGATAAATTTACCAGCGATTATTATATTTCAAAAAAAGGTGATGTTTTATTTGAACGCGCCAAACAAGGCAAAATTAAAAAACAATTAAGCGATTACATGAAAACAAACCCGGCCGCGCTCGATGGCTTTGATGATTCTAAATTTGATGCTGCAAAGGTAATTGCGGTAATTGATAAGTTTAATAAGATGTAGGTTATTCGTTATAGGGTTATGAGGTTATAAGGTTATAAGGTTATAAGGTTAATTGTAAATCGTTATTTGTTTTTTTACTCGTAAATATCTTTTCTGTGCCCCAGAGTAATAATATCAATAATTAATTCTTTATCGATAATATCATAAATAACGCGGTAATTTCCAACTCTGATTCGATAACCTTTTGTTCCTTTTAATTTTTTATAGCCGTGAGGGCGAGGATTTTCTTCCAAATCGTTAATAGCTTCAAGAATGGGTGCTGCAATATTATCAGAAAGTTTATCTAATGCTTTTTCAGCCTTTTTAGATAATACAACAATGTAATTAGGCATTTTTCTTTTTTCTGTTTTTTAAGTAATCAGAAAATAAAATACGCACGCCATCGTCGTTTTTTTTAGCTTCATCATAAAGACGAATGTCTTCAATCTCATCGAGTTCTTCCATAATGGCATCAAACTCTTTTTTGGGAAGCACTACGAGTTTTTTTCCGGCGCTGTCTTTAATAAATTGAGGATGTACAGTTAACATGATTTTTTAATTTTGTATATGTAAATTTACAAAATATTATTTGTAAAAACAAATTTCAATAAATCCATTGCCATTTACAGTTCGAACCGCATTTGTTTTAAGCAGCCCTCACCAATCGTTTTAATCTTGTTTTTTTAGGCGCAGTCATTTTTGCAGTTCTTAATGATTTGTTCGATTTCTTTTTTACTTTATTTATATCATATTTTACCTGCAAATTCATCCAAACTTCGGCATCAATACCTAATGCTTTCTCCAATAAAACAGCCAGTTTCACATTAATATCACGGTGCCCGTGTATCACCAAACTTATTTCAGATTTACTTACTTTCATATTATCGGCTAATTCCTGCTGATGCCAACCTCGTGCATCCAATTCATCTTTTATAAATTCGCCCGGATGAAAAATATCCCCTGGTTTTAAATGGGTAGTATTTTTTTTATTTTTATTCATAGTGTTTAGATATTTCGTTAATTAATATAAGAGTTATCTCTTTTTCACTTTTTTGTTCGAATAACAAACGGTATTGCCTATTTAACCGAATGGAACATTCTCCTTTTTTATCGCCCTTTAAAAATTCAAAATTTAATCCTCTGAATTGCTTTAGCTGTTCTATTCTGGTAATACTTATCAATAATTGAATTTTCTTTTTATACTGTTTAATTATTTCTTTTGTAAAAGCATGCTTTCCTTTAATTTTTTCGAGTGGTGTTACATATAAGTAAACAAGGTACTCAGTTCTAAACTCAACCTTCATACTCTTATACGTAAACATACAAATAAAAGTTTACATATTTGTAAACTTCTAAAAATTTAACAATTGTGTTCATAATTTGCTTTTTAATAAACCTTCCTTAAAACTTAGGATCCGTTAAAATCAGAAAGCAAAAATACACCCATAAATTAAAAAGTGTTGCTACGAATTATAGCATTTCTTAATTATTCACTTTAAGGGATAAAATTGTGAATTTTGAACAGCCGAACATTTGAACATTCGAAGTATCCTTAGTAATTAAATAATCAAACTTCGCCGTTCGAATGTTCTATGGTTCAAACCTGCCTGCCGCCGCACTGGCATTTTTTACGGTAGGCAGGTGTTCGCTTGTTTCTTTTATTTAAAATTTCTCCCCTTCCAATCGCGCCACCACAGCAGAAGCCACCGCATTGCCAACAACATTAGTTGCGCTGCGGCCCATATCTAAAATTTGATCAACGGCTAACAACAACAACAATCCTTCCCCGGGAATTTTAAACATGCTTAACATTCCGGCAATAACTACCAATGAAGCGCGCGGCACACCGGCCATTCCTTTACTTGTTACCAATAAAATCAGCATCATTTTAATTTGATCGGCCATACTCAAATCAATGCCATAAGATTGCGCAATAAAAACAGTAGCAAATGTCATGTACATGATGGAGCCATCTAAATTAAACGAATATCCCAATGGCAAAACAAAACTTACTATGCGATTGCTGATGCCGTGTTTTTCTAAAGCTTCAATGGTTTTTGGCATAGCACTTTCGCTGCTTGCGGTACTAAACGCTAATAAAATTGGTTCTTTAATATGAGATAATAATTTATAAAATTTTATTTTAAATAAAACTGCTATCAACCACAGCACCACAAATACAAAAAATAATAAACCGCCAAAAAAACAAGTTATCAAATATAAATAGCCGCCGAGCACGTCGAGTCCCTGCTGAATGACGACGGCCGTAATGGCGCCAAAAATTCCGATAGGTGCAAAATTCATTACGTAATTGGTAACCTTCAACATAATTTCGGCTAAACCTTCGCAGGCTTTAATTATTATTTCGCCATGTTTACCAATGGAAGCAGCGGCCACACCAAAAAATAATGCGAACACTACAATCGGTAAAATATCGTTATTGGCCATTGCCGAAATAATACTTTCGGGAATAACATGTGAAATAAAATTTTTTGCATCTTGCGCATTCGATTTAATTCCAGTTTCTGCAGAAGCTACAGGCTTCTCAAGATGCATCACTTCGCCGGGTTTAAAAATATTTACAATTGCCAATCCTAAAAATAATGCAATTAAAGTAGCCGTTGTAAAATAAATTAAAGTTTTTATTCCAATTCTTCCCACCGATTTAAAATCTCCCACTTTAGCAACACCAATTACCAACACAGCAAATACCAATGGCGCAATAATCATTTTAATGAGACGTAAAAAAATATCTGATAAAATAGAAAAGCGCGAAGCAATTGTTTTTTTCTGTTCCTTAAATTGCTTTTCGCTTAATTTATCTAAAGCTTTTACACCGGCTTCAATAATTCTGGTATCGCCGCTTTTTATTAAAACCGTTTTCGAAAAATCGGATTTATTTTTTGTGATGGAAGAATTAATTAAATAACCGCATAGTAAACCAATTATCATTGAAATGACAATAGTTATAATGAGCGCATTTTTTTTAGAAAACATAGTTTTAATTATAAGCCAAAATTACACTAACATACACTAATCTGTGTTTATTTATTTGGGCAATTAATGTTTAAACTTAATTAATTATCTTTAAGAACTAAAATTAATTTCGAAATAATATTGTATGGAAATATCTGAAGCCCAAAAAAGCGTTGACCAATGGATAAAAACCCACGGTGTTCGCTATTTCAACGAATTAACCAATACAGCGGTTTTAATGGAAGAAGTTGGCGAAGTAGCGCGAATAATGGCCCGCCGATACGGTGAACAATCCGAAAAAGAAAGCGATAAAGCTAAATTATTAGATGATGAATTAGCGGATGTGCTGTTCGTATTAATTTGCATTGCCAATCAAACCGGAATAAATTTAGAAGAGGCTTTCAAAAAAAATCTGGAGAAAAAAACTCTTAGAGATTCAGAACGGCATAAAGGAAATGATAAATTAAAATAAATTTAATTTCAGAAAATTGAATATCCGGAATTTATTTTGGTCCAAACAGAACTCTTAAGGAACAGAATATTTTTATGAAGCGTAACGTTTTTTCCGAATGTAAAACTGAATAATGCCGCACAAAATTAAAATTCCCAGCGGCAATGCAATATTAATTAACTGCCATTTTGTTTCCTGATTATTTATTTTCTTTTTATCCAACAACCGTAATTTTACCTCGCGCGCGCGCAATTGTAAAAGTCCTTCATCATCCAATAAATAATTTACACAATTCAATAAAAATGTTTTGTTGGCAAATGTTTGGTTCATGTATTTATCGTAACCCAAAGGATAAATTCCTTTACCGGTTTGAAAATCATTTTTTGCAATATCGCCATCGGCTACCACAATCATTTTTGTATTTACACCTTGATCTCTGAATGCTATTGCCGAATCGGAAGTGATGGCATTGGGAAGAACTCGGTTTTCGTACACCGATTGAAAAGAACCTTCTAACAAACACGCCACCGGTTGATACGAATTTCTGAATTGTTCTTCATTAGGTTTAAATTTTACAATACCCAACGCCACGCGAGCCGGCGTAAGCTGCGTTTTTGAATAGCGAGAGGTTTTTAATAAAAATGTTTTTTTAATGCCTTTCGCCGACACAGTATCAATCGTACTTAAAAATTCGAATTTAATTAAATCTAAATTTTTTACAATGGGATGATTAGCATCGGCCGTTACCAATGGATTATATACCCACGAAAATAATTGGAAGTTGGGTTGACCTTTTGTAAATCCTACGTTAACCGGAATTTTTGAGCATTGTAAATCTTGTACCAACACGGGATTTAATCTCACACCATAACGAAACAACATATCTTCTAAACCGGTTGGGTTGTTTAAACCTAAACTATATCCTCTTAATCGAAACGTATCCATATTAATAAAAACCGGATCAAGCAACCACAATACTTTTCCGCCGCGCATAATGTATTGGTCAATAATAAATTTATCTTTTTCATCAAAAGTTGAATCAGGTTTTGTAATAACAATAGCATTGCTTGTTTTTAAACATCCTAATTTATGATTGATGGTAAGTCGGTTTACATTGTAATATTCGCCTAACGACCGCATAAAATCAAACTGACGCAGCGTATCCATCTCACCCTGCCCTTCAATAAAAGTAACTTCAGGTTTATGCTCGGTTTGTAATTTGCGAATAGTATTTGATAAACTGTATTCTAATTCTTTCACCGAATTATTTAATGCTTCTTCGGGCGGAGTAAAATCTTGCCTTTTATAAATTTGCCAATTGGTTTCACGGCCTTTGAAGGTGACCAACGCGCCGGGCCAAAGCAAAGATTCGGAAGTTTTTTGTTTCTTACGGTCGATCACTTGCTCCGGTACAATTCCTTTCTCATAAAGTTGTCGTTCAATTTTATTTACTTCTTCCTTATCAGAATTTTCGGTGGGATTAATAAATACATATTCAATTTGATTATTGGAATAAGCGCGAAACTCATCCAAAATTTCTTTGGTTTCATTTCTTAATCGTGTAAAACCCGGATTAAAATCGCCCTGCAAATACACTTTTAAATAAACAATGTCGTTTAAATTTTTTAATAACTTTTTTGTGGACCCGGCCAAAGTGTACCGGCCTTCTGAAGTTAAATCAAACCGTTTAAAATAAAATCCAAAAACAAAATTCATCAATACAACAATTACAATAAGAATGGCAAAACCGCTCAGGTCTTTTTTCTTATTGCCGGTAATATGTTTTTTAGTTTCGTTCATTTACCATTTACGACTTTGTAAAACTAATTTAGTGGCCAAATTAAAAATGGCTATAACACTTACAAAATATAAAGCATCGCGGGTATCAATTACCCCTCTGCTCATACTCACATAATGCTCGTTAAGTCCGAGTGCTTTTACAAAAGCATCGTACTTGCCAAAAATTCCGGAAGCAGCGGCGTATTCAAATCCCATATAACAAAAAAAGCATAAGAGCATGGCAATTATAAAAGCTATTACCTGATTCTCGGCCACCGATGAAGCAAAAATACCAATGGAAACAAACCCGGCGCCTAAAAATAATAATCCGATGTAAGAGCCCCACATTCCGCCGGTATCGATATTTCCTTTGGGATAACCCAATTGATGAACCGAATAATAATAAATTAAGGTTGGAAGCAAAGAAATAATTACCAGGGTAAATCCGGCGAAATATTTTGCCAAAACAATTTGCAAATCAGCAATTGGCCGCGTTAACAATAATTCGATGGTGCCGGTTTTTTTTTCTTCCGAAAAACTGCGCATGGTAATGGCCGGAATTAAAAATAAATATACCCACGGTGCTAAAATAAAAAGCGGGTCAATGTTAGCAAAACCGTTTTCTAAAACATTGGAGCCGGAACTTTCGGAAGGCACTACCCACATAAAAATTCCAATGAGAGTAATAAAAACACCAATGGCCACGTAGCCAATAAGCGAACTTAAAAAACTTCTTATTTCTTTTATATACAGGATAAACATCAGTACAAAAATAACATTATTGATTGTTAAATTACAAACTACTCTATCAATTTACCACATTTCTTTTCTAATACCATTAATGTTGCCGAATCGATATCGTGTTTGCCAATGTAATTTATTATTTCGGCTTTTATATGGTGAGATTTTAATAATTCGATTTGTGCTTTTTGCAAGTCGACCGACATAAATTCATCATCGGAAGCACAAACATAAAACCAGTTGATGTTTTTTAATTTCTCAAAATCATTGTTCCACTTTATATCTTCCGGTACATTACTTCCCCAAACAATTAAATTATTTATTTTAAATTTTGTTTGTGCTGCCCAACGCGTTATAGTTGCACCCCCTTGTGAAAAACCAAAAATATTTATGATGACGTTTTTATTGAGAGGAGAAATAAATTGCTCATACACCTTATCCAAATAATTACAATAATCTACAATATCGTGTTCGCGGTCTTCTTTAGTCATCCAGCTGGCTCCTACTTTACCGCTGAAACCATTTAAATAATAACGGTGCAAACCTTCGGGAACGATTACTAAATTTTCGGTGGGATTTAAATCTGTGAATTTATTGATGAAAAGAGTGGCTAAATAGCCGTAACCGTGCGCCACCAGCCAAACTTGTTTTACATTGGGATTTGAATTACCATTTGTAACAACGCGCGCCGATTTTTCGGTTTTTATAAAATGAATTGAGTTGCTCATTTAATCATCGTCTCCTTCGCCGTTGTATTTTGTTGTATCTGCAGCCAGCGCTTGGTAAATTTTATAAGTTTGATAAGCGGTTCTATTTAATTGATTACTTAAAACAACAATAGTAACTCTATCGCGCAAGCGCCTATGAAACGCTGTTCGATAGCCATGCCACCAGCCGTTATGAAATACTTCTTTTTTTACTGAATCTTTAAAATCGTGCAAGCGCCATCCCAAACCATAATTACTTAATTTTTTTTCGCGACTATGGGCCGCAAAAGCAATGGACTGTGTTTCGGCTTTTAATATTTTATATTGAAATAAAGCTTCGCTGAATAAAAATAAATCGTAGGGAGTTGAATAAATACTTTTATCTCCCACCACAAAATCGGCCGCCTCAGCATCAATAATTTTCCATCGCGCATCATAAGGTTTCGAAATTGATTTCTCAAAAATATCCATGCTCAATATTGTTCCCGAATTTCTCATTCCTAAAGGAAGAAAAATTTCATCACGCAAAAAATTAGAAAATGTTTTTTTACTTACTTTTTCTACCAGTAAAGCGAGCAGCGCGTAATTAGTATTACAATAATTAAATGCCTGATTGGGTTTTAAATAAATTTTTGGTTGGCGCTCGCACATTAATTTATAAACATCTTCATTCTTTAATTTCATTTCTTTATTACAAACCACATCATTTAAAAAATATAAATAATTGGGTAATCCCGAACGGTGCGATAATAAATGTTTAATGGTAATTTCGGGGTAAGGAAATTCAGGAAAATACGTGGCAAATTTATCTTCGAGTTTAATTAATCCTTTTTCGTAGAGCATTAACACTGCGGTGGCCGTAACAACTTTCGAAACAGAAGCCAATTGAAACATCGTTGAATCGGTTAGTGGCATTTTGTTTTCTTTATCTGCAATTCCAAAAGCTTTTTGATACACCACTTCACCATTCTTAGAAACAATTATGGCTCCGTTAAATCCGCTATACTTTACCATTTTCAAAAACATTGTATCCAGACGGTAAGACAAGTCTTTATATTTTTCAGAAGTTTTTTTAGAAACATTAGGCGCTTCCGGTCGCGGAAAATTATATTCAGATAATCCTGAGTTGGATTGTCCGCAGCTGAAACAAGTTAACCAGAGGAATATGAATATTAGTTGACGCATTTTATTTTTGGTGATTAGTGCTTAGAGTTTACTGATTAGTTTTTTCAAGTTTTTATTCATGTTTTTTATACCTGCTTACTGCCAACTGCCACTGCCAACTTTTTATTTCTTAATTCTACATTTTTAATTCTTAATTTTTTACTGCCAACTGAATACTGCCCACTGCCAACTGAACTACTTCCTCTCCGGTTCATCATCATCTTTATATTTATTATAATCTAATTTATTTCCCCAATAATTCATTTGCTGTTTTATCCAGGCTTTGCGTTTACCAATGTAATTGCTCGGCGGGTTGGCTTTATACCTCAGCGGATTTGGCAACACCGAAGCAATAGCGGCGGCTTCATCTTTTGTTAATGCCGAAGCACTTTTACTGAACCAAAATTTAGAAGCAGCTTCTGCCCCGTAAATTCCGTCGCCCATTTCAATGCTGTTTAAATACACTTCCATAATTCTTTCTTTACTCCAAAAAATTTCAATCAATAACGTGAACCAAATTTCAAAACCTTTTCTAATGTAACTTCTGCCCGGCCATAAAAATACATTTTTTGCAGTTTGTTGTGTAATGGTGCTCGCTCCTCTTATTCTTCCGCCTTTTTCATTTTCCTTCATTGCTTTTTCAATGGCGCCCCAATCGAAACCAAAATGTTTTAAATAGTTTTGGTCCTCACTGCAAACTACCGCTAACTGCAATTTGGGCGATATTTTTTTAAACGCCACCCAATCGTGTTTCAATCTCATATCCTTGCCATCACTCTTTTGCTCAACACATCTTATCAGCATCAAAGGCGTTAATGGCACCGGCAACCAACGGAAAATTATGACCGACACTACCGAGGCAATAAAAAACCAAAGTATAATTTTCCATAATATTTTTAGTAATGTGGTAAAGAATCCATTCATTCTTGCAAATCTATTCGTAATTTCGTACCCTAAACGCATAAAACAAATAATCAATTAACTATGCATTCTTAATTTCTATGCCAAAAAAGTCGGTATATCTAATAATTGTTACAGCCGTGTGTTTAATTGTGCTTTTCTATTACAATAAATACCGCATTGCGCCATCTTTAAAATTTAACGAATTAGGGCTGGTAAATTCGGCAGGAGAATCATTTGATTTTAATTCGTTAAAAGGAAAAAAAATAATTGTAGCGATGTACGCCAGCTGGTGTGGAAATTGTTTGCAGGAATTAAAAACTATCAACAAAATAAAAAATTCGGACTTAAGCGATGTTGAAATTATTTGTATTACTGATGAATCTTTAGAAAAGTTAAATACTTTCAAAAACGAAAAAGCATATCCCTTCACTTTCTTAAAAATGCAAAAACATTTTCCCGACATCGGCATTAATTCAATACCCGTGATTTATATTCTAAACAAAAATTTAGAAATTGTAAAAGAAGAAGTGGGCGAGATTAAGTGGGACGATGCCTCGACACTGAGTTATATTAAAGGCTTGTTTTAGAACTACAACAACAAAAAACTACTTTTTTGTCTTCTTGTTAGGATTTTGACTACAATGAAATACTGAAAGAATGTCGATTTCCATATTCTTTTGGTTTATTCTATAAATTATTAAATATGGAAATCTTTTAACGACCGCTTCCCTGAATTGGAGCTTCTTTTTTTGAAATAAAAAGGGATTGTTTTCTATTTGTTTAATAACGACCCCGACTTCATTTATAAATTCTTCACCTAATCCTATAAGTGATTGCTCATACCACTCTACAGAATCTAAATACTCTTTTTCCGCCTTAGGATGTAATATTATTGTGAAATGGTTTTTCACTACTTACCCTTCAACAAAATATTTTTAGCTTTTTTTTGTACCTCACTCCACTCTTTTCCTTTTGCTTTACCCGAGTCCAAATATTCTGATCTTTTTTTCATTTCCAAAACAAAAGCTTTTGTCCAGTGATTATGCATTTCATTTATTTCGTCTTCAATAATTGTATAGAGAGCTTTTACCTTTTTTTCTTCGGCAAAACGGATGTATTCAAATAAAAGATTACGGATGGCAACAGTTGTCATGGTGTAAAAGATAATATACAAATTTAATCTTTTATTGGGAGATTAAAAAATTCTCATTACTCATGCTCTTTGTTCACAATTTTTGATTCTCCAACATGTTTCTTTTTCTTTGGATTAGTTTTTGGTTGAGAATCAGGAATAAATCTTGGTCCACCCATGGTCATCGGCTCTCTTGGTTCAGGAATAGATTTAATTACCATGGTATCAGGTCTAATTTTTACTTTTTTAACTGTATCCTGCGGCACAAATGCCACATCGCCTTTTAGCAGATGAGGATGGCGATTAGAATTTATTTGCGCATTAGAAAATAAACTGGTTCCGAAAATAAAAAATAAAATTACTGCCAGCTTATGTAAAAATTGCCATTTTTTAAATTGCTTAAAAAAATGTTCGAAA
>JAHEYG010000048.1 GCA_023251725.1 Sphingobacteriaceae bacterium | reverse complement strand
TTTATTTGGATGCGTGTTTTCGTTTAGAAGCTTCTGTTAACAAACGGGCTACTGTTTTACGAGTGTGGCGTATAGTTAGAGGATTCTCAATTGGAGAAATGTTATGATTTAATTTCATTTTGTTCAAAGTGTCTTTTCCTTCTTTGACTTTATCAATCAATTCTTGTTCCGATAAAGCAATTATTTCTGCATTTTTCATTTTACTTTTTTTTTAAACTGTTGGATCCCCCGGATAATCTCTTCTCACCACAAATTTTGTAACGATAGGAAGTTTTTGTGCTGCCAAACGAAGTGCTTCTTTTGCCACTGCTAAAGGAACTCCTTCAGCTTCGAATAAAATTCGTCCCGGTTTTACGGGGGCCACCCAATATTCGGGAGCACCTTTACCTTTTCCCATACGAACCTCAGCAGGTTTTTTGGTAATTGGCTTGTCAGGAAACACGCGAATCCAAACTTGTCCTTCACGTTTCATAAAACGAGTAATTGCAATACGAGCCGCTTCAATTTGACGAGCAGTTACCCAACAGCCTTCTGTGGCTTTAATTCCAAATGATCCAAAAGCAATTTGATCGCCGCGTTTAGCGTTGCCTTTCATTTTCATTTTCTGCGATTTCCTGAACTTAGTTCTTTTTGGTTGTAACATTTTATTTAATCGTTATTCAAAAATTATTCAATTACTTATCTTCTCTTTTACCCTTCTTTTTACCACTGAATTTTGGTGATGCCGGTCCTTTTTTCTCTTTTGCTAATCCAATATTTGGAGACAAATCACGTTTTCCAAAAATTTCACCCTTGCAAATCCAAACCTTTACCCCAATCCGGCCATAAGAAGTATGCGCTTCGGCAACAGCATAATCAATATCGGCACGCAAAGTATGTAAAGGTGTTCTTCCTTCTTTGTATCCTTCGCTACGCGCCATCTCTGCACCACCTAAACGACCCGACACTTTTATTTTAATGCCTTCTGCTCCCATTCTCATTGTTGAGGCCATCGACATTTTTGCGGCACGACGAAATGAAATACGCCCTTCGATTTGACGAGCAATACTATCTGCCACCAAACGCGCATCAGTTTCAGGACGCTTAATTTCAAAAATATTTATTTGAATTTCTTTTTTAGTTACTTTTTTTAATTCTTCTTTTAATTTATCTACTTCTTTTCCACCTTTACCAATAATAATTCCCGGACGAGCTGTATTAATTGTAACCGTAACTAATTTTAATGTACGCTCAATTACAATTTTTGAAATACTGCCTTTAGGCAAACGTACTCTAACGTAAGCTCTTATTTTTTCGTCTTCAATTAACTTTTCAGAATAATCTTTTCCGCCGTACCAGTTAGAATCCCAACCTTTTACAACTCCTAAACGAAAACCTATCGGATTAACTTTTTGTCCCATTTTTTTTTAATTTTTTTTATCTAAGCTTTTTGTGTCTACTATTAAGGTAATGTGATTTGAACGTTTTCTGATACGGTAACCACGACCTTGCGGAGCTGTACGCAAACGTTTTAATTGAAAACCACTATCAACAAAAACTTCTTTAACGATTAAAGTATCATCATCCGGACGTGAACCGGTTTTAGCTTCGTAATTTGCAATTGCAGATTTCAAAAGTTTTTCTAAACGGCCTGAGGCTTCACGAGTATTAAATTTTAATACACTCAAAGCTTTGTAAACATCCATACCTCTCACTAAATCGGCCACCTGCCGCATTTTACGTGGCGACGTAGGACAATCGTTCAACTTAGCAAAATATTTTGTTTTATTTGCCTCTTTACGTTGATCTGCTACTACTCTTTTTCTTTTACCCATTGTAATTAATTCTAAATATCTTATGATGCCGCTGGTGTTGCTGCAGTTGTTACTGTTTTCTTATTATGACCTGCGTGACCTTTAAACACACGCGTTGGAGCAAATTCTCCAAGCTTATGCCCGACCATATTTTCGGTAACATAAACAGGAATAAATTTTGCGCCGTTATGAACCGCAAAAGTAAAACCAACAAATTCAGGTGGAATCGTTGAACGACGTGCCCAAGTTTTAATTGCTGATTTCTTACCGCTTTTATTCATTTTTTCAACTTTACCTTCTAAGTTGTAATCGATGAACGGTCCTTTTTTTAGTGATCTTGCCATTTTATTTTTTTTGTTTTGACTTTCAGACTAAATTATCTGAAACCATTAAACTTTTTTAAAATTATTTTTTTCTTCTTTCTATTATATGTTTGTTAGAAGCCTTTGCCTTGTAACGTGTTTTAAATCCTTTTGCCGGCAATCCTTTGCGTGAACGCGGATGTCCGCCTGAAGCACGCCCTTCGCCTCCACCCATTGGATGATCAACGGGATTCATTGCAACAGGACGAGTGCGTGGACGACGACCTAACCAACGTTTACGACCTGCTTTACCATGCACTTCTAAATTATGATCCGGATTAGAAACTGCACCTACAGTTCCCTTACAGGTAATTAATATCATTCTAACTTCGCCTGAAGGCATACGTAACGTTGCGTATTTTCCTTCGCGGGAAGTTAATTGAGCATAAGAACCGGCGCTACGAGCCAGAGCGGCACCTTGACCGGGACGTAATTCAATATTATGAATAATGGTACCTAATGGAACATCAGATAACAACATAGCATTTCCAATTTCGGGAGTTGCTTTTGGGCCTGACATTATTTTTTGCCCAACTTGTAAACCTTGCGGAGCAATGATGTAACGTTTTTCACCGTCTTTATAAAATACTAAAGCGATACGTGCTGTACGATTTGGATCATATTCAATTGTTTTTACTATTCCTTCAATTCCGTCTTTATCGCGTTTAAAATCAATAATTCGATATTGTTTTTTATGTCCGCCACCTACATAACGCATGGTCATTTTACCAGAGTTATTACGACCACCGCTTGATTTATTAGTAGAGGTAACTAAACTTTTTTCAGGTTGGTTATCTACAGTAATATCAGCGTTGTCAGATGTAATTTTATATCTTAAACTTGGTGTTAGCGGTCTATATTTTTTTAATCCCATTTTAAATTTCTTTTACAAATTATATACTAGCGTAAAAATCAATTACCTCTCCTTGTTTTAAAGTCACTACTGCTTTTTTATTTCGGTTAACTCTTCCAACAGCCATTCCGCGTGTAGTGTTACGTGTTTTAACTTTTCCAATGTATTGTTGTGTATTCACAGAAGCCACTTTTACACTGTACATTTTTTCAACCGCGTCTTTTATTTCTAATTTATTTGCCTCTTTAGCCACTATAAAGCCGTAGCGATTTAGTTTTTCGGCTTGTGCGGTCATTTTTTCTGTTATGATAGGCTTAACTAAAACTCTCATTTTATTTGTTTAAAATTGTTTCAATTACTTTTACTGAACTCTCCGATAAAATAAGATTGTCGGCATTTAAAATATCATAGGTATTTAAATCGCTTGCATTAACCACTTTGTAACCGTGCAAATTGCGAGCTGATAAATAAATATTTTTGTTAGCCTGACCCAAAACCAAAAGCGTCTTTTTATCAGTCATGTTAAGGTTTTTCATCAAATCGGTATAATTTTTTGTTTTTGGCGCTTCAAATGAAAAATCTTCTAAAACAGTAATGGCGTTATCTTTTGCTTTATAAGTTAATGCAGAAATACGTGCCAATGATTTTACTTTTTTATTTATTTTGAAAGAATAGTCACGCGGTCTTGGACCAAAAGCGCGACCACCACCAATAAATAATGGCGATTTCATTGAGCCGGCACGAGCACCACCGGTACCTTTTTGACGTTTCAATTTTTTAGTAGTACGAGCAATTTCGGCACGTTCTTTAGACTTATGAGTACCTTGACGTTGATTGGCAAGATAAAGTTTAACGTCTAAATAAATGCTGTGGTCATTCGGCTCTGCGCCAAAAATTGAATCGGCTAAATCTGCTTTTTTAGCTGTTTTTTTACCACTTATATTTAATATTTCTACCTGCATGATTACTTTTCAATTATTAAATAAGAACCTTTTGCACCGGGAACAGAACCTTTTATTAAAATCAAATTCTTTTCGGCCATAATTTTTACTATTTCAAGGTTTTGAACTTTTTTACGGTTACCACCCATTCTTCCTCCCATTCTCATACCGGGCATAACCCTAGAAGGATCAGAAGAAGCACCTAATGAACCAGGTGCACGAGAACGGTCGTGCTGACCGTGCGTTGAACCACCTACACCACTAAAGCCATGGCGTTTTACAACACCCTGAAAACCTTTTCCTTTTGAGGTACCCACAACATCCACAAAATCGCCTTCAGCGAAAACTTCTGTCGTGATAAGATCTCCTAAATTTTTTGTCCCTTCAAAAGAACGGAATTCAATTACCTTACGTTTTGGAGTTGATTTTGCTAAAGCAAAATGTCCTTTCATAGCAGACGAAGTATGTTTTTCTTTCTTCTCATCAAATGCTAATTGTAAGGCAATGTATCCGTCTTTTTCATTGGTTTTTACTTGCGTAACAACGCAAGGACCTGCTTCAATAACTGTGCATGGTATATATTTACCCTTGGCATCGAAGAAGCTAGTCATTCCTATTTTTTTACCAATTAATCCTGACATTTTATTTTTTGTTTAATTAACCTATTTTAATTTATTATTATTCAATACTTTAATTCGCTATACTTTAATTTCCACTTCAACTCCACTTGGTAATTCAAGTTTCATTAGTGCATCAACAGTTTTTGAAGATGAACTATATATGTCCAACAAACGTTTGTAAGAACATAATTGGAACTGATCACGCGCTTTTTTATTAACGTGAGGCGCTTTTAACACTGTAAAAATACGTTTGTGTGTAGGTAAAGGAATTGGTCCGTTAACTACAGCTCCTGTAGATTTTACAGTTTTTACGATTTTCTCGGCTGATTTGTCAACCAGATTAAAGTCGTATGATTTTAATTTTATTCTAATTCTTTGGCTCATCTTTTATAATTCAATATTAATTATGCTTTTACTTTTTGTCCTTTTGCTTTTGCGATAACATCATCAGCTATATTTCTTGGTGTTTCGGCGTAATGAGAAAATTCCATTGTTGAAGTAGCACGACCGGATGTTAAAGTTCTTAATTGAGTAACATATCCAAACATTTCGGAAAGAGGTACTTTCGCTTTTACAACCTGAGCAGTTCCTTTACTATCCATACCTTCAATTTGTCCGCGGCGACGATTCAAATCTCCCACTACATCTCCCATATTTATTTCAGGAGTGATTACTTCAATTTTCATTATTGGTTCTAGTAAAACCGGCTTACATTTTGGAACTGCTTCGCGAAATGCATTGCGGGCACAAATTTCAAATGATAAAGCGTCAGAGTCAACGTTATGATAAGAACCATCGGTTAAGGTTACTTTTAATCCCACTAATGGATAACCTGCTAAAACACCATTTGCCAAAGAAGCTTTAAATCCTTTTTCAACTGACGGAATAAATTCGCGAGGAATATTACCGCCGGTAATTTCATTTTCAAATTGCAATTCGCCAACGAAATCGGCATCAACCGGACCTAAGGTCACGTGCATATCAGCAAATTTACCTCTACCGCCGGTTTGTTTTTTATAAAGTTCGCGATGATCAATGGTTTGAGTTACGGCTTCTTTATAAGCCACTTGAGGCGCACCCTGATTAATTTCTACCTTAAATTCACGACGTAAACGGTCAACAATAATTTCTAAGTGAAGCTCTCCCATACCGGAAATAATAGTTTGACCACTATCTTCATCCGTTTTAACACGGAAGGTTGGATCTTCTTCTGCTAATTTATGCAAGGCAGTTCCAAGTTTGTCTAAATCTGCTTGAGTTTTAGGCTCAATTGCAACGCCAATAACCGGTTCAGGGAAATTCATTGCCTCCAATACAATTGGAAATTTTTCTTCGCAAAGTGTATCGCCTGTTTTAATATCTTTAAATCCTACAGCTGCGCCAATATCTCCTGCTTCAATAAATTCAACAGGATTTTGTTTATTGGCATGCATTTGGAAAATTCGCGAAATACGTTCTTTATTTCCACTTCGAGTATTAAGAACATAAGATCCTGCATTTAATCTTCCGGCGTAAGCGCGGAAAAAACACAAACGACCAACAAAAGGATCGGTTGCAATTTTAAATGCTAAGGCGGTAAATGGTTCCTTAACATCCGGTTTCCTTGTTACTTCTTCGCCTGTATCAGGGTTTATACCGGTAACTTGTGCTTTATCCATTGGACTTGGCATTAATTCCATCACCAAATCCAACATGGTTTGAACTCCTTTATTTTTAAATGCGCTTCCGCAAACCATAGGAACAATTTTATTTGCTACACAAGCTTTACGTAATGCATCAAGAACTTCTCTTTCAGTGATTGTTTCGGGAGCGTCGAAAAACTTCTCCATTATTTTATCATCAAAATCAGAAACAGCTTCAAGCATTTTCTCGCGCCACTCTGTTGCTTCTTCGAGCATATCTGCAGGAATAGGAACTTCTTTAAAAGTCATCCCCTTATCATCTTCATTCCAAACAATACCACGGAAGTTAATTAAATCAACCACCCCAATAAAATGTTCTTCGGCTCCAATTGGCAATTGCAAGGGAACAGCATTACCTCCTAATATTTCTCTGGTTTGTTTAACAACATTTAAAAAATCGGCACCTTGGCGGTCCATTTTATTTACGAAACCAATACGAGTTACATTATAACCATCGGCTAATCGCCAGTTGGTTTCAGATTGCGGCTCTACACCGTCTACGGCAGAAAACAAAAACACCAAACCGTCTAATACACGTAATGAACGGTTTACTTCCACTGTAAAATCAACGTGACCGGGCGTATCAATAATATTAATTTTGTATTGATTATCTCTGTATTTCCAAAAGCAAGTTGTAGCAGCTGAAGTAATAGTTATTCCTCGCTCTTGTTCCTGAACCATCCAATCCATAGTTGCGGCACCATCATGAACTTCTCCTATTTTATGATTAACGCCGGTATAATATAAAATACGTTCGGTACAGGTAGTTTTTCCGGCATCAATGTGGGCAGCAATTCCAATATTTCTTGTATAGTTTAAGTCGCTCATTTTTTATTTTAGAATCTGAAATGTGAGAATGCTTTATTGGCTTCAGCCATTTTGTGTACATCTTCTTTCTTTTTAAAAGCAGCGCCTTCTTCTTTTGCTGCAGAAATTATTTCGCCGGCCAATTTATGAGCCATTGATTTTTCGTTTCGTTTACGAGAGTAAGAAATTAACCATTTCATGGCTAAAGCTACTTTTCGTTCGGGGCGAACCTCTGAAGGAATTTGAAAAGTGGCTCCTCCAACGCGTCGCGAACGAACTTCAACTTGAGGAGTAACATTAGAGAGTGCTTTTTTCCAAACTTCTACTCCGCTTTCGTTATTACGTTTAGCAACAATATCAATTGCCTCATGAAAAATTTTATTGGCGGTATTTTTTTTTCCGTCGTACATTAAATTATTTACAAACCGGGTTACCAACGTATCGTTATAAATCGGATCTGGTAATAAAATTCTCTTTTTAGATTTTCCTTTTCTCATTCTACAAAATACTAATATTTATAAATTGTAATTTTTTAAATTATTTTTTTGGTGCCTCTTTTGCTTTAGCCGCCGCTGCTGCGCCTGCTTTCGGACGTTTAGTTCCGTATTTTGAACGTTGTTGCTTACGACCTTCAACACCAGCCGTATCTAAAGTTCCACGAACAATATGATAACGCACACCCGGCAAATCTTTAACACGACCACCACGCACCAAAACAATACTATGTTCTTGCAAATTGTGACCTTCTCCGGGAATGTAAGCAATCACCTCCTGCTTATTGGTTAAACGCACTTTTGCTACTTTTCTCATTGCCGAATTAGGCTTTTTAGGCGTAGTTGTATACACACGCGTACACACGCCACGGCGTTGCGGACAAGAGTCTAAAGCAGCTGATTTGCTTTTGTTGGGTGCTTTGTAGCGACCCTTTCTTACTAGTTGTGATATTGTAGGCATCTTATTAAAATTCTCTTTTTATCAATGATTTTCGCTCTTAAAAATAAGCTCCCCAATTTTAGGGACGGCAAAGATATAGAAATAATCTGTTCCTACAAGTGAAATGTTGAAATAAATTCAATAAAAATCTAAATATTTTTTAGATGCAACATTTAATTCGCGTATATAATTGTAATTCAGATAAATAAAATTTTTATTGATTTTGTAAATAATTGAAAATAGAGAATGATTCTGCATCGATTTAGCAACCTCTAAGTTTTGAATTTGCCACTAAATATTTGTTCTATTTTATCTAAAAAAACGACCTAAAATAAAGGGCTTTAATGGCATTAAAAACTATTCTGTAATTGAATAATCTTTCACCACATTGTAAAGTGTATCTCGTTCAATTGGTTTTTTACCCACTTGTTTTATTAAATCAACTAATTGCTGAGTAGTTAATTTTGGCGATTGCTCTTCTGCTCCGGCCATGCTGTAAATTTTTGTGGTATCGTCAATGGTTCCATCCAAATCATCGGCACCAAAATTTAATGCCATTTGTGCGGTGCTTCTTCCTATCATTGCCCAATACGCTTTTATGTGCTGAAAATTATCTAAATAAATTCTTGATATCGCATAATTACGTAAATCTTCAATCACAGAAACTTCCGGCACATGCGACATTTGATTATCTTTATTACGAAATTTCAATGGGATAAATGCATTAAATCCTTTTGTTTTATCCTGTAAAGCACGCAATCTTTCTAAATGATCAATCCTATGCTCGAATGTTTCTATATGTCCGTACAACATGGTGGCGTTTGATTTTCCGCCCATTTTATGCCAGGTTTCATGCAACTCTAACCATTCATCGGTACTGCATTTTCCTCCTGCAATCTGATCGCGAATATCTTTATCAAAAATTTCGGCGCCGCCACCCGGTAAACTATCTAAACCGGCTTCTTTCATCATTTTTAAACCTTCCGCGTAAGTGAGTTTTGCTTTCTTAAAAATATAATGAAACTCCACCGGCGTTAAAGCTTTAATATGCAAACCGGGACGATGCAATTTTATTTTTTTAAATAACTCTAGGTAAAAAGCTAAATCTTGTTTTGGCACAACTCCTCCGGTAATATGAACTTCGGTAACAGGTTGCTCATCATATTTTTTTATGATGTCTAAAATTTGGTCAACACTAAGTTCCCATCCTTGATCGCGTTGTTTAATGAGACGCGAATAGGAGCAAAACGAACAAGTGTAAACACAAATATTAGTAGGCTCCACATGAAAATTGCGGTTAAAAAAAACTTTGTCGTCGCTTTTTTTCTCGCGCACATAATTTGCTAAAGTGCCAAGGTAACTAAGGCTACCTTGCTTAAATAAAATTACACCTTCATCAAAACTAATGCGCTGTTGTTTGAACACTTTATCTGCAATTTGTTTTAATTGCGGTGAGATATTAGCTGAAGAAATTAATTCGTCGGTTGGTACAGAGTGATTCATTTGCCCAAAGGTAAGATTTAATCGTATAACTATTGTTAGATTAATTTTGACGAATATTTACCATTCGCAGATATTTTTCTCTTCTCTTTTCAAAATAAAATTTATATTTGAATTATATTTTCTTTAGAATTATGTACAGAATTCTTTCCCTTCTTTTTTTTTGGTTCTTGCCCGTTTTATTTTTTGGTCAGAAAGTTTTTAATGTTGGTGAGAAGGTTAAATTTTCGGCAGATATGCTTGATTCATTAGGGAACCCGGTTGCTGTTCCTATTCCTGACGGATTGTTTACTCTTTTTTATCAATACAATTGGGCCGGAAAAAATAATGATACAAAGGATAGTATTAAAATACTTAAAAAAGTTATTTCGAAAATAATTGAAAAATATAAATTAAAAAGTTTGCGCGTGGTTTGTTATTCACTCGATGAAGGTGCTAAATACAAACAATGGTTATTAGATATTAAAACGCCACCCTTTAAAATTAAACCTACCTACACGGTGGAATATTATAATACAGATTATAATGATAAGGTGGCCAAAGTGTTTAAGAAAACATTTGAAAAATTAACTTTAATTGCACCGGATGCAAAATTATTGGTAAAATCAAATTCCATTGGGGGATTTGAAAAACAGCCTTCGTTTAATACCACCGCCTTTAAATTAAAAGGAAAACTTTTAACGGATAGTGCCGGAATTAAAAGTCCACTCATTAATACATTGGTTTATATGTTTAATGATTTAAAAGCGGATACTTCTGCCAAAGCGGTAACCGATAAATTCGGTGATTTTGAAATTCCGTTGCCGGACGATGAAAAATCGAGTTATGAATTAAAAGTGGACGCTAAAAAAGCAAAAATTGTAATTCTTGCTTCGCAGGACGGAACCGAAATTTCGCGATTTAATAAAACCTTAGCGGGATTTGAATACCGTTTATTGAAAGTGGATATTGTAAAATTAAGCGAGCCTCCAATGGAAGTGGACGACATTTCGATGCTCTTTAAAAAATTTCACGGAAGTGGCGATAATGAATTAAAAGTTATTGAGAGTATTAGTTATGCGTCCGGAAAATTTAATATTCAGAATGAATCGGAACAAGTACTTAATAAGGTGGTTAAAATTTTAATTGAACACCCTAATGTAAAATTAGAAGTTATTTCGCATACCGATTCGCAGGGAAACGATGCATCCAACCAACTTTTATCTGAAAAGCGCTCGGCTTCTGTTATTGAGTACCTTGTAGCGAAAGGAATTGTTGTTGCGCGCCTCAAAGCAATTGGTAAGGGAGAGACCGTTATAAGAAACCGCTGCCTGAATGGTATTGATTGTTCTGATAAAGAACATGAATTTAACCGGCGCACAGAATTTAATTTTACCAAGGGATAATTTATTTAATTAAATTAATTTTAAATTATATATTTGAATAATGGACATTAAGTATCAACGCGAAAACAAGGACGATTTTTTTTCTACCTTATCACAACGCGTAAATAATTATTTTAAAACCAACAGCATTTCAAAAAACACTAATTTTTTTGGTGTGTTTAAAGCTATTTTTTTTATTTCGCTTTTTTTAGGTGCTTACGCTTTGGTGATTTTTGCCAATGGAAACAGTGCCCAACTTTTAGTTTCTTTTTTTATTATTGGCTTTGTTCAAATTTGCATTGTGTTAAACATCGGTCACGAAGGCGTGCACAGTTCGTTTTCTAAAAATAAAATAGTTAATCATTTAGCCTCTTACACGTTTGATATTATTGGTTCGTCGGGTTATTTATGGAAACTGCGCCACGTTAATTCGCATCATCCTTTTACGATGATTCCGAGTCATGATGTCGACATCCGCCAAAGCGAAATGCTCACTTTTGTACCAATGGAAAAACCAAAACCGGTTTACAAGTATCAGCACATTTATTTGCCGTTTTTATATTTGCTTTATACTTTGAATGCTATTTTAAAACGCGATTGGGAAGATTTATTTTCGGGTAAGATGGGAAATATACAAAGTGTGAAGCACCCGTTATCGAAATATTTTTGGTTTGTGTTTTTTAAATTATTTTATTTTTCATACGCATTGGTGTTACCATTGTTATTTTCGGGATGCAGTTGGCCAATTGTAGTGTTGGGATTTGTGCTGATGCATTTCGCAGCCAGTTTAACGGCTGCTGTTGCTTTATTTCCGGCGCATTTATATGAAGATTCCATTTTTCCTGAACACGACGAAGAAGGAAAAATAAATGCTTCGTGGGCCGAGCATCAAATGCGGGTAACGATGGATTTTGGTACGCGCAATCCTTTAGTAGGATTTTTCTTTGGAGGAATTAATTTTCACATTGTGCATCATCTTTTTCCTACCGTTTCGCACGTTCATTTTCCGAATATCAGAAATATTATTACCAACACTGCCGAAGAATTTAATATTTCTTACAATCATGTGCCTTCCTTACGGTCTGCCCTTTACTCCCACTGGCTATTGGTGAAGAAAAACGGGGTTTCTCATTTGAATGAGGCGATTTAGGTGGATGTTTGTTTTTTTTGCACGTTGGTTGTTTGTTTAAAGTTTTTCTTCCCCAAATTTTTCTAGTTGTTTTATTAATTTCAAAAGTAAAAAGTGTATTTTAAACAAATCGACAGTATCAGGTTTTTTTCAGTTTTCCTTGTGTTGATTTCGCATTGGCTTTGGGACTTACCCAATATTGAAGGTTTAAGACTTGGTTCAATAGGTGTAGATTTCTTTTTTGTTATTAGCGGATTTCTTATTTCGCTTCAGTTATACAATTTTAAAAATGCAGTTGAAAATAAACAAGAAACTTTTGGCAAAACCTTATTTGTATTTTATGCGAGGCGAATTCTTCGAATATTTCCATTGTATTATCTTATTGTAATTATTTCCGCCTTATTTAATTCAGGCGAAATAAGAGAAGCATTTTTGTGGAATTTGGCTTATGCCTCAAATTTTTATTTTATTAAAATTCAGCATTGGCCGGGTATTTTTTCGCATTTCTGGTCATTATCGGTGGAGGAACATTTTTATATTTTATGGCCGTTTATTGTTTTATTTATTAATAAAAAATATTTTCCTCACGTTTTTACTTTTGTCATTCTCTTTTCTGTTTTATTTCGTTATGTTGTTTTTAATGTTAACCCAAATTATTTCGTTTTAAATGTGCATACCTTATCTTGTTTGGATGTGTTTATGTTAGGAGCATTTGTTGCATTTTTATATGAATACAAAAAAGAATTATTCATAAAAGTATTTACGAATGTAAATTACCGTTTCGCCACCTTTTTTTCTTTTGTATTGTTATATTTTATTTGGATAATAAAATCAGATTGGGGAAATTTTAATTGGGTGTATGCGCGATTTTTAATGGGAATGATTTATTCTTCGCTAATTGGTTTTCTAGTTATTGGGGGGGGGGGGTATTTGGAAAGCTATTTGAAAACAAATTTCTTTCGCATTTAGGAAAATTAAGTTATGCCATTTATCTTATTCACAATTTTGTGCCGGGTATTTTATTACCGATAAAGGAATTTAATTTACCATTTTACATTGAGTTTATTATTTATCTTACAGTTACCTTAGTAATTAGCGAAATACTTTATAGGTTTATTGAAAAACCAATACGAAATCTAAATAAACATTTTACGTTAAAAACTGAGTTGGGAAATCCTGAAAATAAAATTAATTCTTGATAAGCTTCTTCGTAAACAATCCCTCAGCACTTATAACTCTTACGCAGTAGATTCCTGCACTAAGCATCGATAAATCAATTACAGATTCTGAAGTTTCAATATTTTTTTCAATCACAATTTCTCCAATAGAGTTCGTAATAATTAAATTACAATTTTGAGAAACAATATTAACACTCACCGCTAATATGTCATTGGCAGGATTCGGAAAAACATCAAACTCAAGAGCTATTTTATTTTTACAATTTTGTACCGAAACAATATCTGAATAACTGAAAGAACCTTCTATATCATTTTGTTTTAAGCGATAATATGAGATTTGAGTATTGAGATTTGAGTATTGCCCGAAGGACTCTTTGCGGAGAGATGGAGTATTATCAGTGAATTCATAATTTTTCTCAGTTAAAGAATTTCCTGCCCCTTTTATTGTTCCCACCTTAATAAAATCAATACCATTAAACGAACGCTCCACCGAAAAATAATCATTATTTTTTTCTGAGGCTGTACTCCATTTTAATTTCACTTCATTATTCTCACATTCTCCCTTAAATGATTTTAATTCAATTGGTAATGCCCCAACAAATGTAAAATTATCTACCTGCGTCCAATCACTGGTTCCGCCCGCGGTAAGAACCACCGAAATATATTGGCCGTTATTAGGCGCAACAAAACTAAACGTGCGATTCACCCAAATACCATTTGCCGGCGCCGGGGCGGTATAAATAGTTGTTCCAACCACTCCGGGCACTAATGCAAGCCCGAGCTGTACAGGCGGACCACTGGTAGAATAAGTACCCCAGCATCCTTTATCCCAAAAAGAAATATTGTAAGTGGTTCCTGCAACAAGCGGCGCCAGTAATTTCATTGTAATGGCATCGGTAGAACTTCCGGTTAATGCCGTGTACCAAGTGCCATTTTGCGCGAGACCGCAATAAGTGGCCGATTTAATAATATCCATATCGCCAAATGTGCCGAAGGCCGCAGTGTTCGACATCATTCCATTAAAAGCTGCATTTGACAAATTAATCTGATCAACACCGGCAGTGTTGGCCTCGAAACTACCATTAGAAAACGATTGCGCTTTTGTATTCGTAAAAATGTGAAAACAAACTAAAATTATAAATATGGAAACTTTTTTAAACATTAAATTTATTACGACAAGTAAATGTACTAAATAAAATTTAATTGTGTGTTAAAATTAATTTGAATGGTTTTAGGAATTATGAACTTAGAAAGGTTTATTCTTCCTATCGATAAACCCGCCGCCCACCAAATCATTTCCTTCGTAAATAACGGCACTTTGTCCGGGTGCCACCCCGTTAACGGGAGAATGAAAAACTATATCGAGTTTATTTTCGATGGTATTTATGGTGGCCGGAGTGCCGGGATCTTTGTAACGAATTTTTGTTAAGCCCACAAAATCATCAGGTAACGAAGCATATTTTACCAGATTAAAATCGCGCACCATTAAATGTTGTTCTTCTAAATCTGTTTTATCGCCCAGAATAATAGTATTGGTTTCGGGAATAATTTCTTTTACAAAAACCGGATCGCCTAAAGCAATGTCTAACCCTTTACGCTGACCAATGGTATAAAACGGATAACCGCGATGCTTACCAACGGTCTCGCCCTTGTACACATACGCCCCGCCCTCTACTTTTGCTTCGAGCTCAGGCATACGGTGTTTCAAAAACGAACGGTAATCGTTATTGGGAACAAAACAAATATCATAGCTCTCACTTTTATTGGCTAAATCAACAAAACCGGCATCTTTAGCCATTTGTTTTATTTGCGGTTTTTTAAATTGTCCCAAAGGAAAAAAAGTGCGTTTCAAACTTTGTTGCGACAAGCCCCACAACACGTATGTTTGATCTTTATTTTCGTCAATGCCTTTAGAAATTACGCGACGATTATTTTCTTCGCGTACCTGCGCATAATGACCCGTTGCAATAAATTCGCAATCGAGCATATCCGCACGTTTTAATAAAGCTTCCCATTTTATATGTGTATTGCAAAGCACGCAGGGATTGGGCGTACGACCTGCTAAATATTCTTCAACAAAATTATTAATGATGTGGTCGCCAAATTCGCTTCTAATATCTAAAATATAATGTGGGAAACCAAAATTTACGGCAATGGCTCTTGCATCGTTAATGCTATCCAAACTGCAACAACCGGTTTCGCGTTTACCAATGCCGGAACTTTCATAATCCCAGGTTTTCATTGTAATTCCTACCACTTCGTAACCTTCTTCATGAAGCATCATAGCCGCCACGGAACTGTCAATTCCGCCGCTCATTGCTACTAATACTTTTCCTTTCTTACTCATTTAATTTTAATTGGTGATTTGGTGAGGTGTGAATTATGATTTATTTTTAATTGATGAATTGGCGAAGTTTTTAATGTACAGTTTAGTCTACAACTAATTTACCGTCCTTTATTTTTTGTTTGTCTTGAAGCAAAATGTAATTGTATAAACCTTTTGCAAGTCCACCAGTATTTATATTATTTATTCCTTCTCTAACGGTTTGCTCATATACCTTTTGGCCCATTGAGTTAATCAAAACAAATTCACCATTATTAATTTCGTTTTCAATTTGTAATTTAAATGTGCCGTTGTTCGGATTTGGAAAAATCACTCTATCTAAAATCTTATCGTTGTTTTTAATACCATTAACTAAACAGCTAAAGGTGAGTTTAGCTGTAAATATATTTTCTACGCCGGTTAATGTTAATGTATTAGAACCAACTATAAACGGATTAGTTTGTAAGAAGTCACCCGCAATATACGCATTACATGATTTGTCTGTAGAAACAGAGATTTGATCGTCGCCACCACTTGCAAGGGCAGATGCATAAACAACGTTTCCATTCAAATCGTAGTGAGCAATAAACATCGGGTCAGTCGAACCCGGAGGAAGCGTGAGGCTATAACTACCAAGTGTAATAGGAGAACCACAACAAGAGACAAATCCGTTAGAGCCCATACTTCCTGTTACGAAAACACCTGCAGAATAGGTGCTTAAACAATAACCAACATCGGGACCAACACCTGCGCCGCTTTTAGCCCATATAGGATTTCCGTTTGTGTCAAATTTCGAAATGAACATGTCGGAGCTTCCTGTATTCCCAAGAGAAAAAGAGCCAATGGCAAGTGTTGAACTGGAAAAACTTCCGGTAAGAAATATATCTCCGGTTGGACGGGTATCAATGCAGTATCCAATGTCCGGCCCTGTACCACCGAAACGTTTGGCCCAGATCTCATTTCCATTCGAATCATATTTGATCACGAATATATCCTCAAGACCTGGATTATAATTTGAAACAGTTAAAGTGCCCGCGGTTAAAATCGAAGATTGAAATGCGCCGCTAATTAATACATTTCCTAAAGCATCCGTGCTTACAGTATTGCCAACGTTATTATTGGTTCCGTTAGCGCTCTTGGCCCAAATCACATTTCCATTGCCATCGTATTTTACTAAAAAAATAGTTGAGCTGCCGGTGTTGGTTAAGGTGTAAGATCCAAATGTAATCATTGGACTTGCGAATGATCCGGTTATAAATATATTACCACTACTATCAGTTGAAGCAGAAAGACCACGATTTACAAAATTTCCGGAGGCGATTGAGTTTTTGGCCCAGATAACATTTCCGTTAGTATCATATTTGGCTAAAAAAACATTTGTATTTCCTGAATTGGTAAGAGTGTAAGTGCCAAAAGTAATCGTTGGACTATTAAAATAGCCGGTCAAGAAAACATTTCCTGACGGATCTGTAGTAACCCAATAGGCTATGTCCGGAAGGCTTCCAATTGCATTTTTTGCCCAAAGGACATTTCCGTTTGGATCATATTTAACCAGAAACATATCGGCCGCACCTGAACTGTTTAAAGTATAAGTGCCAAAAGTTATAGAGGGGGTAGCAAAATAACCACAACTATATATGTTTCCAACATTGTCAACTCTAACAGAGTATCCTTCATGGTTTCCCGTGCCGTCACCGCTTTTTGCCCAAGCCCAAGTTTGCCCGTTACTTTTAATTGTAAGCACCAGAAGTGAGATTAAACACAATATTTTTTTCATTTAATGATAGTTTAATGGTTTCCGTAGAAAATGCAGGCTAACTAACCGATTACCACCTACTGCTTCTAAATTAATTCTTTTTTTGAATTGGTTTCTCATTCTTAGTTTCTTCTTTTTTAATCGGTGCTTCCTGCACTTTATTTTTTAAGAAAAAAGCATCGGTTACTTTTTTAGTGGCCGGCTTCCCATCGATAAATAATTCTTTCTCTTTTATTTTTCCGCTTTGCTCTTTGTAAATCCACGGTCCGTTTTTTAAACCGTTTTTATAATAACCTGCCGCTGCTTCCACACCGTTAGGATAATAATAGGCATTTTTACCTTCCAGTTTTCCATTCACGTAAGTGCCCGTACCTTTCACTAATTTCCCATCGAAATACAATTTAAAAATCCCTTCCTGCACATCCATTTTAAAATTTCGCTCCTCAGCCAATTTCCCGTCCTGCAAATACACATAACAGGTTCCGTTTTTCTTTCCCAACCAATAATTATCTTTCGACAAAAGATAAGCGCCCTCGTCGTAATACAACCACACCGAATCTTTTGTTTTACCAAGGTATTTTCCTTTAGCCATTAACTTTCCGTTTTGATGAAACAGCTTTGCGTAAGATATTTTTCCGTCATCTTTAAAATCAATTATTGCATTTACGGTATCAAATGAATAATAATATTTAAAAACTCCCTGTGGTTTATCATCTTTAAATAACCCTTCGTAAACTAAATGATTTGTTTTATCGTCGAGTTTTTTCCAATAGCCCTGCTTTAAGCCTTTAGCATCGGTTACATTTTGTGCATTCGCTATCCACACAAATCCCAATAAAAAAATAAAAATAAAAATTCTCATATAAACTAAACGGTAATAATGTAACAAAGATACATCTTATTGCTACTTTGTTATAATAATTTTATAGTTTCTTATAGCCTTGTCAGTTTCAATTTTTAATACATAAGCGCCCGAAGGAAGATCTGTAGTATTAATAATAATATTTTCATTAACAATTTGAAACGAGGATTTTACAAAACGACCTGCACCATCGATGATTTTCAGGTTTTTTACCAAATCAGAAGAATTTATTTTTATTTTAATCCCATCTGCGCCCGGATTCGGATAAACAGAATATTCATTGGTATTATTAATTTCAGTAATGCCCGTTCCCGGGAAAATTTTAAAAGTATCGGTTAAACAATTTAAACTGTCGCGCACCACAAACAAAGTATTAGTAGTTGTCGTTCCGGAAATAGTTTGCGAAAAATTCGATTGCCCCAGCCAATTATAATTTCCGGGCCACGAAGCGGCAATGGTGTAATCTTGATTATTATTCATGTACAATAAATTTGTTTTATTTACATTCTTAAAAATGGTAAACTTATCGTGAACAATACTATCGCCTCCAATATATTTTGTATCCAATCTATTATCATACACCTCAAAATAAAATGCGCCCGATTTATTTTGTTCCGAAAAATACATGGCGTTGTGCGGAAAAGAAGCTTGCCCACCTTTACTAACGCCCGCCGCTCCCGCCACCGCATAAACTGTTCCTTTACCTCTGGTTTTTTTAAAATACGCACACGAATTTTGTGAACCATCGTATTCGCCACTCGATGAATCTATAGTATGTAAGTTTTTATTAAATGTGGCTTCCATTCCATAATGACCGTTCAGCATCCACGAGCGCTCGTAATTGTGACTATGACCCGTAAGCACCAAATCAACTCCATAACGGTCGAGCAAGGGGGCCACTTTTTGCCGGGTATAAACCAATTCGCCTTCTGAATCCGAATTATGACTTCCCATAGTGTAAGGCGGATGATGGAAATAAACTATGGTCCATAATTGTGTATTCGCTATCAAATCTTGTTTTAGCCAAACGTATTGCGGACCCAGAGTATCGTAAAAACGGTTTCCGGATTCTATACCATAAGAATCGAGCGAAATAAAATGAATGTTGGCGTAATTATAAGAGTAAAAGGCATTATTATTGGAAGGAACTCCGCCCAGTTCGCCGTTTTGCGGCGTTACAAAAATACTATGGTAGGCAATGTTATGATTTGTCTGTGCTACGAAACTGTTAGCATAGTCGTGATTGCCAAGCGTAGGATAAATGCACGAATACGGAAAAATAAATTGATTTTGATACGGCGTAAAAAAATTAGCAGTAAACTCATTATCCAAACCACTGTTATAGGCATTATCTCCTAATAATAAAAGACAATTAATGTAATTTTGGTTCAAAAAATATTTTACCGCATCTCTCACCATAGTTTGCTCGGGTTGCGCAGTGCCGCAATCGCCCATAGCCAAAACTTTTATTTTTTGTTTGGAACCGGTAACAGGAGCGGTATAAAAATAAAATGTGTCAGGCAAAATTTTTTGCGCGGTAGTTCCAACAGTATAATAATATTTGGTGTTGGGAATTAATGCTGTTAATTGAATTTGGTGCTGCGTAATATTTGCAAAATAACTTACTGATTGATTTAAATTTGTTTTAATGGTTCCAAAATTTACTTTAGAATTAGTAACGGTATTGGTGCGCCAGCAAACAAAAGCCGAATTTGGCGAGGCCGATTGAAGATACGGTCCGTACAACAAATTAGTTTGCGCTACGGTAGAACTTGTGACAAAAACTAAAATATAAAAAATAATTATTCTCACTTAGCTAGTTTAATATTCTTTTTTTTGTCGATGCTTAAAGTTCCATTATCAATTAATTCGTTGAGCATGTGCATCCATTTCTCGTCATTAAATTTAATCATTTTTTCTTTTAAGGTTTCAATGTTAATTGCTCCTTCGTTTACCACACTTAATATTTTTTTGATGATTCGGGGGTCTTTAATATTATTTTTATCGCGTAAACACACATCGCAATACCCACATTTATTTCCGCTCAACTCATCAAAGTAATTTAATAACACCACCTGCCGGCAAATGGTATTTTGATTAGCATAAGAAATTACTGCATTAATTTTTTCTTTATAACGTTCTTTTAAAAATTTATAATGCTTATTATCGAGTTCAATAAATTTAGAATTAACTCTATCCTGTAAAAAAATTATTTTAGGCAATTCGGTTTGTTTAATGTAAGAAAGTACTTGCTGCTTATGTAAAAACTCTAATGTTTCGGTAACAAAAGCCGCCGTATTTTTTACTCGGTACGCCAATTCCTTTTCGTTTATAGAAACATAATCTTCCAATATACCACCGTAACTACGCATTAAAGTTTTTAGAAGCAATTCGTATTTAGGAAACTTAATCTCATAATTATACAAATCTTCTTTTCCCATTAACATTAAACATTTACCGGGCTCATAACCGGCATCGAGTAAGGATAAATAATTTTCTTTCTCTAATAATTTAATACTGTTGTAAAATAAAACCGGACTCAGTTTATAGGCTTTAGCAATTTCATCAATGTTAAATTCAAAACTTAAACCCTGTCCGGAGTTCATTGCTATCTGATAAAAATTACAAATGGCGTTGTAAGAATTGCGAATGGTTTCTAATGGCGGGAAAGCAAACTCTAAATGTTCTAATAATTGTTCTTCATCTTTTTTGGTGAAAAGTAAAACGGCGTAAGAAGTTTTACCATCGCGCCCTGCTCTTCCTGCTTCCTGAAAATACGATTCTAAACTATCGGGCAAATCCATGTTCACCACAAAACGAACATCGGGTTTATCAATTCCCATTCCAAATGCATTGGTGGCCACTATCACCTGAAATTTATTATCAATCCACTTTTGTTGCTTTTCGTTTCGTAACGAATTTTTTATTCCTGCATGATAAAAATCTGATTTAATTTTTAATTTATTTAATTGTTGCGAAATTTGCTCTGTTTTTTTTCTATTTTTTACATATACAATTCCCGAACCACCAATGTTATTTATAATTTTAAATAAACGTTGCGTTTTATTTTCTTCGAGTTGCACTACATAACGTAAATTATCACGCGCAAAAGATTGTTTGTGAATAACCGGATTTTTCAATTCTAATTTCTCAATAATATCTTCCACTACGTGTTGTGTAGCGCTGGCGGTAACTGCAATAAGCGGAAGTTCTTTAAAATATTGTTTCACCTGCGCAATGCGCAAATAGCTCGGCCTAAAATCGTATCCCCATTGCGAAATACAATGCGCTTCATCAATGGCCAACAAAGTAATTGGTAAACACGCCAATTGCTTTCTGAAATTTTCATTCTCTAAGCGCTCAGGCGAAACGTATAAAAATTGTACGTGGCCTAGCGCCGCATTATTTAAAGCAATTTCAATTTCTCTTTGATTCATGGCCGAAGAAATGGCAACTGCCGAAATACCGCGCTTCTTCAAATTTTGTACCTGATCGTGCATCAAAGCAATAAGCGGAGAAACTACCAATGTTGTTCCGCCAAAAAATAAACCCGGTAATTGAAAGCAAATTGATTTACCGCCGCCCGTTGGTAACAAAGCGATTGAATTTTTTTTTGAAATAACAGTTAAAATAATTTCTTCCTGCAAAGGCCTGAAATTATCGTAGCCCCAATATTTTTTTAGGAGCTCACGAATCTGTTTTTTAGTATCCACCGCCATAGTTCTGTAAAATTAGCTTTTTTGGGCGATTTTTCCCTCGTAAATAATGCATTGGCAAAAACAATAATAATTCCTTATTTTCGTTATCTATATTATCTGTGATCACTCTAAAAATCAATAAATTTCTTTTACTGCTCGTATGGCTGATGCCGATGTTTGCATTTAGCCAAACCGCCACCATTAGCGGTACCTTAAAAGGCAGCGATGGCGAACCCATCGAAGGCATGCAAATTGCGGTGCTGGAAGATGCGCAAAAATCAACTATCTCCGATCAAAAAGGAAATTACACCCTTGTTGTTCCTGCCAACAAAGAAATTACTGTAGCATTTTACAACATAAACTTCAAACAAGTAAATAAAAAAATAAATTTAAAAGAAAGCGAAGTTTTTGAATTTTCTCCGGCCATGCAATTTAAAAACGAAATTGGCACCGTTGAAATTGTTGGCGAAAACCGAACCACCGAAATAAATCGTATCGATCCTAAATTAATTTCGCAATTACCCAGCGCGAGCGGAAATTTAGAAGACATTATTAAAACACAAATGGGCGTAAGCAGCAATAACGAATTAAGCAGCGCCTACTCGGTACGCGGCGGAAATTTTGATGAGAATTTAGTTTATGTAAATGATATTGAAGTGTACCGTCCGTTTTTAGTGAGAAGCGGACAGCAAGAAGGTTTAAGCTTCGCCAATCCGGAGATGGTTAGTAACATCAATTTTTCGGCCGGAGGTTTTGAAGCGAAGTATGGCGATAAAATGTCGAGCGTGTTAGACATTACCTATCGCAAGCCCACCAAACTAACGGGCTCCGTACAAGGTAGTTTATTGGGAGGCAATATTCATTTAGAAGGTATCAGTAAAAGCAGATTGTTCGCCTGGTCAATCGGCTCACGATACAAATCTAATACATATCTGCTAAATAGTTTAGATACCAAAGGCGAATATAAACCGGTTTTTTACGACATACAATCGTTTTTAACTTTTAATATAAATCCTAAATGGACCGTTGAAGTTTTATCTAATCTTTCCAACAATAAATATTTAATAGTGCCTAGCAATCGCGAAACTTCTTTTGGTACGGTAAACAACGCCGTAAGTTTTAAAGTTTTTTTCGACGGACAAGAAATAATGCAATACAATACTTTTATGACAGGAGTTTCCACAACTTTCCGTCCCAACAATTCTTTAAAATTAAAATTCATCACATCGGGTTACAATACTAAAGAAGAAGAAATTTATACGGTACAAGGCCAGTATTACATCGATCAGTTGGAAGCTGATTTAGGAAAAAGTAATTTCGGACAAGTAGCGTACAACCGCGGAGTGGGAACTTTTATTAATAACGGTCGTAACGCACTGTCGGCGCAGGTTTTTAATATCGAACACAAGGGCACCAAATATTTAAACAACAATAATCAATTGTTGTGGGGCGTACGCGGCCAATACGAAAACATCGACGATAAATTAAGCGAATGGCGAATGATTGATTCGGCGGGTTATGTTAGTCCGTACAGTGCTACCGATATTAATTTAACCGATGTTTACAAAACAAAAATAAATTTACAAAGTTTTAGAACGATGCAATACATCGAATATATTTTTAATAAAATATTGCGCGATTCTTCTAAGTTTACCGTTACCGGAGGTGTGAGGGGCAATTACTGGACCGTTAACCAACAATTTTTAGTTTCGCCGCGGGTAACATTAGCTTTTAAACCAAATTGGAAACGCGATTTTGTTTTTAAATTGTCGGGAGGTTATTATTATCAGCCGCCCTTTTACAGGGAATTAAGAGGCATTGATGGCACACTTAATACTAACATTCAATCGCAGCAATCTATTCACGCGGTTCTGAGCAGCGATTACAATTTTAAATTGTGGCGGCGGCCGTTTAAATTTGTGGTGGCCGCTTATTACAAACAATTAAATAATTTAATTCCTTACGAAATTGATAATGTGCGTGTGCGATATTTCGCCAACAACAACGCAACAGGTTACGCAACAGGAATTGATTTAAGATTGAACGGCGAGTTTGTAAAAGGTTTAGAGAGTTGGGTGTCGCTGGGATTTTTAAGAACTTACGAATACTCGACCAATAATATTCATTACAATTTTTTTAATAAAGACGGCGAACAAATTGTAAAAGGATATACGTTTGATCAGAAAAAAACAGACAGTGTAAGAATTGATCCGGGCGAAATTCCACGACCTACCGACCAGATTGCGACTGTTAGTTTATTTTTTCAGGATCATTTACCAAAATTACCCGGTGTTAAATTAAATTTGAATTTAATTTTTGGAACCGGTTTGCCATTTGGTCCACCCACGCACGAGCGCTGGCAGCAAGTGTATCGTATGCCGCCGTACAGGAGAGTAGATATTGGATTTGCATTTAATTTATTAAAAGAAGGAAGAGAATTTAAACGCAAAACATTTATCAATAAAATAATTTCGGTTTGGTTAAATGTGGAGGTATTAAATTTATTGGAAGTAAACAATACTGTTTCTTACACTTGGATAAAAGATGTAACAGGAAGACAATACGCCGTACCAAATTATTTAACCGCGCGGCAATTGAATGTTAAATTGCAGATACGTTTTTAGTATAGAAAATTGAGTATTGAGATATGAGTATTGAGATGTGAGTATTGAGATGTGAGTATTGAGATATGAGTATAGAGATATGAGTATTGAGATATGAGTATTGAGATGCGCCATTGTGCATGGGCAGGGCGGTCCCTGAGCCCGTCGAAGGGCGGCCGTTCGGGGGTTTTTTGAAACCAAAAAAGAATTGTGTTATCCTGAGGAACGAAGGATCTGCACATGGGAGAGCTTTAAAGGACTGCACTTTTTATTTGCAACAAAAACATTTGCCTTTGTAATTTATTTTTCATAATTTTAATTTATGATAAAAAATATTTTTTTAATATTTAATTCAATAGTAAAAAGAAAATTTCTTTTATCCTTCACTCTTACTTTTTTTATTCTAACAGCAAACGCGCAAGGTCCAACTTTACAGTGGGTAAAAAGCATGGGTGATAACTTGTTTCAATACGCCACATCATTGGATGTTGATGCTCAAGGAAACGTTTATACCACAGGTGTTTTTGCCGGAATTGTGGATTTCGATCCTGGCCCTGGAACATTTACTTTAGAAAGCCAAAGTCTTCGGAATACTTTTATATCTAAATTTGATGCTTTTGGAAATTTTGTTTGGGTCAAACAACTACGATGTCTTGCGACATGGATAAATTCCTATAATGGTGGCACTGATATTGTTCTAGATAAAGTAGGGAATATTTACGTTTCAGGTTATTTTACCTCTGGTGTTGATTTTGATCCCGGTCCAGGCAATTACAATTTATTTTCTAGTTGTGGAGAATCATATATTTTAAAGTTGAATTCTTCAGGTAATTTTATAAGGGCAAATCAAACCAGAGCCAATATATGCGACTTAACTACAGATGCCTCATCCAATGTTTTTATTACCGGGGATTTTACAGATACAACTGACTTTGATTTTGGGATTGGTATCTCTAATTTAGTAACCAACGGGGCATGGGCTCCTGACATTTTTATTTTAAAAATTAATTCATTAGGTACTTTTCAATGGGTAAAACAAATGGGTTTTAATGGAGTTTTTGATCAAGATCAAAGCTTTTCAATTAAAGTTGACCAATCAGGTAATATTTATACTACTGGTTTTTTTCAGGGAAGTGCAGATTTTGACCCGAATGCTGGAAGTTTTATTTTGAAATCCAATGGCGGCTGGGATGTATTTGTTTCAAAATTATCTTCAACCGGTAACTTTATTTGGGCGAAAGGCTTCGGATCTAAGCGTCACGATATGGGAATTTCTTTAACCTTGGATATTGCTAACAATATTTATACAACTGGCCGTTTTAAAGATTCTGTAGATTTCAACCCAGGTACTGGCACATATAGTTTAATTTCGCATGGAAACGATGATGTTTATATTTCCAAACTAGACCCCTTAGGAAATTTTTTGTGGGCAAATACAATTGGTTCAGATTTTAATGATGTTGGGATGGACATTGAAATAGATCCTACCAATAATGTTTATGTCTCAGGGCTCTTTCAAGATACAGCTTATTTCAATCCAATAATGGACGCTTTTAATTTACAATCGAAAGGAAGTGATGATATTTTTGTTGTTAAGTTTGATGGCTCCGGAAATTTTGTTGGTGCAAAAAGTATTGGTGGAACTCTGTCTGATTATTCTTATACAATGCGTATTGATGGTGCAGGCAATATATACTTGGCCGGTGGCTTCCAAGGTATTTGTGATTTTGATCCTGATCTGGGTGTTTATAACTTAACCTCGGTTGCCAATTCAGATGATATTTTTATTTTAAAAATGGGAGGTATTGTTGGTATACAAGAAAACACTAATTCCTTTAATCAGGAAACCATCTTTCCCAACCCAAATAATGGTCTGTTTACACTGCAAGTTTCAGCCGCAATAAGTAACGGAGAATTAATTTTAATAAACTCCATTGGTCAAAAAGTTTATGAAGAAAAAATTATTCAGGGCATTAATACTGTTCAAACCAACGGTCTGGCAAAAGGTTTATACAATTATATTTTACTTTCCGATAAACAAAAAATTAATTCGGGTAAATTGGTTGTTGAGTAGTGAAACAAGGTTATTGGTTATAAGGTTATAAGAATAACACAAAACACATAACATAAAACACAAAACATAAAACGAATAACAGATAACGCTATAACAGATAACGGATAACGAATCACAAATAACTAGTAAATCCCCCAATGAAACACTACAGCGCCTACTCTATCGAACAATTCGCCAAACACGTTTTTAACGAAACGGCAGCAGGCAATTGGTTAATGGCAAATGGCTATAAAGAATTAATTGCTGTGCTCGATGCTGTGCGCGATGATAAAAACGCTTTTAAGTTTTTAATTGAGGGTAAACATTTTGAGCTCGCTGCTTTTATCAACGCTATTTGGGACGAT
>JAHEYG010000047.1 GCA_023251725.1 Sphingobacteriaceae bacterium | reverse complement strand
ATTGTAAGCTTAAAAAGATTATTATTTTAAAATAAATTATGAGAACTACAGATATAGCGATTATAGGTGCCGGTCCGATTGGATTATTTGCAGTGTTTGAATTGGGATTATTAAAACTGCGCTGCCATTTAATTGATTATTTACCACAGGCGGGCGGACAACTTTCTGAAATTTATCCTAAGAAACCTATTTATGATATTCCTGGTTATCCAAGCATTTTAGCGCAGGAATTAATTGATAATCTATTAAAGCAGGCCAAACCTTTTAAGCCCGAATTTACATTCGGCGAAAGAATTGAATCGCTCGAAAAAATTGGCGAGCGGGATTTTATTTTAACCACCAATATGGGAACAAAAATAAATTCGCAGGTGGTTGTTATTGCGGGAGGATTAGGATGTTTTGAACCGCGAAAACCCGAGGGAATTAATTTGGAAAAATTTGAGAACGGAAAAGGAATTTCTTATATGGTTTTGGATCCCGAAAAATACCGCAATAAAAAAGTAGTAATTGCCGGTGGTGGCGACAGCGCTTTAGACTGGACTATTTTTCTTTCAGAAATAGCAAAAGAAATTACTTTGGTTCACAGAAGCGAATCGTTTCGCGGCGCCCCAAACAGTGTAAATAAAATTTTGAATTTAGCTGAAACTAAAAAAATTAATTTACTCCTCAATTCAAATCTTACCAATGTAAACGGCAACGGTGTTTTAAAAACGGTTGGAATAATAAATACAAAGACCAATGAAGAAAAAAATATTGAAGCCGATGATTTAATTCCGCTGTTTGGATTGAGTCCGAAGTTGGGCGCCATCGAAAATTGGGGGTTGAACATTGATAAAAATGCCATTGAAGTAAACACAGAAGATTATAGCACAAACATTTCGGGCATTTATGCCATTGGTGATATTAATTCCTACAAAAATAAATTAAAATTAATTTTAAGCGGTTTTCATGAAGCAGCATTAATGAGTCATAGTGCATATAAATACATTAATCCCGGCGTAAAATATACTATGAAATATACAACCGTAAATGGTGTAAATTCATTCTAAAAAACCTATCTTTATCCAATGAAAATTAGCATTAAAAGAACAGACGATGATTTTGCTATGGAAGCAAAAAATGAAGACGGCAACATAATAACTATGGACGGCCCTCCTCAACTTGGCGGCCACAATTCGGGGTTCAGGCCAACACAATTGTTATTAGCTGCTGTTGGCGGTTGCAGCGCCATTGACGTTTTAATGATTTTAAAAAAACAAAAACAAAAAGTTGATTCACTTGAAATTGAAGTTGATGGTGAAAAAGAAAAGGTCGAGGAATATTCTTTATTCAGAAACATTGAAATTCATTTTAAATTAAAGGGAAAAATTGATTTGGAGAAAGCAGAACGAGCGGTGCAATTATCAATAGAAAAATATTGTTCGGTATCTAAAACATTAGAGCCGACAGCAAAAATTACTTACAAGGTTTCGGTAAACTAAAAATGAAGAATAAAAAATTTGAAACACAGGCAATAAGAGCACAATTAGAACGCAGCGAAAACAACGAACATTCTGTTCCGCTGTATTTAACTTCGAGTTTTGTTTTTGATACTGCCGATGAAATGCGGGCGGCGTTTAATGATGAATCCGATGATTTTATTTATTCGCGTTACACGAATCCCAATACACAGGAGTTTGTAAATAAAATGTGTTTGCTCGAAGGCGCCGAAGCGGGAGTGGCTTCTGCATCGGGCATGGCAGCAATTTACACAACGTTTATGGCCTTATTAAAATCGGGCGATCATATTGTTTCGTGTTCTTCTGTATTTGGCGCAACGCATGCCATCTTCACAAAATATTTTCCTAAATTAAATATTTCGCATTCGTATTTTAATACTAAGCATCCGAATGAAATTGAAAAATTAATTAAACCCGAGACAAAATTTATTTATTTAGAAACACCAACTAATCCGGCAATAGAATTAATTGATTTGGAATTTGTTTCTGCTATCGCAAAAAAACATAAACTTTTATTAATTGTAGATAATTGTTTTGCTACTCCTTATTTGCAAACACCAATTAAATTTGGCGCCGATTTAGTTATTCATTCGGCCACAAAATATATCGATGGACAAGGAAGAGTGTTAGGCGGCGTAGTTGTAGGAAAAAAAGAATTGATAAACGAAATTTATTTGTTTGGGAGATTAACCGGTCCTTCATTGAGTCCGTTTAACGCCTGGGGGTTAAGTAAAAGTTTAGAAACTTTAGCCGTAAGGATGGATCGTCATTGCGAAAATGCATTATACATTGCTGAAGCATTAGAAAAAAATTCGGCTTTAGAAAATGTTTCTTATCCGTTTTTAAAATCGCATCCGTATTACACAATTGCAAAAAAGCAAATGAAAGCAGGCGGCGGAATAATTACTATTACAGTTAAGGGCGGTTACGAAGCAGCAAAAAAGTTTTTGGATAAATTACAAATGATAAAAATTTCTCCCAATTTAGGAGATACCAGAACTATTGCAACTCATCCCGCTTCATCTACGCACTGCAAATTAAGCGAAGAAGAAAGAGTTTCGGTGGGAATTTTACCGGGATTAATTCGTGTGTCTATCGGACTCGAACATAAAGAAGACATCTTAAATGATATTTTACAAGCCTTAAAATAATTTGTGGAGAGAGTTGAAGAAATAAAAAATCAATTGCAAAATAAAAGTGCCGAAGAAATTTTGCAACACTTATCCGATTTGCCTTATGATAAAGTGGTGTTCTCTTCGAGTTTTGGTTATGAAGACCAACTAATTTCACATTTTATATTTTCAAAGAGTTTAAAAATTGAGGTATTTACTTTAGATACGGGAAGATTGTTTAGCGAAACGTATTCGGTTTTTAATTCTACCCTCGAAAAATATAAACAAGCAATAAAAGTCTATTATCCTAAAACGGAAGCAGTAGAAAAACTGGTAAGCGAAAAAGGACCATTAAGTTTTTACGAATCGGTTGAGAATAGAAAAGAATGTTGTTTCATTCGAAAAGTAGAACCGCTAAAGCGCGCACTCAACGGAAAAACAATTTGGATAACAGGAATCCGGGCGGAGCAGTCTGCAGACCGTAATGAACTTGAAATTGCAGAATGGGATGAAACCAATCAATTAATTAAAATTCATCCGCTATTAAAATGGACATTGGAAGATGTAAAAAGTTTTATAAGTAAAAATGATATTCCTTACAATTCACTACACGATAAAGGTTTTGAAAGTATTGGCTGTTCGCCTTGCACAAGGGCAATAAAAAAAGGAGAAGATTCAAGAGCAGGAAGGTGGTGGTGGGAGGATAAAGACAAAAAGGAATGTGGATTGCATTTGAAAAAATGAGTAAGTACTATTTAAATTATTTAGAACAATTAGAATCGGAAGCCATTCACATTATGCGTGAAGTGGCCGGACAATTTGAAAAACCGGCGCTGTTGTTTAGCGGGGGAAAAGATTCCATTACCTTAGTTCGTTTGGCCGAGAAAGCTTTTCGTCCGGGTAAATTTCCTTTTCCATTAGTGCATATTGATACGGGACATAATTTTCCGGAAGCATTAAATTATCGGGATAAATTAGTGGCTGAACTGGGCGAGAAATTAATTGTACGAAAAGTAGAAGATACTATCCGAACAAAAAAATTAACTGAACCAAAAGGAAAATTCGCCAGCAGAAATGCTTTGCAGACCTTTACTTTATTAGACACGATTGAAGAATTTAAATTTGATGCTTGCATTGGTGGCGCACGAAGAGACGAAGAAAAGGCTAGAGCAAAAGAAAGAATATTTTCTGTTCGCGATGAATTTGGTCAGTGGGATCCAAAATTACAACGGCCTGAATTATGGAATATTTATAATGGAAAAATTCATAAAGGAGAAAACGTGAGAGTGTTCCCCATTAGTAACTGGACAGAATTGGATGTGTGGAATTATATTAAGAAAGAAGAAATAAAATTACCAAGTATTTATTTTGCGCACGAACGGGAGTGTGTTGTTACAAGCGAAAATCAATTGGTAGCGGTTTCTCATTTTATTAGGATAGATGCCAATGATAAAATTGTAAAAAAGAAAGTGCGTTACAGAACTGTTGGTGATATGACTTGTACTGCGGCAGTGGAATCAAATGCATCAAACATTGATGAAGTAGTAAAGGAAATTGAAGCTTCCCGCATTAGCGAACGCGGCGAAACAAGAATTGACGATCAGGTTTCGGAAGCAGCAATGGAAGACCGGAAAAAGGGAGGATATTTTTAGGAAAATGTTGAATGATAAATGCTAAATTTTAAATGAAATCAGAAAAAATCAAAATTAATTCAACATTTAACATTTATAATTTCTGAATGGATATATTAAGATTAATAACTGCTGGAAGTGTTGACGATGGCAAAAGCACATTGATTGGAAGATTATTGTATGATAGTAAATCTATTTTATCCGATCAACTCGCAGCTATTGAAAAACAGAGTAAGAATAAAGAAAAAGGTGAAATTGATTTAGCTATTTTAACTGATGGCTTACGTGCAGAAAGAGAACAGGGAATTACAATTGATGTAGCTTACAAATATTTTTCTACACCAAAACGAAAATTTATTATTGCCGATGCACCCGGACACATTCAGTACACCCGCAACATGGTTACCGGCGCTTCCAATTGTGATTTAGTAATTATTTTAATTGATGCTCGAAAAGGTGTGATTGAACAAACGCGTCGTCACTCCATTATTACAACTCTATTAGGCATTCCGCACATTGTTGTGGCTATAAATAAAATGGACCTGGTAAATCACAGCGAGGAAACTTATAATAAAATTGTTTCCGATTATAAAAAATTGCAGGAACAATTAGAAATAAAAGATGCGATTTTCATTCCTATTTCCGCCTTAAGCGGCGATAACATTGTTGAGAAATCAAAAAACATGTCGTGGTACAAAAGCGAAGCTTTATTGGAAATTTTAGAAAATGTTAAATTAAATAACGATATAAATTTAACACACGCACGCTTTCCTGTGCAATATGTTATTCGTCCGCAAACCAACGAGCTACACGATTACAGAGGATACGCCGGAAAAATTTCGAGTGGTATTTTTAAGAAGGACGATAAAATTATTGTGCAACCGGCAGGAATAAAAACCTCCATAAAAAAAATTGAAATAAATAATAAAGAAATTACCGAAGCTTTTGCGCCACAAAGTGTGGTTTTGCATTTACAGGATGAAATTGACATTAGCAGAGGCGACACCATTACGAAAGAAGAAAATTCTCCTGCCATAACACAAGATTTAGAGGTAATTTTGTGTTGGATGGATACAAAACCAATGGAAATTGGCAACAAATATTTAATTCAGCACAACAGCAAACAAGTGCGCGGCACTGTAAAAAATATTGACTATAAGATTAATGTAAATACCCTGGAAAAAGAATCCGGGTACTCTTCAGCGCAATTAAATGATGTTTGTAAAGTCACTATAAAAACGGCTTCTCCATTGGCTGTTGACGCCTACAAAACCCTCAGAACCAATGGCGGTTTTATTTTAATTGACGAAACCAGCCATGTAACAGTTGGCGCCTGCATTATCCAATAAATTTCATTTTTCCGCCCTTTTGGGTACGGACAAGGAATTTTAAATTGTTTTGGTATATTTACTAAGACCAATTTATTCCTGACCCATGACAAAATTTATTTCCATCTCTGTAATTATTTGCCTTATTGTTGGCGGAATTGGATATTTTTATCCTAACGCTCTTTGGCTTTACGCAATAATAGTTCCCATTATTTTATTGGGAATTTCGGATCTAACACAAACCAAACATTCGTTAAAACATAATTTTCCTATAATAGGAAGAATGCGCTGGTGGGCCGAATGGATGCGTCCTAAAATTTATCAGTATTTTATCGAATCAGATACCGACGGCGCACCATTCAATCGCTTAAGCAGAACCGTAATTTATCAGCGCGCAAAAAAAGCAAACGATACAACTCCATTCGGAACACAATTAAATGTTTATGAAACCGGATACGAATGGTTAAATCATTCTATCAGTCCGCTTCATCACGACAAAGTAAATCACGATCCTAGGGTTTTAGTCGGTGGTCCCGATTGCAAACAGCCGTACTCGGCAAGTATTTTTAATGTTTCTGCAATGAGTTTTGGTTCATTAAGTAAAAACGCCATCATGGCTTTGAACGGCGGCGCAAAAATTGGAAACTTTGCGCACAATACCGGAGAAGGAGGGTTGAGTCCTTACCATTTAGGTCCGGGCGGCGATGTTATCTGGCAAATAGGAACAGGATATTTTAGCTGTAGAAATAATGACGGAAGTTTTAATTATGAAGCGTTTGCCGAACGCGCTGTTTTACCCAATGTAAAAATGATTGAAATAAAATTGTCGCAGGGCGCAAAACCCGGTCACGGCGGAATTTTACCGGCAGCAAAAGTAACAGACGAAATTGCGAAAATTAGATTAGTAGAAAAAGGTAAAGATGTTTTGTCACCGCCATATCACACCGCGTTTAGCACGCCATTGCAATTAGTTCAATTCATAAAAAAATTGCGCGAGTTAAGCGGCGGAAAACCCGTTGGATTTAAATTATGTATTGGTCAAAAAAGTCAGTTCGTTGCCATTTGCAAAGCTATGGTAAAAACCGAAATCATGCCCGATTTTATTACGGTTGACGGAGGTGAAGGAGGTACAGGGGCGGCACCGTTAGAGTTTAGTAATTCGGTGGGAATGCCTTTGCGCGATGCCCTGGCATTTGTTTACGATGCGCTGCATGGGTTCGGAATTAAAAAACACATTAAAATAATTGCAAGCGGAAAAGTTCATACCGGATTTGATTTGGTAAAAAATATTTCGCTGGGTGCGGATATGTGTAACGGGGCGCGTGCCATGATGCTGGCGCTCGGATGCATTCAGGCACTCGAATGTAACAGTAATACTTGTCCTACAGGAGTAGCCACTCAAAATCCAAAATTATTTGCAGGACTAAATGTTGATGATAAAAAAGTGCGCGTGGCAAATTATCAGCACGAAACCATTAAGGCGGCAGTAGAATTAATGTCGGCTGCGGGCATTGATCATCCCGATCATTTGCACCGTTCGCATATTTACCGAAGAGTGAGTGCGAATCAGATTCAAACCTATGCAGAGATGTATCCGTATTTATTAAAAGGCTCTTTACTGGAAGCACCGTATCCGCAAGGATGGGAAATGCTTGTGATGCACAGCAGTGAAGAAACCTTTGATAATGCCGTGAAGTATGCGTAAGTATTAATGTTTCAATTTTATTTTAATGCAAAAAAAAGTAATTTTTATATTTGGTTTTATTTTACTTTTTTTTACTTGTGTTTTTACACAGAATAAAAAAACACGTAGCGAGCCAAGTCGAACTATTGATTCTTTGATTTCTGTTTTAAAAATCGCCAAAGAAGACACCAGCAAAGTAAACACCTTTAATTCATTATCTGATAAGTTTTGGCGAACTGGAGTGTATAATGAAGCAATGAAATATGCTATCCAAGGAAGAACGCTTGCAGAGAAAATAAACTTTAAAAAAGGGCTTGCCGCTTCGCTCAATATCATTGGAATCATTTACAAGAATCAGGGCGATTACCCCAAGGCATTAGAGCAACATTTCAAATCATTAAAAATAAAAGAAGAAATTGGAGATAAACAAGGCGTTGCCTATTCACGCAACAACATTGGAATCATTTACATGATGCAAGGGAGCTATCCAAAAGCATTAGAACAGTATTTTAAGTCATTAAAAATAAAAGAAGAAATCGGAAACAAAGAAGGCATTGCCCAATCGCTTATGGGCATTGGAAACATTTACGGTCTTCAAAGCAATTATCCTAAAGCTTTGGAACAGTATTTTAGGGTATTAAAAATAAAAGAAGAAATAGGAAACAAAGAAGGCATTGCCCAATCGCTCATGGGCATTGGAAACATTTATAGTCTTCAAGGCAATTATCCTAAAGCATTGGAGCAGTATTTTAAATCATTAAAAATAAAAGAAGAAATAGGAGACAAAAACGGCATAGCCGATGCGCTCAACAACATTGGAATCATTTACAATAATCAAGGCGATTATCTCAAAGCATCGGAGCAGCAATTCAAGTCATTAAAGATTAAAGAAGAAATAGGAGACAAATCAGGCATTGCCACATCTTACATTAATCTTGGCTTGGTAAATACTAAACTCAAAAAGTTCAATGAAGCACAGAATTATCTCAATGAAGCACTCTCGCTTTCAAAAGAAATTGGGCAGAAAGAAGATATTAAAGAAAGTTACAATGGCTTATCTGAGTTAAATAATTCAATGGGTAATTACAAAGCTTGTTTAGAACATTTCAAGATGTATATTATTTATCGTGATAGTTTATTTAATGAAACCAACACCAAAAAAACGGTTCAAACGCAAATGCAATACGAATTCGATAAAAAAGAATCGGAAACAAAAGTTGAACAGGATAAAAAAGATGTGATTGCCAATGAAGAAAAACAAAAACAAAAAATAATTATTGCAGCCGTTTCAGCCGGATTATTTTTAGTATTGATTTTAGCAATTGTTATTTTTAGAAGCCTTCGACAAAACCAAAAGAAAAATAAAATTATCACACAGCAAAAAGAAATTGTTGAAAAACAAAAGGAGTTGGTGGAAGAAAAACAAAAGGAAATTTTGGATTCGATACATTATGCAAAACGAATTCAAATCGCATTGATTACTTCTGAAAAATATATTGAGAGAAAATTAATTTCATTTAACAAAGATTGAAAAAGCATTTACATAAATTATTTTTAATTGGAATTTTATGTTTTAACGGGTGTAACATTTATTGTCAGAACCATAAAATTGATTCGCTTATAAATAGACTTAAATCCATAAAAGAAGATACCAACATGGTTATCGCTTTAAATAATTTGGCAAAAGAACTGTATTTGGCAGAAAATAATAACCATTCAATTCCTTACGCTAATTCAGCTTTGATGTTGGCTCAAAAATTAAAATATAAAACCGGTGAGATAGATGCGCTTACCGTACTTGGTAATATAAATAACAACCTTGGCAATTATCATCAAGGTCTAAAAAATCATTCTGCTGCTTTAAACCTAAGAAATAAAACAGATAAAAGAGGAATTTCTGTTTCCCTTATAAATATAGGCACGTCCTATTCAAATCTTGCGGATCATTCTAAAGCTCTGCAGTATTATTATAAAGCGCTAAAAATGACAGAAGAACTAAAAGATAAAATGCTTGCAGCAGCCACTTTAGGGCAAATAGCCAATGTTTACTTCAAAGAAGGCAGTATTGAAAAAGCATTAGGTTTTTACTTCGGAGCATTAAAAATATACGAAGAACTCAGAAACAAAAGCGGAATTGCCAGGCAGTTTGGTAATATCGGTGCCGCTTATTCTCATTTTGGGCATTCATCTAAAGATTCCGATTTAAGCAAAAAATATTATGAAAAATCTTTAGGTTATCACTTAAAAGCCTTCCAAATGGATGAAAAGTTTGGAAACAAAATAAGTTGTGCACGGCACTTAACCAATATCGGAACTACATTTATGAATCTTTTAGATTTCAAATCAGCTATGAAATATGAGACGAGAGCATTGAAAATAAAGGAAGAGGGCGGAGATAAAGGAGGAATCATATTATCGCTGGGTAATATTGGTTGGTTATATTCGGAGATGAAAGAATATGATAAAGCCGAAAATTATTTGAAACAAGCAATAAGCGGGGCTCAAAAAATAGGGGCGCTTGATTATGAAACAGTTTACGAAGAAAAACTTAGTCAGTTGTATAGCAAAACCGGAAGATATAAATTAGCGATTGAAGAGTATAAAAAATTTATTATCACACGAGACAGCATCATTAACGAGGAAAATACCAAAAAGCAGGTTAGAGCCGAAATGAATTATGATTTCGATAAAAAAGAAGCGGAGACAAAATCAGAACAAGAAAGAAAAGATGTAATAGCCAATAAAGAAAAACAAAAACAAAAAATCGTCATTGCTTCAGTTTCGGCGGGATTAATATTAGTTTTAATTTTAGCCATCGTCATTTTAAGAAGCCTTCGCCAAAACCAAAAGAAAAATAAAATTATTACTGAGCAAAAAGAAATTGTAGAAAAACAAAAAGAACTGGTGGAAGAAAAACAGAAGGAAATTTTGGATTCGATACACTATGCAAAGCGAATTCAAACAGCACTTATTACTTCTGAAAAATATATTGATAAAAATTTAAACAACCTGATAAAAAACTAAATGAATAAATATTTTGCTCATATTTTTCTTATTTATTTATTGCTTCTTATTAACGGAGGTTGTTTTTCACAACAATCAAAAATCGATTCCCTTTTAAATATTGTAAAATCAACTAAAGAAGATACCATTAAAATAAACACTTTAAATAGTCTGGCGGATAAATTGAGGCGAATTGGCGAGTACGATGCGGCAATACGATATGCCGAAAAGGGAAGAGCGCTTTCAGAAAAAATAGTTTTTAAAAAAGGGATTGCTTCTTCTCTTCATAATACAGCGAATATATATATGCAGAAGGGAGATTATCCCAAGGCATTGGTGCTTTATTTTAAATCCATAAAAATAAAGGAAGAATTAGGTGACAAAAAGGGGGTTTCAAATTCGCTTAGCAATATCGGGCTGATTTATTCGAGTCAGGGAGATTATTCGAAAGCCCTTGAAAAATACTTTAATGCATTAAAAATAGATATTGAATCAAATGACAAACATGGTATTGCAAGTGATTACAATAATATTGGAATTGTTTACCAGAATCAGAGCGAATATTCGAAAGCACTCGAACAATATTTTGCAGCCTTAAAAATATTTGAAGAGATTTTAAATACTCCCGGGCAACAGTTAACCGAAGAAGCCCGGAGAATAACTAAGCAAAATATTTCTCACTCGCGCAACAATATAGGATACATTTATATTGATCAGGGAAATTATCCAAAAGCACTTGAACAATATTTTGCGGCATTAAAAATAGAAGAAGAATTGGGCGATAAACAAGGGGCCGCTACTTCTTACAATAATATGGGTCTCGTTTACGAGAGACAAGGTGATTACACCCGGGCATTAGAAGAACATTTTAAATCGCTGCAAATAAGAACGGCAATTGGCGACAAGCAGGGAGTAGCAAGTTCATTCGGTAACATAAGCTCTATTTATAAAAAGCAGGCAGAACTACAGAAAAATCCTGATAGCATAAAAATTTATTTATCCAAAGCATTGGAACAAAACCTTAAATCATTAAAAATAAATGAAGAAATGGGCGACCAACAAGGCATTGCTTATTCACTTAACAATAATGGAGCAATTTATACCAATCAGGGCGATATCTCGGTTGAGGTTTTAGTGAAAGCAGAATATTATAAAAAAGCCCTAGAGCAATATTTTATGTCGTTAAAAATAAAAGAAGAAATAGGCGACAAGCAAGGAATTGCTAACACTTATATTAATATAGCTACGGTAAATAGTGTTCTCAAAAATTATGCGTCATCAAAAAAATATTTGAATGACGCACTTTTAATTTCAAAAGAAATTGGCTTTAAAGAAGCCATTAAAGAAAGTTACCGCAATTTAGCAGATTTAGAAAACCAATTGGGCAACTACAAACTATCGCTTGAAAATTATAAACAATATATCATTTACAAAGATAGTTTGTTGAATGAAGAGAATACAAAAAAAACCGTACAACAGCAAATGCAATACGAATTTGATAAAAAAGAATCAGAAACAAAAACGGAACAAGATAAAAAAGATGTAATTGCCAATGAAGAAAAACAAAAACAAAAAATAGTTATTGCTTCTGTAACTGCAGGATTAATTTTGGTATTAATATTGGCAATTGTCATTTTTAGAAGCTTGCGGCAAAACCAAAAGAAAAATAAAATTATTACGGAGCAAAAATTAATTGTTGAAAAACAAAAAGAGTTGGTGGAAGAAAAACAAAAAGAAATATTGGATAGCATTCATTACGCTAAAAGAATTCAAACGGCTTTAATCACATCAGAGAAATACATTTCAAAACAATTGCAAATTCTTCAAAAAAATTAAATGCTAAAAAGTGTTTTTCGTATATTTTTTTATACAATCTTTTCAATTATTAATTCATTTTGCTTTTCCCAACACACAAAGACCGACTCCATTTTTAGTGTTTTGAAAACCGAGAAGCAAGATACCAACATCGTAAATAGCCTTAACGAACTGGCGTGGAATTTTAAAAGCACAAATCACGATACCGCTATTATTCTTAGTACACAAGCCCTTAAGCTCGCCGAAAAAATTAAATGGCAAATGGGGATTGGAAGGTCGGAGCATTGCTTGGGTTGGTTTAACTATCTCAAAAGCAATTACCGTTTGTCGCTTCAACATTATTTCAAAGCAATGGAAATATGGGAAAATTTAGCTGCATTGTTAAAGGCGGAGGATGAGCACACAATAAAGAACCTCAAATCTAAAACGCTTGGCAATATAGGAATAGTGCATTGGCAACAGGGCGATTATCCAAAGGCACTAGAATATGATTTTAAGGCATTAAAACTAAAAGAGGAATTGGCCGACAAAAAAGGTATCGCCAAAACTCTTGGCAACATTGGAATAGTTTATTGGCAAATTGGCGATTACCAAAAATCATTGGAGTATTATTTAAAAGGATTAAAACTCAATGAGGAATTAGGAGATAAAAACGGTATTGCCAATGCACTTGGCAACATTGGACTGGTTTATAAAGCGCAAAAAAAATATTCTTTGGCAATGCAATATTATTTAAAGAGATTTAAACTGGATGAAGAATCAGGAAATAAATATAATATGGCGCTAAATCTCCAAAATATTGGAGGCTTATTTATTACTCAGGCACAACAACTCTTAAACTCGCGACAAAAAAACGAACTTTGCAAAAAGGCACTCGACCATTTTTATAAAGTTTTGAAAATGGCAAAAGAATTAGGAAATAGGAATTTAATAACAACTATTTCGGCCAACATTGGCACAACATATTATGAAGAAAAAAATTATCTGGCAGCAAAAGAATATTTTAATGAGTCTTTGAAGGAAGCAGAGGGGGCTGGTTGGATGGAAGGATGCAGAGGAAATGAAAAAAACCTTGCGCAAGTTGACAGCGCATTAGGCAACTATAAAGAATCTTATAATCATTATAAAAAATTTGTTATTTACCGCGATAGTTTATTTAACGAAGAAAACACAAAAAAAACAGTTCAAACCCAAATGCAATACGATTTCGATAAAAAGGAGGCTGAAACAAAAGCAGAGCAAGATAAAAAAGATGTAATTGCCAACGAAGAAAAACAAAAACAAAAAATTGTGATTGCCTCGGTTTCGGTAGGATTATTTTTAGTTTTAATTTTGGCCAGCGTTATTTTTAGAAATCTAAGGCAGAACCAAAAGAAAAATAAAATTATTACAGAGCAAAAAGAAATTGTTGAACACCAGAAGGAATTAGTAGAAGAAAAACAGAAAGAAATTTTAGATTCGATACGTTATGCAAAACGAATTCAAACGGCGTTAATTACTTCTGAAAAATACATTGCAAAAAATTTAAATCGAATAATAAACGGAAATGTGTAAACAAATAAAATATAGTTTTAATATTTGGCTTTTGTTTAGTTTGCTTTTTTTTAATTGCATTTCCCAAACAACCACACCTACAAATAAAATTGATTCCTTGTTTCTGGTTCTTAAAACCGAGAAATCGGATACCGTTAAAATAAAAACTCTACTAAGTTTAAACGTCGACCTCCGTAAAGCTATGGAATTTAAAAGGGCAGTTTCTTGTGCTCAACAGGCAAAAACACTTGCACAAGAATGTTTAAAAAAACAACCGACTCCCACCTATCTTTCCAAATTCTTTAAAAGTAAAGTGGCGCATTCGTCGGCTCAAATAGGAAACGCTTATTTCGAAAGCTATGATTGCGAAAAAGCATTATATTATTATTTTGATGCGCTAAAGTTATTTGAACAACATAGTGATTCGATTTACATCGGACACCTCAATAGTTTTATTGGTCAAACATATAAATGTCTGGCCGATTACACTAATTCTCTTAAATATTTTGAAGCTTCTTTAAAGGCCTGGCGTGCAATAAAAAATAAGGAACATGTTGCCAATGTGCTTAACAGCATTGGTTTGGTATACAACGATATGGGAAATTATCCAAAGGCGCTCGAATCACATTTTCTTGCCTTAAGAAATCGTGATACCGTAAACGGAAAATTCGGATACGCAACCTCGCTTAACAATATAGGTAATGTCTATAAAGATAAAAGGGATAATACAACCGCCACCGGTTATTTCCTCAGGGCACTACCTATTTGGGAACAATTGCAAAATAAAAAAGGGATAATTGCTTCTGTTAATAATTTAGGTTTGGTTTATCAGTACGAAAAAGATTACGATAAAGCACTTAAATATTTTTTAAGGGTATTGCAATTGATTCAGGACAACCCAAACAAAAAATCGTCCATTTTTGCCGGCACCTATGGTAACCTTGCAAATATTTATGGTGCTAAGGAAAACTTATCAAAATCACTTTATTTCGGTCTTAAGGCAATGAAATTATTTGAAGAAACTGATGATAAGGCCGGCCTTACCATTTCTTATAACAGTGTAGCCACAATTTATGAAGCACAAAAAAAACATTCAGAAGCGCTGAATTATTGTTGCAAAAGTTTAAAAATTGCTAAGGAAATCAGATCAATGGATGATATTAAATCTGCCGAACTAACCTTTTGTGACATTTATGAAGCACTTAATGAGCCAAAAGCTACGCTTGAACATTATAAGCAGTTTATTATTTATCGCGACAGTATTTTTAATGAAGAGAATACAAAAAAAACAGTGCAGGCCGAAATGAATTACGATTTTGAAAAAAAAGAAGCTGTAGCAAAAGCCGAACAGGATAAAAAAGATGTAATTGCCGAGGAAGAAAAACAAAAACAAAAAATAATTATTGCTTCTGTAACTGCAGGATTAATTTTGGTATTAATATTGGCAATTGTCATTTTTAGAAGCTTGCGGCAAAACCAAAAGAAAAATAAAATTATTACAGAACAAAAAGAAATTGTAGAAAAACAAAAAGAATTGGTGGAGGAAAAGCAGAAAGAAATACTCGACTCTATCTATTATGCTAGACGAATACAAAGAGCGCTTATAACCCCGGAAACATATATCAAAAAAGCATTAAATAAATTGATTGAAAATTAATAGTAAATATTATACTGGTTCAGAGAAAGAAAAACAACCTGCCTGACGTACAAAAGCTAGTGCGACGGCAGGCAGGAAAGAGATTTTGGATTCGATACATTATGCAAAACGAATTCAAACGGCTTTAATTACAAGTGAAAAGTATATTAATAAGTGTTTGGAAAATCTAATTTGAAAAAATGAGTCATATAAAAAAATATTTCTTTTTTTTAAATATCGTTTACCTGATAAATACGGGCAAAGTTTTTCCTCAGCAAAAAGCAATCGATTCGATCGGAATTCTTATTAACCAACCGGGAATAAAAGATACAATTGTAGCGAAGTCGTACATTGAACTCACCGAACTTTTTTATGATGAAAATCCTGATACCTCTGCATATTTTTGTGAAAAAACAATATCTTTTGTTGACCAAAAAATAATTAATGCAGGTAAACGCGAAAAAATTGTTTTGCTGTATTGTAAATCTGATGCCTATAATAATTTAGGAGTATTCTATTTTGAAATCGGACAGATTAAAAAAGGACTTGAAGCATATCATAAAGCGATTAAAATTCAGGAACAGAACGGAGACACCAATGGCGCATCTAATTCACTCCTTAATTTAGGGGTAATTTATTATAATCAGGGGCAATTGAATGAAGCGCTAACGCTTTACCTTAAGTGCTTAAAAATAAAAGAATCCCTTAAAGATACTTCCGGAATTGCCAAAACGATATTAAATATTGGTTCGGTGTATCAGTATCAAGGAAAACCGGAAGAGGCATTACGAAGTTATGAAAGGTCACTTCAACTTCATGAACTATTGAAAGACAAGAAAAAAATAGCTGTATCACTAAGTAATATACGTTCTATTTATGTGAACATTGGGCAATTTGAAAAAGCAAAAGAATATGCATTTAAAACACTTTCGATAAGAAAAGAAATAAAAGATAAAAAAGGCGCGGTAATATCTTATGGAAGTATAGGAGATATTTTTTTAAAGGAAAAAAGATTCGCAGAGGCAAAATGTTATGTAGATTCTTCTTTAAGGCTTGCAAATGAAATTGGGCAGCCACAACTTTTAAGAGATGTGGAGGTGCTAAAATCAAAAATAGAAGCAAATTTAAATAATTTTAAGGAAGCCTTAGAGCATTATAAACTTTATATTTCGTATCGGGATAGTTTAATTAACGAAGAGAACACAAAAAAAATTGTTCAAACCCAAATGCAATACGATTTTGATAAAAAAGAAAATGAAACAAAAGCCGAGCAGGATAAAAAAGACGTGATAGCTGACGAAGAAAAACAAAAACAAAAAATAATCATTGCTTCGGTTAGTGCAGGATTATTTTTAGTATTGATTTTAGCTATTGTAATTTTCAGAAGCTTGCGCCAAAACCAGAAAAAAAATAAAATTATTACGGAGCAAAAATTAATTGTTGAAAAACAAAAAGAGTTGGTGGAAGAGAAGCAGAAAGAGATTTTGGATTCGATACGTTATGCAAAACGAATTCAAACGGCGTTGATTACTTCTGAAAAATATATTGCAAAAAATTTAAATCGCTTAATCAAAAATGTTTAAAATAATAAGCAGCCTCGATAAAAAGAAAATAATATTATTTGGCTTAATCGTACACATCATTGCCGCCTGGTTTAATTTAGGGGTTCATCAGGCCGACGAACTTTTTCAAATCTATGAATTTGCAGGATATAAATTAGGATTAAACACCGCCGCAGATTTACCCTGGGAATTTGGCGAGCAAATGCGTTCGGGAATAGAACCATTTTTAGTTTATGTTTTTACAAAAGGATGTTATTTTATTTCTATTTCAAATCCTTTTGTTATTTCTTTCTTTTTAAGATTAGTTCAATCCCTGCTTTCGTTTTGGGCCACCGTTTTATTAATTAATTATTTTGAGAAGGAAATTACGAATGAAAAAATAAAAAAATATTTATGGATATTTGGCCTCCTTTTTTGGTGCCTTCCTTATTTTCACGCGCGTTTGTCGGCCGAAAACGTTTCTGCCACACTTTTTTTATTTGGATTTATTTTATGCGCAAATACTAAAGATGGCCGATACTTATTACTAAAAAGCTTAATCGGTGGAATTTTTTTGGGCCTGGCATTTCAGTGCCGTTTCCAAATAAGTTTTATGATAGCCGGATTTTTGGCCTGGCAATTTTTCATTGCTAAAATAGAAAAAAAATTCCTGCTGTTTTGTTTAAGTGGACTTATCATTTCTGTTGGAATAGGTTTGCTGATAGATAAATGGTTTTATTTACAATGGGTTTTTTCGTGGTGGAATTATTTAGACGTTAATTTTTTTCAAGACAAGGCCAGTCATTTTGGGAAAGAACCTTTTTATTTTTATTTTTCGGAATCTATTATTCAGCTCATTCCTCCATTTAGTGTTATAATTATCAGTTTTATTTTACTGTTCTGGATTAAATTTAAAAAGCACGTTCTTACCTGGATAACGTTACCGTTTATATTTTTGCATTTCTGCATCCCGCATAAAGAACTACGATTTCTGTTTCCTGTTCTTAATTTTTTACCCCTTATAGTTTTATTATATTATCAATCCTTTGAAGATAAAAAAGACGGAATTATAAATGCGATACGAAGTCGTGCGTTTATTTATTGTTTTGTTATCGTTAATTTTGGCGCATTAATTGTTTTTGCACTTCGACCCGCCAATAATTTATTAAAAATGTTAAACGAAATATATTCTCTTGCTGAAGGCAAAAAAACTATTTTAGTTTATAACAACGATGATCCGTATGGAAAAATGGGCGCCTTAAATTATTTCAAAAACAAAAATATTACCTCCCATAAATTAAACGAAATAAATATAAATGAAACCACTGATCGCCTATTTTATTTTTCGGAAACATTTAATGTTGACGACTCGCTGGTTATATCGGGCCAAAGATTCAATAAAATATATTCTAATTTTCCAAACTGGTTTAGCTATTTGAATTTTAACGGCTGGATTGAGAGGGCTACCTTTTCGATATACAAAAGCGAAAAAACCAAGAGCAATTGATTTCTTAAATGCTAAAACGTGTTCAAACCAACTTATTACTTTTATACTAACAATGTTTTAATAAATGGTGCATTTATTTAATTTTGCATACCTGCCGTTATTGCGCAAGAAAGCGCAAAGTAAAACAGGAACGTAAGATAAAATGTACCCAGAGTTTAGTGAGCAAGAAATTTTAAGACGGGAAAAATTAGTTGAGATTCGGAATTTGGGAATTGATCCTTACCCCGCCGAGGAGTTTGTTATTAATGTTACTGCCGCCGATATAAAGGAAAATTATGAGCGCGATAAAATAAATTACAAAGATATTTCTCTCGCCGGCCGTATTATGAGTGTTCGCGATATGGGTAAAGCTGCGTTCGCTGTATTACAAGATGCCTCCGGAAGAATTCAAATTTATGTTAAGCGAGATGAAGTTTGTACAGGAGAGGACAAAACACTTTACGATTCACTTTGGAAAAAATTATTAGACATTGGCGATATTATTGGAGTTCACGGTTACGTTTTCACCACTAAAACCGGCGAAATTTCTATTCACGTTTCTTCTTTCAAATTATTAAGCAAGGCCCTCAAGCCTTTGCCCATTGTAAAAACCGACGCTGATGGAAATTCGTTCGACGAAGTAACCGACCCCGAGTTTCGTTACCGACAGCGTTACGTTGATTTAATCATCAATCCAAAAGTTAAAAAAACATTTGAGCAACGCACCAAAATAATTAATACCATTCGTCAGTTTTTAAACGACAGTGGCGCTTTAGAAGTTGACACTCCGGTTTTACAATCTATTCCCGGTGGAGCTATTGCCAGACCGTTTGTTACTCACCATAATGCGCTCGACATCCCATTGTATTTACGAATTGCGAATGAATTATATTTGAAGCGTTTAATTGTGGGAGGTTTTGATTGGGTATATGAGTTTAGCCGTAATTTCAGAAATGAAGGAATGGACCGAACCCATAATCCAGAATTCACAATTTTAGAATTTTATGTGGCCTTTCGCGATTATTTTTGGATGATGAATACCACCGAAAAATTATTAGAGAAAGTTGCCATGGAATTACACGGCACAACCGATTTAAATGTAGGAGATAAAACCATCAGCTTTGCAGCGCCATTTAAACGCATCAGTATTTTAGATGCCATAAAAGAACATACCGGTATTGATGTGAGTCAAATGAACGAAGCACAATTAAGAGACGAATGTAAAAAATTACATTTAGAAATTGACGAAAGCATGGGCAAGGCAAAATTAATTGATACTTTATTCGGAGAGAAATGTGAAGGTAAATTTATTCAACCTACTTTTATTATTGATTACCCGGTGGAGATGAGTCCGCTCACTAAAAAACACCGTACGCAAAAAGGATTGGTAGAACGTTTTGAATTAATGATTAACGGAAAAGAAATTGCAAATGCTTATTCTGAATTAAACGATCCTGTGGATCAGCGCGAACGCTTTGAAGAACAAATAAAATTAATGAAGCGCGGCGATGATGAAGCCATGTTTATTGATCACGATTTTTTACGCGCGCTTGAATATGGAATGCCGCCAACAGCAGGAATAGGAATAGGAATTGATAGATTATGTATGCTATTAACTAATCAACCCTCTATTCAGGATGTATTACTTTTCCCAACATTGCGTCCCGAAAAAAACGAAGTGACTGATGAAACCGAAAAATAAATGAATAAAATAGTAATTATATTTTTTAGTGTTTTGGTTTTTGCCTTTTGCACTGAACCCGAAAAGCCAGTGGTGGTAGTTAAGCCACGTGTTTTTCCGCAATACCATTTGGCACTGGACGAAATTATCAGAACTCCCGAAGGCGTAATTCGCGGCATTAACCTCAACAGCAAAGCCGATATTATTAAAAAAGCAGAAACCGCTTTGCCGAAAGAAGCTGAGGCAGGTCATTTATATTTCGAATATCAGGTGGATAGTTTAATTGATTATTCGGTAGCTTATACTTTACAAAAAGACAGTTTGGAGGAAGTGAATGTGCAGATTAACTGCAAGGACATGGATGTTAGTTCAAAAATTTTTTCGGACTTAAAAGAATATTACGAAAAAAAATTACCAAATCCTACCGAGGATAAAGGCTTTGTTGTTTATAATTGTTTTGAAGGTCAACGTAAACCATTTGTAATTTCATTATCCGATAACAGCACTCCCGCCAAAGGAATTATTAATTTGGTAATTTATAAGGATAAGTAAATTTGTAATTGTACTCAGCAAAATTCGTACTCGTTTATTAATTTTTAAATCAACATCTAAAAATGTTGCCTGTTAAAACTAAAACCGCCGAATTCAGTTATCTCGAAAAAGATATTTTATTGGTTAATTTATTCGAAAATGCGGAAGTAGATATTAAAGATGTTGACGAAAGTTTTGAAGCCACAATGCAAGTTACGCAAGGAAAAAAATACGCCGCTTTTATTGATGCTGCCAAATACGTTCACGTTACTTCCGGGGCAAGAGCATATGGCGCACGAAAAGAATTTCAACTGAATTTAATTGCGCAGGCCATATTTATAAACTCACTGGCAAATCGTATTGTGGGAAATTTTATTATTAGATTTAATAAACCCTATGCCCCAACAAAACTTTTTTCTGACAAACAGGCCGCGCTTTTTTGGTTAAGAGAGCAAATCTCAAAACAACAAATTGCCTAAATGATTTAATGAGCAGTTTTAAATTTTCTGTAAGAAATCAATTGAGAAATAAAAACAATGAAACTAAAAATAAACACAAGTCCTTCCATCACTCCCATTAAGGTAATGCTTTTATCAACGTCTCCTGCAATTTCGGCAAACCTTACTTTTTTTGAATCCGCCGGATCATAAACAATGTCAACAGTAGAATGAAGTGGTGCAAAAGCGGTTGCTTTTTTTTCGATGAGCGCAGTCTCAGTTGCTCCTTTGCTGTCTTTAAAACTTACAATGTAATAATAAACGATGCTTCCTTTTTTACCCGAAGAAATAATTTTTTCTTCATTTATAATTTCAGCTTTAGCTACAATCGTGTGAGTCTTATATTTTTCGTTTAAAGAATAAGCGTGATAAAAATAATACCCAAAAACTAAATTAATAATTAAAAGAATGAATGCAGTAAGGCAAAGAGTTTTTAAACCGGTATGTTTTTTATTTTCCAATTATTAAATATAATAAAAATCGGGAATAAAAAAATAAAAACTATTTTTTTAAGATTTGAAGAAACCCTTTAAGGTACCTGGCCTTAATTCCGGCTACGCGAATTTCGTTGGCCTGACAAATGTAAAAGTAAGTTCCTTCACTCACGGTTCCATCATTGAGCGGAAGTGCACTCGAAATTGGTTTACCATCCCACTTAAAATAAGGATCAGTGGTTTTATAAACTAATAATCCCCAACGATTATAAACATATAAATCAATATCCTTAATGTATTTTACTCTTATGGCTTTAAAAAAATCATTTATACCATCGTCGTTCAGTGTAATAATATTGGGTAAATCAAACTCAGGGCAATTATCCACACACACGGCTTCTCCCTTTAAACTTTCATTGTTCGACGAATCAATAGCCGTTACAACATAACAACCTGCAATAGAATTTGGTTTGTCAAATGCATAAATGGTATCTGATAAAATTTTAACCGAATCAATTAAGGTTAAATCTCCATCTTCGGTAGGCTTAAAATAAATGTAATATTTTAAAACATCATCCGAACAGCTATGGTTAGGATTGTTCCATATGAGCTGTCCAAGTCCGGTTTGGCAATCGGAAATAATTTTAAGTGTTGGTGCGCAGGGTACCGTTAAATCAACCGGCTGTGCGCAGGCCTCCTGCGAATTATTTAGCAAGGGTTTAGCAATAGTAGGATCGCTATACTGACCTTTTGATAAAATTTTATAACAATAAGTAGCCCGGTTGGCCAGACCGTTAGTATCTGTATAAACTAATTTAGCAGTACTGTCTAAAAAGGTATATACAATTCCTCCGGGCACCAAGCGATAAATATAATATTTGTAATTAACCCAGGGCACAAAATGATTCCAGGTTAATTTTACTTTCCGGTCGGATGGAGTGAGGGTTAAAAATACAGAACTTGCAGTTTGAGCCGATCCCACAAAAATACCATTCGCGTAAAAACTTAATTTATAGAAACCATAATCGCTTTGTGTATCAATATTATTATGCGTGAAAGTGGTGTCAACTAATTTATTTAACGAAGAAAAATTAGGTTCAGTAATAGAATAAACTTGCGAATAAGTTCCTCCAATTCCTTTTTTGTAAAATAATCTGAATTCGTACGGACCGGGAACAGCAATTGTATCTAAGTTAGTAAGACCTGCCAAAGGTTTTACCCATCTCACAAAAATTTTGCCGGTGGCGCTTCCGGTAGTAATCACGTCAACGTTAGTAAGTATGGGCACATCGCGTTTTAATTGAACACATACCTGATTGCTGGCGTAACTTTGTGCGCCGGCACCAAGCGACGAACCATCATTATAAACTGCTACTACTAAATAACTATAATTAATACCATGCGATAAACCAATGCCTCCGTTACTGTCGGTAAATGTTGTATCACTGCCGGTGGGCGTGCGTCCTATATAAGAAAAGCCCGAAGAAGCGGGTACTCCGGTTTCGCAATTGCCGTGAGTCCACGGATTACAATCGCTTTTTCGGTAAATGGTATAATAAATAATTTTATTTCCGGTAATATTGTTACAACTGGTTTTGTTCCATTTTAAAACAATGGAAGTTCCTAAAGGCAACGCGCTTAAATTTTTTGGGGGAGGCGCAACGACCGTTATGTTAAAAGTTTTGAAATCAACTAAATTAGTGGGCGACCAATTATCAGAAGCTTTTATAGTAACCTGATAAGGTGATTTACGAATGTGTATACAAGAAGTTTGCCAGGAAAAAAAACCTAAAGCCGGACTCGGTTGATTGCCTGCCGCAGCGAATGTGGCTGTTGGTGTAGGACAGGCGAATGGTCCGCCCGCAGCGCTGAGCGTAATTAATTGGTAAGGAACTTGCGGGGCAGGGAGTGGCAGCATATCATTATCAATAGCTTTAATAGTTCTGGTTAATAGCGTTCCCGCCACTACACAAGTATCATAAAGTGTAACAATTACCGGCGGAGTATTAGCGCAAGGGCCTACAGTTATTTGCATATCGCGCATAACATAACCTACTAATTCGTATGTGCCATCGTTATTTTTACGCCACTCTTTAATTAAAAAAGCCGCATTCCATTCACCATTAATTTGAGGCGCACACCAGGTTATTGTTCCGGTAGTCGCATTTATGCTAAACGAACCGCCGCCAATTACATTAGGAAATGTATAACCGGGAATAGTTAAACCAATGTTTCCAAACCCATCTTCGCCTTTACAGGTGGTTAATTCGTAAGAAAGGCTGTCGCCATCCGGATCATGAGCGCCCGGGTTATGATAAAAACATTGTTTATTGCAGGCATTATCCAAAGGCGGAAAATCTAAAATAGGAGAACTGTTGGGCCCGCCAAACTGATTAATAATTAAATAAGTTTCTAAATAAAATGGTTGATTAACCGAATTGGGAATATTTAAAACACCCGCATTTCGATTACGGTCGAACATCGAAATTTTATAAATCCCATATCCTCCGTAAGTATGAACTGTTTTATAAATATTTTTTTTAAAGTTCACTTTTAAAACATCACCTTTCGGAGTAAGCGGACCACAATCGGTAGAACCAAGCGGACCGTTCATACGGGCAACAACCGCCTTAAAGCTATCACCAAAATCAATCGTATCCTGACATCGGTCGGCAATATTATCGCCATCGGCAGTATAGGTAACTAAAATAATTTCGTAAGTAAAACCCGATAACCACCTATAAGTAATTTCGCCGGCGCGATTGTGAGTGGCTTTAGAAGTAAAACAACTTCCTACCAATAAAAAAAACAATAAATATCTGCTAATCTTCAACATCGTTTAACCTCTCGCAATAATGTACCTATAAAGCTACAATTATTAGGCCAATTTTACAATTTAACTGGGCTATTAATTAATCTATTGCCGGCTTATACACTTTTAACACATTATATTTAAAAGAATTCGTCTAAAACACTTCGGGAGCGTGTTTTTTGTGATAATTTTGTGCCGTTTTAATCCTTACCCATAAATGAGCTCTCATCAAAACGGGCACCAAAACGGTCAACATCACAGTCATCTTAATAAAATTACGCTCGGGGGTTTATTAATTACTCTGGGAATTATTTATGGTGATATCGGTACTTCGCCGCTGTATGTAATGGGTGCTATTGTGGGTACTAAACCCATTGACGCGACGGTTATTTTAGGCGGAATGTCACTGGTGTTTTGGACCATCACTTTACAAACCACCATCAAATATGTAATTTTTACATTAAAAGCCGATAACAAAGGTGAGGGGGGAATATTCGCGCTATACACTTTGGTGAAAAAAGCCCGTGTAAAATGGTTAATCTTTCCTGCCATTATAGGAGGCTGTTGTATTTTGGGAGAGGGAATTATTACTCCACCCATTTCTGTTGCCGCCGCTGTTGAAGGTTTACGCATGGTGCCGTCATTAAAAGATATACATACCATTCCGATTATCATTGCGATTATTACTGCTTTATTTTTAATTCAGCAATTTGGTACAAAATTTATTGGTAAATTTTTTGGTCCGGTAATGCTCGTGTGGTTTGTTACCATCGGTATTTTAGGAGCCATACAATTACTTTGCAACTTTACGGTTCTTAAAGCGCTCAATCCGTATTACGGAATAAATTTATTGGTTAATCATCCGGGAGGATTTTGGGTTTTAGGAGCGGTTTTTTTATGTACCACCGGAGCCGAAGCATTGTATTCGGATATGGGGCATTGCGGAAGAAAAAATATTCGAATCAGCTGGATTTTTGTAAAAAGTATGTTGCTGTTAAATTATTTCGGACAAACGGCCTGGTTAATTTCGATGGACGGAAAAACATTGGACGGAACTAATCCGTTTTTTGCGATAATGCCTATATGGTTCCTGCCTATAGGCATTGGAATTGCAACAGTAGCAACAGTAGTAGCCAGTCAGGCTTTAATTAGCGGTTCATTTACATTGATAAACGAAGCCATGCGTTTGAGTTTTTGGCCTAAAGTTGGCATTAAATATCCTACGGTTTTAAAAGGCCAAATGTATATTCCTTCCGTTAACTGGCTCTTATTTTGGGGCTGCATTTTTATTGTGTTGTATTTTAAAGAATCTTCAGCAATGACAGCGGCGTACGGATTAACTATTATTTTGGGAATGATTATGTCTTCCAGATTACTGGCTTTTTTCCTGAGGATAAAACATTTTCCGCATTGGTTTATTTATTTTTTTATTGGTTTATATGCTATTGTAGAAGGTTCTTTTTTAATTGCGAATCTCGAAAAATTTCCAAAGGGAGGTTATGTTACAATAATTATTGCTTTGATTCTGGCTTTTGTAATGGGCGTTTGGTATTTATCGAAAGTTATTCGAAAAAGATACACCGAAATGGTTAAGGTAGATACTTACAAGCAAGTACTGGCCGAATTAAGTACCGATTTAACCATCACAAAATATGCCACTCACTTAGTGTATATGACGAGTGCTAATAAACAGGATGAAATTGAAGCAAAAATAATTTATTCAATTTTGCAGCGCCGCCCTAAACGTGCCGATATTTATTGGTTTGTTCATGTGGATGTGGTGGATGAACCTTATCGCATGGAGTACAAAGTAAATCATATAGCAGCCTACGATCTTATTCGTATTGATTTTAGGTTAGGATTTAGAGTGGCGCCACGAATAAATTTAATGTTCAGAAAAGTGGTTGAAGATTTGGTTGAGAATAAAGAAGTGGATATTACCAGCCGTTACGAATCGCTCAGCAGAAATAATATCAGCGGCGATTTTAAATTTGTTGTAGTGGAGAAATATTTATCGTTTGATAACGACTTGCCATTTTTTGAGAAACAAATTTTAAAAATTTATTTCTTTATTAAAAAATTCAGTTTAAGCGAAGCGAAAGCGTTTGGATTAGATAGCAGTTCGGTTAAAGTTGAAAAATTCCCGTTATTGTTTAAAACCCCAAAACTTATTAATTTAAAACGGATAGAATAAATTACGTCGAAAAAATAACTTGGGCAGAAGTACCGTTTTGATTCGTAAATTTTATTTGGCCATTTATTTGCTGAACCAAAATATTAATCAGCTCCATCCCTAAACTTTGTTCTTTTTTACTTTCGTAATCAAAACCTTCGCCGTTATCTTTTACAATTAAAGTAAACGATTTATCTTTTTTGGTGAGACTTACTTCAATTAACCCTTCAGTTTTCTTTTTAAACGCGTGTTTAAACGAATTAGTGATGAGTTCATTTACAATTAGCCCGAGCGGAATGGCCGAATCCAAATCTAATTTAATATCGTCGCACGAAACATTTACTTTAATATTACTGGACTTAGAATTGAAAGAAGTTTCTATTTGTCTTATCAAAGTTTGCAAATAATTAGAAATAGAAATATACGACATGTTGTTTTGGTTATACAACAATTGATGAATGAGGGCCATTGAATTAATGCGTTGACGCCCTTCCTGCAAAACTTCTTTCACATCATTATTCGAAATTTTATCGGCTTGCAAACTCAGCATGCTCGATACTATTTGTAAATTATTTTTTACGCGATGATGTATCTCTTTCATTAAAAATTCTTTTTCTTTTAAGGCCGCTTCAATTACATTTTTTTGTTGAGCTATGTGTTTGTTTTTAATA
>JAHEYG010000046.1 GCA_023251725.1 Sphingobacteriaceae bacterium | reverse complement strand
ACCAAAGCTAAACCTGCTGCCATGCTCCAGTAAATGATGGGCTTTTTGGATTCTTCTTTTGTAAAATATTTATCTTCAATTTTTTTAGTGAGTTCATCATTTGTTTTTTTCGCAAGCTCAATGGTATTGAGCGAAGTCCGATCGCTATCAAAGGAACCATCCAACGAAGCAAAACCTTCGAGCGCCTCTTTCTCAAAATCATCTAGGCCTTCAGTTCCGCCATCCGGATTGCCGAGGTGTTTAAATAGTTCTTCGCTATCAGTTATTTTTTTATTTATCTTTTTGTTCATTAATCTTTTCGTTCATTTATATCTTCTAATTGCATTTTTAAATTCCGTTTTCCGTTCTGAATATAACTTTTTACTTCGTTAGAACTGTAGCCTGTAATTTCCACAATTTCTACGTAAGATTTATTCTGATAATAAAATAATTCTATACATTTTTTTTGCTCTTTATTGAGAGTTTTAAGGGCCAATTCTAATTTTAAAATGGTATTCTCCTTCTCCTCTTGCTTATTAGGATGAGAATCATCGCTATAATCCATAAACAAGATGTTATTTTCTTGAAGTTCAATCTCTTTTTTAAGTTTCGATTGCTTTTTTCGAAGCTCCATCAAACACGAATTTTTTGAGAAGGTATAGAGCCAGCTTTTAAAGAACTCTATTTTATGTTTTTTAAGATCAAAACTTAGCTTTTCAAATATGGTCATTACCATGTCTTTGGCATCATCCTCATTTTTAAGGTATTTTATGCATAAACCCAAAACCAAGTGCGAGTAGCGCTTGAATAAAATGCCCAAAAAAACAGAATCATTGCTTTGGCAATAATTACTAATTAATTCAGTATCGGTGTACGAATTATATTCGTTTTTATAGAGCATTTGCTACTAAAATAGGCATTTTCTACCATTCTCGTTCATAAAATATCCCAAAAATAGGATCGAAAAGCAAGTCAATGTGTTGGTATTATAACAAACGAAAACAATGCCTTTTTGCCCCATAATTTTTAAGGAAACCTTGTCATTAAAAAGAAATTAACATAATTCCGACTTAAAAATTATTAAATTGCTTTAGCCTCTAATTATCAGGACAAATACTATATTTGTGCCCTGATTTTGGCAATAAAATTGCCCTAAAATTGTATTGGTTCGTTTAATAAAATATGTGCTTGTTTTGGTGGTTGTTTTGGCCGGTTTTGGCTTTAAACAAAATTACGATACCAATGCTAAAATTAAAGCCGTTTACATTTACAATTTCACGCGTTATTTCGAATGGCCGGATGCAAAAAAATCGGGCAATTTTCAAATCCACATAGTAGGAACTAACGTTTCGTTATTAAAAGAGTTGAACGATATGGCCGCCAAAAAAAAGGTGGGAACTCAAAGTATTGAAGTATTAAACACGCCCGCTTTTGATGGGAAATCGAAACCACACATGTTGTTTTTATTGCCTGAAGCTTCAAAATCGTTATCAGATGCCATTTCAAAATTTAAGGGAAAAGGTACCCTTATAATTACTGAAAAAGAGGGAGCCGCAAAAACCGGTGCCGCTATAAATTTTGTGATTGTTGAGAATAAGCAAAAATTCGAATTCAGTAAGATAAGTACTAACAAGGCAGGGTTGAAAGCCAGCGAAGATTTTAAAACTTTAGCAATAGCAGTAGATTAATTTTAAAAAACTAAAAATGAATAATGCTCTTAAAAAATATTGGATAGTGGTGGTCAGCCTCCTGATAGGCTTGGGCACCCCTGTATTTGGGCAGGTTGATAAATACAACCGAGCCATCGAGTGTTTCCAGGCTCAAAATTACGATTGTGCTAAAAGTGCTATTGACTCGGCGCTGTTGGGAAAAGAACTTAGAAACGATGCCGAAACATGGCAATTAAAGGCATTTATTTATTGGGAATTAACAAGAAAACCTGAACAAAAATTTAAATTATATTCTGCTTATCGCGATTCCTCAATTAAAGCAGCAATAATTTCTAATTCATTAAAACCAACACCTGAAGCATTCATAAAAAATAATTCAATTATTAAAAAACATGCCGAAGCCTATTACAACATGTGTATTAAATTTTTATACGATTCTTTGAATTATGAAAAAAGCAACATCGCCTTTAAAAAATACAAAGAAAATTATTCAAAAGTAGATTCCACTTTCGATTTTAAAGCCAAAGACATTGAATTTTATTCTGCGGTGGGTTCAAGATTTTCAGAATTATATAATTCCAATCCAACGAAATCTGAATACGGCGAAATTGCAAAAGTTGCGCTAATGAAAGTGATTGAACTCGATCCTAAAAATATTAGCGCCAATATTAATTTAGGAATCGTGTACTACAATCAGGGTGTTGGCTTAATTAATCAAATGTCGATTGATACTCCTCTTGATAAACTGGAAGTCATTCAGGATAACTCCAACAAATTATTTAAACAATCGTTGCCATTCATGAATAAAGTATATTCTCTCGACCCAAAAAATCTGAAAGCTCTGGAGAGTCTGCGACAAATTTATCAGGCTTTAAATGAAACTGAAAAATCATTGGAGTTTAACAAAAAACTGGAAGACGCTAAACAAGGACAATAGTTTTAAAATTTAATATGGCATTTAAATTTACAATCGGAAAAAAAATTGGAACGGGCTTCGGCACGTTGATTGTAATTACCATTATTGCCTTTTTATTAACTCTGTCTACTTTAAACGACAGCCGCAAAAAAACAGAAGAAGTGGTGGGCCAGGTAGCACCCAGTGTGGCAGCCCTAAAAGAATTCAACTTTTTATTGCAGCGTTCACAAACACTCATTTCAAAATGGTATTACAGTAAAAACGTTAACGATGGCGGAAGGGAAGAATTAAAAAATCTTATTTCCAGAGATTATCCTGCCAAAAGAGATACAATTACCGAATTGTCAAAAAAGTGGAATCCAAAAGAAATAAGAACTTTCAGGGAAATTAAAAGTCAAACTGAACTTTTGTTTCTCACCTATCAACAGGATATTATGTCGCCTTTAAATTCATTGGAAGCGTATGAAGATGTATCAGTTTATTTTCCGGCACAAGATGCTTTTGATAATGCAGAATCGGATCTAAAAATATTATACGGAAAACTTAATAATTTAATCGAGTCTAAAAAGCAAACAGGCGATGAAGTAAAAGAACAAATGTTTACTTCCTTTAAATTTTTAAGTTCGTTTGTAGAATATTTAGGAATAACATTGGGGGTGGGCGGTTTGCTCGTTGCTTTTTTTACTGTGCGCTCAATTGTAAAACCGGTCCAACAACTTAAAAAAATGTTATTGTCGATGGGATTAGGAATTCTTCCTAAAGAACGAATCGATTCACGCACCGATGAAATCGGAGAAATGGGAACAGCGCTAAACAGTTTAGTTGAATCCATGGAATCAACAACAGAATTTGCAAAACAAACCGGAACCGGAAATTTCGCCGCGCATTTTAAACCCCTGAGTGATGACGATAGTTTGGGACACGCATTACTTAAAATGAGAGATGGCTTAGCAGAGAACGAGCGCGTGTTAGAGCAAAAAGTAATTGAACGTACCGAAGAGGTGGTTCGTCAAAAAGAAGAAATTCAGGAGAAAGGAAAAGAGCTGGAAATTATTTACAAACAAGTAACCGATAGTATTCACTACGCCAAACGAATTCAGGAAGCAATTTTACCTCCGCCCGAATTATTTAAACAACTACTTCCTAACTCATTTGTTTTATATAAACCAAAAGATATTGTAAGCGGCGATTTTTATTGGCTCGATACAAAAGACGGTAAAGTTTATTTTGCTGCGGTAGATTGTACCGGTCATGGTGTGCCCGGAGCATTTATGAGTATTGTTGGATCTAATATTTTAAAAGATACCGTTAACAACACCAATTTAAATTCGCCGGCTGAGATAATGGATAAATTAAACGAGGGTGTGGTTTCAACTTTGCATGTTGGCTTAAGCGAAAAACAAACCAAAGATGGAATGGACATGACTCTTTGCGCGCTTAATTTCGATAATCTGGAATTACAATATTCTGCTGCCTTTAATCCTTTATATTTAATTCGCGACGGACAACTAATACAATACAAGGCCGATAAATTTCCGGTGGGAGCATTTGTGGGAGAGAAACAAAAATTTTCGAACACAAAAATTAAATTAAAAAAAGGCGATATGGTGTATATTTTTTCGGATGGTTACGCCGATCAGTTTGGCGGACCGAAAGGGAAAAAATTTATGGCCGGAAATTTCCGTCATTTGTTGTTAGAAGTAAGTAAATTGCCTTCCGAACAACAAAAACAAAAACTCGATGCTACCATCGAAAGTTGGCGGGGAAGTTTAGAACAGGTAGATGATATTTTGATTATAGGAGTGAAAATTTAATTTTTTTGATTTAAGATTTATTCATTTTATGTTTACAATAATATTAAAATAAAAAATGGCGCAGTTTGAATTAATAATGCCTAAAATGGGAGAGAGTGTGGCTGAAGCAACCATTATTAAGTGGAGCAAAAATGAAGGCGACACTATTAAAGTGGATGAAACAGTGCTTGAAATCGCCACCGATAAAGTGGATAGCGAAATCCCGTCTCCTTTTGAAGGAATCCTCACTAAAAAATTATTTAAAGAAGGTGATGTGGTACAGGTGGGAACCGTTATTGCTACAATTTCTTCCACTTCTTCAGTTGCAACTGAAACTCCTAAAATAAATACACCCGAAATAAAAACGGCCGGAGTAATAACTGCTACAGTTTCCGAAACAAAAACAGTGACTCCAATTACAAATGTCGATTTTAGTAAATCTTCCAAATTTTATTCGCCCCTTGTAAAAAATATTGCCAAACAAGAAGGTATTGCCGTTGATGAGATGGATAACATTAAAGGTACCGGTCAGGCCGGAAGGGTTACTAAATCTGACATTTTAGCCTATCTTCCCAATAGAAATAAATCGGGAGCTTCACAAAAAATTTCTTCCGACAATGTAAAAACACAAACTAGTGGCGATTTTAATTTAAATATTAGTCGTCCGGCGGTTTCTGTTAATGCGGGTGATGAAATAATTGAAATGGACCGTATGCGCAAACTCATTGCTGATCATATGGTAATGAGCAAACATGTTTCTCCTCACGTTACTTCATTTGTAGAAGCGGATGTTACCAGTTTAGTATTGTGGAGAGAAAAAATGAAAAAGGAATTCGAAAAACGGGAAGGTGAGAAGTTAACTTTTACTCCGCTTTTCATTGAAGCAGTGGTTAAGGCTATAAAAGATTATCCGATGATAAATGTTTCGGTTGATCCTTCCGGAACAAAAATAATAAAACGTAAGAATATAAATATCGGTATGGCGGCGGCTTTACCTTCCGGAAATTTAATTGTGCCGGTAATAAAAAATGCGGATGAAAAAAATTTAATTGGAATTACAAAATCGGTAAATGATTTAGCAGGAAGAGCGCGAACCAATAAATTATTGCCCGACGAAATTCAGGGCGGTACTTTTACCATAAGTAATGTTGGTAATTTTGGAAACATTATGGGAACGCCCATCATTAATCAGCCTCAGGCCGCTATTTTAGCTGTTGGCGCCATTAAGAAAAAGCCTGCGGTAATAGAAACGCCTCAAGGCGACTTGATAGGTATAAGACATTTTATGTTTTTGTCGTTGTCGTACGACCATCGGGTGGTAGATGGCTCTTTAGGAGGCAGCTTTTTAAGAAAAATTGCCGATTATTTGGAGGCGTGGGATATTAATAGAACGATTTAGTAAACCAGAATCTTATTAAAATATAATTGTTGAAATTTTTGTTGCATCCACATCCTTTTTCAGTTATAAAAACATAACTTTAGTCTATTATTTTTCTATATTTGTTTCTTTAAAATCCATTGCATAAAATGAAGAAGTTTTTTTTAATTGTATTTTCTCTAATTGTTTATTCCGGCATTGCGCAAATGCCAAACGGTACTTATAAAGATTATTTTAGGGAAGGTTCTTTTCTAACTCTCGAAGAAAATTACGATTTAGCTTTAAAAAATTTTGTACGTGCTTATGAATTAGATTCTTCTTCGGCTAACATTAATTATAATCTCGGCGTTTGTTATTTAAAATCTTACAGTAAAAAAATACAAGCTGAATCTTATTTAGCTAAAGCGGTGACCAATATTGTTAAGACTTACAAAATGGACGATCCCAACGAAAAAGCGGCGCCTCCATTAACTTTTTTTTATTACGCACAAGCTTTACATATTAATTATAAATTTGATGAGGCCATTGCGCAATATGATAAATTTGCAGCTTACATTTCGGCTGATAAGCAATGGGTAAAAGATTTAGCTTATTACCGCAAACAAAGCGAATACGCCAAAGAACTTGTTGCCGTTCCAATGAATGTACAAATTAGTAATTTGGGAGACAGCATTAATTCTGAATATCCCGATTTTAGCCCGGTATTAAGTGCCGATGAGCGAATGCTTATTTTTACAACACGTCGCCCGACAAGTACAGGAGCTGAAAGAACGCCTGACGGTCAATATTTCGAAGACATTGTTGTGTCTTACAAGGATAATGCGGGTCGATGGAGCAAACCGCTTCCTTTAAGTGAATTCGTGAATACAAACGGACACGAAGCTTCCATTAACTTAACTCCCGACGGACAAACTTTAATAGTTTATCGTGATGATGGAGGTAATGGAAATATTTATTATTCACAGTGGGATGGAAAAACATGGAGTTCTTTACAGCAATTTGGTTCAGATATTAATACAAAATATTGGGAGTCGCACGCTTGTTTAAATGCAGATGGAACCATTTTATATTTTGTTTCTGATCGTCCGGGCGGAAAAGGCGGAAAAGATATTTATCGTTGTGTAAAATTACCGAATGGTAAATGGAGTAAAGCTTTAAATGTTGGAGGAGCTGTAAATACCGAATATGATGAAGACGGCGCATTTATTCATCCGGATGGAAGATCATTTTTCTTTGCTTCAAAAGGTCATCGTTCAATGGGAGGCTTTGATTTAATGTTTTGTATTTTAGATGACGAAAATAAATTTTCCGACCCTATCAATTTAGGTAGCCCGATTAATACACCTGATGATGATGTTTATTTAGTGGTTTCTCCAGATGGGAAAAGATCTTATTACTCTTCAGCAAAAGAAGGTGGCACCGGCGATAAAGATATTTACATGATTTCCATTCCGGGCGCAGCCGAAAAACCGCTGGCATTATTTAAAGGTCAGATTATTCCTGCCGAAGGCGAAAAGTTACCTGATGATTTAATGATTATGGTGTACGATAAGATAAGCGGGGAAGTTGTGGGAAGTTACCGCCCAAAAATAAACGGAACCTTTACTACGATTTTACCTCCCGGAAAAGAATATAATTTTTCTTATCAGTCGCACGGCGAAGAATTTTTTAGCGAAGATATTTTTGTAACCAACGAGTTAGCTTACCAGGAAATTAAAAAGGAAATTAGTCTTGAACCTGTAAACATTCACGGTAAAGTGGTAGTTAAAACTAAAGGCATTATTTTAAATGTTGTGGTTCTTAATAATCCAAAAGATAAAAAAGCAGTACCGGGAGCGCAAATTACTTTAACTGAAAAATCAGGTACAGCACAAAACTTTACTTCTGATGAGCATGGAAAAAAAGATGGCACTGTTATATCGGGTGAAAAAAATTATACTGTTATGGCCGAATTAGGCGGCAAGAAATCTTTAGTGAGTAATTTTAATACTATAGGAGTAAAAAGTAGTAAAAATATAACTGAATTAATTTATTTAGATGGTAAAACCAAAAGCAGTCTTTACAGCCTTTCCCTTAACGTAATTGTTTACAATAATCCGAAACAGAAAAAAATAATTTCAAATGCAAATATTGTTTTAGTGGGTAACGATGGAAGTAAATTTGAAGGACAAACCGATGAGAAGGGACAATTAAAAGATATTAATCTGGATTCTGATGTTAATTATGATTTATCTGCTTTTAAAGATGACGCCACTACCGAAAAAACGTATTTCACCACTAACAATACAAAGGCCAATAAAGTTTATAATAAAGTTTTATATATTGAAAACCCGAATGCCGTTGCTAAATTACCTCCGAGCAAATATCAATTTTACTTTACATATAACATGAATAAAATTGATGAAGCAGAAGATATCTGGATTAGTTTTATTGACAGGGTGGTGGCTTTAAGTAAAAAGAAAACGGTTAACGTAAGTATTAACGCCAGCGCATCAAAAGTGCCGAGTATAAAATTATTCAAAGGTAATCCTGAATTGGCTGCTTCTCGTGCTACAATTACTACTGAAAAAATTAAGGCAGCTGTTGAAGCAAAAGGTGGTAATGTAAGCAAACTTAAGTTTTCTAAATCGTCGAGCGTTGGCGGTCCTCCATGGAGAAACGACCATGAATTAAGAAAAAAGGAATTTGAAAAATATCAGTTTGTTAAAGTATCAGCAAATTAATTTTCATTCTTAAAAACTTATTACATCAAACGCCCTTACCAATTGTGAGGGTGTTTTTGTTTTAGTAAATTTGATTTCATGCAAACGTCGGAATGGTTTAAAGATTGGTTTAATTCGCCTTATTATCATATTTTGTATAAACACAGAGATGAAAATGAGGCCGCTCAATTCATTGATAAACTTTCTGAACATTTACATCTAAATAAATCCAATCTCATTTGGGATTTAGCTTGCGGTAAAGGAAGGCACTCGTTATATCTAAACAAAAAAGGATATAACGTAGTGGGAACGGATTTGGCAGCGCAAAATATCAATTGGATAGCAGAGCAATCCAACGAACGATTAGAGTTTTACATACACGATATGAGAGCGCCATTTCGGGTAAATTATTTTTCACACGTTTTAAATTTATTTACAAGCATTGGTTATTTTGAAAACGAAAAAGATAATTCTAAGGTTTTTAAAACCGTTTACAATAGTTTGCAACCTGGCGGAATATTTGTGATCGATTTTTTTAATTCTAATCGCGTTTTAAAAAACGTTGGGTCTTCTTACGAAGTGGAAATAGAAAAAATTGGTTTTAAAATTTTTAAAACACTCATCGATAAAAAAATAATTAAGAGAATAGAAGTCATTGACGCCAAGGAAAAAATATTTTTTGAAGAAAAAGTTTCGTTGCTCACGAAAGAAGATTTCATGAAATTTTCGGTGAATGCCGGATTTAAATTATTGGAAACCTTTGGGGATTATGATTTAAACGCTTTTGAAAAAGAAAATTCGAAAAGATTAATTTTAATTTTTAGAAAATAAATTGGAACGTACAACTTATTTTGTAGATGTAATTATTCCCCTTGCGGTGCCTAAAAAATACACCTATCGTGTGCCTGTGGATTTAAATGAAGATGTGGAAATCGGTAAAAGAGCTTTAGTTCAGTTCGGAAAATCAAAATTTTATAGTGGAATTATTTACGCCATTCACAACAACGCGCCAAAGGATTATGTAGCCAAATACATTGAGTCGGTTTTAGATGAGCGCCCGGTTGTTTTGGAGCAGCAATTAAAATTGTGGGATTGGATAGCATTTTATTATATGTGCGGTGCGGGCGAAGTGATGAATGCCGCATTACCATCGGCGCTCAAGCTCAGCAGTATTTCTCATATTCAATTGAACCCTCAATTTAATTTTGAAGAATGTGAGCACGATTATTTTTCGGAGAAGGAACATGTTTTAATTGAACATCTTCATCAAACGGATACATTGAGTTTTGATGAAGGTGTTAAACTTCTGAAAATAAAAACCATTCATAAAACGGTAAGCGATTTGTTGAAGAAAAAGGCAATTGTTGTGTTGGAAGAAATAAAAGAAAAGTACAAACCCAAATTAGTTCCTTTTATAAAATTGAAACCGCAATATCTGAACGAACCAAAATTAAAGGAAACTTTAGATAAATTAGAATCGAAAGCCTTCAAACAAGCAGAGGCTTTACTTTATTTTTTGCATCTCAACAAAACCGGCGAACATAAAATAAAAGAATGGATTAAAAAATCGGAACTTCTTTCTAAATGTGATAATTCTTCAATAAACAGTTTAATTAAAAAAAATATTTTAGAAGAACAAAAATTTGAAGTGGGGAGATTACAATTCGAGAATTCTGAAATATTTAAAAAAGAATTAACGCCTCCGCAAAAAATTGCTTTAAAAGAAATAAAAGAAACGCTTTTAAAATACGATGCAACATTACTTCACGGTGTAACCGGTAGTGGAAAAACCGAAATATACGCCGCTTTAATTGAAGAAGCCATCAATAATGGGCAACAAGTTTTATATTTAGTTCCCGAAATTGCATTAACCACGCAACTCACAACACGTATGCGCGCTTATTTTGGCGATAAAGCCGGCGTTTATCATTCTAAATTTAGTGAGAATGAAAGGGTAGAGATTTGGAACAATGTTTTAAATCAGAACGAAGAAATTAAAGAAAAAGACTACTGTGTGGTAATTGGAGCCCGTTCTGCTTTATTTTTGCCGTTTAAAAATTTGGGATTAATTATAATTGATGAAGAACACGATTATTCTTTTAAGCAACACGATCCTTCGCCACGTTATCATGCGCGTGACTCCGCAATTTTTTTAGCCACCCTACATAAAGCAAAAGTGTTACTGGGTTCCGGAACCCCTTCGCTCGAATCATTCAATAATGCTGTTACCGGCAAATATGGTTTTGTAGAACTTACTCAAAAATACAGCGACCATCTTTCTAACGAGACCGTTATATGCGATGTGAAATATTTTGAATTAACGCATCAAAAAAATACGATTTTAACTCCGCCGTTATTTGATGCGGTTAAAGAGGCTCTTAAAAATAAAGAGCAGGTAATTTTATTTCAAAACCGACGCGGATTTGCCCCTTACACCGAGTGCCACAGCTGTGGATGGATTCCACATTGTGTGCAGTGCGATGTTTCTCTTATTTATCATAAAAATTCAAACAAATTAATGTGTCACTATTGTGGATACACCACTTCGCCGCCAAAAGTTTGCAGTGCGTGCGGACATAATGATTTGCGTTATAAAGGACTTGGCACCGAAAAAATTGAAGAAGAAGTAGAAATTTTATTTCCTGAAGCGCGTATTTCGCGAATGGATTTAGATTCAACACGAAGCAAATTTGCCTACAAACAAATTATAGAAGATTTTGAAGAAAAAAATATTGATATTTTAATTGGCACGCAAATGGTGACCAAAGGATTGGATTTTGATCATGTGAGTGTGGTAGGAATTTTAAATGCGGATACACTTTTAAATTTTCCGGATTTCCGTTCGCACGAGCGCGCTTATCAATTAATTACTCAGGTAAGTGGAAGAGCAGGGCGTAAACATAAAAAAGGCAGAGTGTACATTCAAACTTCGCAGCCGGCTCATCCTTTGCTTCAATATATTATTAATGGCGATCAACGTTTGTTTTATAGTAATCAGCTGGCGGAACGAAAACAATATCATTACCCCCCATTTTCAAGATTAATAGAATTAAATGTGGTTTCAAAGGATGTGAATATTGTAAATAATTTAAGTGAAGAGTTGGTAATCAATTTAAAAAAAATATTTTTGAAGGATGTTCTAGGTCCGCAATTTCCTCTAATTTCCAAAATAAGAAATAATTATTACAAACGAATTTTAATTAAAGTGGATAAATCGCTTTCGTTAAGTCAAACACGAAATTTTATTGGTGAAGAAATTAATCGTCTTCACGCGCAAAATAAAAGCAGTAACTTTAAAGTTCAAATAGACATTGATCCTTATTAAACTATTCAAACTTTGGCAATCTTCCAGGCGTGGATGGTAATTTTAAACTTTCCGATTTGTTTTCTAGTTCAAATAATTTCGCTGAAGCTTCTGTAATTTGTTTATAAACCGGTTTAAATTTTTCTTTTAGCTCGGATAATTTTTCCTTATAAGTTGCAGTTGCTCCCAACGAATGAGACCAGGTTCCTCCAACCATATTTTCGAGAGACCCAATTATTCCTGGTAAAGTTTCAAATTCGTGTTTTGCAATACTTGCGTCTCCGTGCAAAACAAAAGCGATGTCCTTTGTTTGCTTTTCAATATTTTTTACCTCCGTTAATAAATTAAGAGTGGTGGTTGGGCCTTTTTGCAATCCGGCTTTTAAAAATTTTATTCGTTCATTCATATTCCCCAAATAATCATTACTTCCCATAACAACACGCCTGAATTCAGCTAAAGTTTTATTGAATTCCGCCATTTGCATTTGATCAGGAATCGAAATGCTGGAATTTTGAAGCGTTACAATATTAAAAGAAACTTTATCGCAAAGCGGTTCTACTTTTCCATCATAAACTTTTACAATTTGTGCAAAATATTTTCCCGGAACACAAACCGCACCTTTATCCGTATCTTCATAAGGATTATCGCCGCTTGGAACATAAAAAGTAACCGGACCGGTAACTTCCATTCTGCCATCCCAGGTAACTTTATTCATTCCTTTGGTAAGAGTTTGTTTTAGTTTTCTTACTTCATTGCCTTGTTCATCAGTGATTACTAAAATAATATAAGCGGCTTCTTCCTGATCTTCCAGTCGAATGGTATCTGCGCTCGGATAAAAAACATCTTTATTATTTTTTATTTTTTCTTTTTCTGAATCCTTGCGTTTATCTTTCAATGTTTTGTGCGCTTCTTTTATATAATAAGAAATGGTAGCTCCAATTGGCGGATTTGAAGCTGTGTAAAACGACGCGCCCTGAAACGACTTTCCTGTGTGACCGTAAGGTCGCGATTCAACAAAAACCAAACCATCCTTTATTGGAAAAATGTTGGCCTTTTTATCTAAATCTTCTTTTTTAATATTTTGTAAGAGGCTATAATTATCAATTACATAAAATCCTCTTCCGAAAGTGGCCACAACAATATCGTTTTCGCGTTTTTGAATCGCGATGTCCTTAATACAAATTGCCTCTGGTAAACCGCTTTTAATTTCAATCCAGTTTTTTCCGCCATCGCTAGTAAAATAAAAACCAAATTCTGTTCCGCAAAATAAAAGGTCTTTGTTTTTATAATCTTCGATAATACAATAAGTAGAACCTTTTTCAGGAAGATTGCCGGTAATGTTTGTCCAGGTCTTTCCTTTATCGGAAGTTTTTATTAAATAGGGTTTAAAATCGCCGTTACGATGATTATTTAAAACAGCGTAAGAAATATTTTCATCTAATTGCGAAGCAAAAATATAAGTAACAATCGGACCCAACGTAACTCCGCCGGGATTAAAAGTTGGAACTCCGGGGAATGTTGCAGATTTATTCCACGTTTTTCCGCCATCGCTTGTAGTTTGAATTAATCCATCATCAGTTCCGGCGTAAATAATATTTTCATTTTTAGGAGATTCAGATAGCGCAGTCAAATTTCCGTAAATGGAAGTGGATTGATTTTTTGCCACTGCATCCATGCTCCAAACTTTTCCCATCACCGGTAATTTGTTGCGATCAATTTGTCGCGATAAATCTCCGCTAATTACTTTCCAGGTATTTCCTCTATCATCACTTCTAAAAACTTTATTGGCTGCAAAATAAATTCGTTTGTTATCGTGTGCACTGATTAATAACGGTGCGTCCCAATTCCATCTGTACGCAGCTTCTCCGTTTTTTTCCTGCGGTCTGATATCTACATTCTCTCCCGATTGCCTGTCATAACGAACTAAGCCGCCGTATTGCGATTCAGAATAAACAATGTTTGGTTCATTAGGGTCAACACGCGATTGAAATCCATCGCCTCCGCAAGTCACAAACCAATCGGCATTTGTAATTCCGCTTGCACTTATTGTACGATTCGGACCGCCCAAAGTATTATTATCTTGCGTTCCTCCATACACGTAATAAAATGGTTTACTGTTATCAAGCGCCACTTTGTAAAATTGTGTGAGTGGTAAATTAGATTTAAAATCCCAGGTGGCGGCGCCGTCAAAACTTTCATACAAGCCGCCGTCGCATCCCATAATAATATGATTGGTATTTCTCGGCTCAACATAAATAGCGTGATTATCTACGTGCTTATTTTTTTCTCCTAAGCCTTTAAATGTTTTTCCACCGTCGGTTGTAACTTGCGCCCAGGTGTCTAATGAATAAACTTTATCCACATTTTTTGGGTCGCAGTAAATTTCCTGATAATAATTTCCTGCAGTATTCCATTCGCTTTGTTTGTTCCAACTGGCGCCGCGGTCGGTACTTTTATAAAATCCTTTTCCTTCGGTGGCTTCTATTATTGCATAAACAACATCTGTATTAACCGGCGAGATTGCCATTCCAATTCTCCCCATGTCAGTTGTTGGCAAACCGTTAGTTAATTTATTCCAGGTTGAACCGGCATCTGTACTTTTGTAAATCGCGCTTTCCGGACCACCGCTAATATAAGTCCATTCGTGGCGGCGACGCTGATGGGCGGCAGCATATAAAATATTGGTGTTCTTGTGATCTATTAATACTTCGTTAAAACCTGTATTTTCGCTCACGTTTAAAATTTGCTTCCATGTTTTTCCGCCATCTGTAGTTTTATAAATTCCTCTTTCTCCACCGGCGTTCCATAACGGTCCGTATGCCGCTACATAAACATTATCAGAATTATCAGGGTCAATTACAATTTTACCAATGTGTTCCGATTTTGTAAGGCCAACATTTTTCCACGATTTACCTCCGTCTTCACTTTTATATAAACCATCACCGTAACCTACAGCGCGCTGATTATTATTTTCGCCTGTTCCCACCCAAATTACATTGGTGTTATTTGGATCCATGGCAATGCAGCCGATAGAGTAGGCGCCTTGTCCATCGAAAATTGGCGCGAAGCTTACGCCTGCGTTAGAAGTTTTCCAAACGCCGCCGGCGCCTGCCACAATATACCATTCGTATTTGTTTTTTGGATTGATGGCGATATCAACGATACGACCAGAGGTAACAGCAGGGCCGATACTTCTGAAAGAAAGTGAAGAATAAGTTTCAGTTTTCAATAGGGGATTTGTTGGTTCTGCGGGCTTAGCAGTTTCTTGTTTTTGCGCGAATGAATTGGCGGCTAAAAAAGAAATTGAAAGAAGAATAAGATTTAATTTTTTCATTGTAAAAATTTTAGTGTAACAAAACTAATACAATATGTGAAAGCACCCAAGTAAATATGAAGTTTTTAAGATTTTGGCCTTCTTATAAGGGTATGTAAATCATATAGATAAGAATCGGCAATTTGTATTTTATGAAATTCCCCCAATACGGGGGATGGTTTTAAGAGTGAAAATGCGGTGTTTTAAAAATTTAGACTGGTCTAAAAATTTGTTTAGTACGATAAAATTAATTACTTTTGGATATGGAAATTTCCTTTACGGAAGAAAACTATTTGAAAGCCATTTATGCGCTGAGTCATTTTTATGAAGCGGGAGAAGTGACCACGAATCAAATCTCCGACCGATTAAAAAATAAAGCGGCTACTGTAACGGATATGCTTAAACGATTGGCTGAAAAAAAATTAATTTCTTACAAACGGTATCAAGGTGTGAAATTAACCGAGAAGGGAAGAATAACTGCTATTAAAGTTATTCGCAAGCACCGCTTGTGGGAAGTTTTTTTGGTGGAGAAATTAAAATTCAGTTGGGATGAAGTGCATGAAATTGCCGAACAAATGGAACACATTCGCAGCGACGAGTTAATTGAAAAGCTGGATGATTTTTTAGGAAAACCAAAATTCGATCCGCATGGCGATCCCATTCCTGATGCTTCCGGAAAATTTAGTACACAAAAATCATTTTCATTATCTCTTGCAAATCGCAAAGCAAGTTTGATAATAGCAGGAGTTACCGATCACAGCAAATCTTTTTTACAATATATTTCTAACAGCGGCTTAAAATTAGGAGATAATTTAAAAATTGAAGATTGGAATGATTACGATCAATCCATGAAAATAAAAATTAATAATAAACATATTTTGTTTTTAAGTAATAAAGCCGCTTCAAATATTTTAGTGGAAAATAAAAAATGAACAAAGCCTCCGGCAAATCTTTAGAAGAAGTTCATGCTTCGGTAAACACCAGTAAAAAAGGCGGTATGCGAACGTTATTGTCTTTTTTAGGACCTGCTTACATGATTAGCGTCGGTTATATGGATCCGGGTAATTGGGCTACAGATATTGCCGGCGGTAGTCAGTTTGGTTATTCTTTAATTTGGGTTTTGTTAATGAGTAATTTAATTGCCTTGTTATTGCAAAGTCATTGCGCGCGATTAGGCATTGTTACCGGAAAAGATTTGGCGCAAGCCAGCCGCGAAAATTATCCGCGTTTAGTAAATTTATTTTTGTACGTACTTGCCGAAATTGCCATCGCCGCATGCGATTTAGCAGAAGTAATAGGAATGGCAATAGGAATTCATTTATTATTCCCCGGAGTTTCGTTGGTAACCGGCGTTTGCATTACTGTTTTGGATAGTTTTGTTTTATTATTTTTATTGAATCGCGGCATTCGTAAACTCGAAGCGTTTATTATTTGTCTGGTTGTTTTAATCGGAGTTTCATTTTTTATTCAGTTAATGATAGCGCAACCTGATTTAGGAGAAGTAGCAAAAGGAATTATTCCCGGCATTGCCAACGAAGATGCTCTTTACATTGCCATTGGAATTATTGGTGCCACAGTAATGCCGCACAATTTATATTTACACAGCTCATTAGTTCAAACGCGAAAATTTGAACGCACCCCTACCGATATAAAAAAAGCAATTCGTTTTAATATGGTGGATAGCACCATTGCACTTAATCTCGCTTTATTTGTAAACGCCGCCATTTTAATTTTAGCTGCCGCTTCGTTTTATACTAAAGGTGTAAATAACGTAAGCGAAATTCAGGATGCACACCGATTATTGGAACCAATGTTAGGAAGCACCATGGCGCCGATTTTATTTGCCGTGGCCTTAATTGCAGCCGGACAAAGTTCAACAATAACAGGAACCTTAGCCGGACAAGTAGTAATGGAAGGGTATCTAAATTTGCGTTTACAACCCTGGATAAGAAGATTGTTAACGCGATTAATTGCAATTGTTCCTGCATTATTAACAATAATTATTTTGGGAGAAAGCAGTACCGGAAAATTATTGATTTTGAGTCAGGTTATTTTGAGTTTGCAATTAGGGTTTGCAATTATTCCGCTGATACATTTTGTGAGTGATAAAAATAAGATGGGAGAATTTACAATTCCGCTCTGGCAAAAAATTGTTTCTTGGGTGTCGGCAATAATTATTATTGGATTAAATATTAAAATGGTTTATAAAGAATTGGCAGATGTGATTATTGCTTCCGAAAATCCGATTATTATAAGTTTTACCATTGTGCCTCTGTGTTTATTTTGTGTAATCATGTTATTGTATATTGTTTTTGTTCCCTTAATAAAGAAAAATGATGCTGCGAAAAATATGAAATTTCATGGAGATATTTTGCCAATTAATTTTGAAGAGCAAGGCGACTATAAAAAAATTGCAATCACAGTTGATTTTAGTACCAGCGATAATAAAGCAATTAATAAAGCCATTAAAATGGGAGGTAAAGAAACGGAATATTTTTTAGTACACGTTTTAGAAAGCGCCAATGCCTCCGTTTACGGCGAAGATGCTTTTGATATGGAACGCGAAGAAGATTATCAGTTCTTAAAACAATACGAAAAACAATTTACCGACAAAGGTTACAAATGCGAAATTGCTTTAGGTTTCGGAAATCCAAAAAACGCCATCCCCGGTTTAGTAAATAAAAATTTATGCGATATGCTAGTAATGGGTACGCACGGACATAAAACCATAAAAGATATTTTATTGGGAACAACGATTGAAAGCGTAAGACATAATATTAAGGTGCCGTTGGTGTTGGTTTAAAATAAAAAAGCCTCGATAATTCATAGAGACTTTCTTTCAAAGAAAATAATTCCTAATAATAAACCGCTCTCCTCACATTAGAAATCCATTTACTGAAACGAATTACCTGGCGGGTATAACCGTACTCATTATCATACCAAACATAAAGTATAACACTTTTTTTATCAGGCGAAATAATGGTGGCCTGACTATCGAACACACTCGGACAAGAACTCCCAATAATATCTGTAGAAACTAATTCGTTAGAAAAAGAATATTGAATTTGCTCAACCAAATTTCCTGACAAAGCATATTTTTTTACAATTTCATTTACTTCTTCTTTAGTAACTTCTTTGTTTACCTGTAAATTTAAAATGGCTAACGAAACATTTGGCGTTGGTACACGAACAGAATTTGCGGTAAATTTTCCTGACAAATGCGGCAAAACTTTTTTCAAGGCACTTTCGGCACCGGTTTCGGTAATTACCATATTTAAAGCAGCAGAACGGCCACGGCGATATTTTTTATGATAATTATCCAATAAGTTTTGGTCGTTGGTGTAAGCGTGCACAGTTTCAATATGTCCTTTTTGTATTCCTAATTCTTTATCAATTACCATTAACACCGGCATAATGGCGTTGGTGGTACAAGAAGCTGCTGAATAAATTTTTTCCGTTTTAATATCAACCGTTTCGTGATTCACACCGTGTACAATGTTTGGCACATCGCCTTTTGCGGGTGCCGTTAATAAAACCTGCGAAATACCTTTCGATGTTAAATGCAAACTTAGTTGCTCACGGTCACGATACACTCCCGTATTATCAATTAAAAGCGCATCGTTAATTCCGTATTTTGTATAATCAATTTCATTGGGTTTATCGGCGTTAATCATGTGCACGGTATGTCCGTTTATAATGAGCGCTTTATTTTCTAAATCTTCAATTACGGTTCCGGGGAAAGTTCCGTGAACCGAATCGGTACGTAACAAATCGGCGCGTTTGGTAATTTCTTCATCGCTGTTTCCTCTGGTAACAATTGCCTTCAATCTTAATTGTTCGCCTTTGCCTGCCTGCGCAATTAATTCGCGTGCGGCTAAACGGCCAATGCGACCGAAGCCAAACAACACTACATCTTTGGGATGAATAGTGTGGGTTTTACCAATTAAATCTTTTAATTTATTATTGATAAAATCAGAAACCGATTTGTATTTATCTTTTTCCTGATGCCATTCGAAACCCAAACGTCCGATATCTATTCGCGACGGACAAATATCTGCTTTGCAAATTTCATTGGCAATTGCAACAGTTTCTTTTACGGTAATTGGTTTTTTTACAATATTTTTTGCGTACAAATGCAAATTCATAATTTCGCTTGCACTTCTATCCACCAATTGATTCCTGAACAAAACCAATTCAATTGATTTTTCGAACCATAATTTTCCTATCGCGCTAATTAAATCAATGGCCGCTTTCTCGTGCTGAATCCAATCATTTAATTGTGTTTCGTAATCTGTATTTTTTTCTAAAGTATCCATTGTGTTTTATTTTAGATGCTAAACAAATTTAAAAAATTCACTCTTTTTATTTTTGGTTGTTAATAAAAACAGAAAACCCCTCGCTAAGAGGGGCTTCGTTAATTAAAATCTTTCTAATTGCGAGAAAAAGAAATTCGCTTCTATTCCTGCGTTCTCATCGCTGTCGGAACCGTGCACTGCATTTGCAGCAATTGATTTTGCAAATAATTTTCGAATCGTGCCTTCTTCCGCCTTACTCGGGTCGGTCGCACCAATTAATTTTCTGAAATCTGCCACAGCGTTATCTTTCGTTAAAACGGCTGCTACAATAGGACCACCGCTCATATAATTTACAAGCTCGCCATAAAACGGTCGCTCTTTATGCACTGCGTAAAACTGCCCGGCTTGCTCTTTACTTAGGCGCAAGTACTTCATGGCCAGAATTCTGAATCCGCCCTCGTTCATTTTCGCTAAAATGGGACCAATATTGTTGGCTTCTACCGCATCCGGTTTCAGCATTGTAAAAGTGATGTTTCCTGCCATAATTTTATAATTTAATAAGGGCGCAAAGATACTTATTTAGCCCTTTTTATGCAAGTTTTTATCAACGTATTTGAAAGGCTATTCTTAAATGTTTGCATAATGAGTACTTTTATAGTCTTAATTTTATAGAATGCAAAGAGATAGTTTCGCGAAGTTTAAGGCGCTAATAAAAAAATCGGAGAATAGTGTTATTGTTACGCATTGGAGTCCGGATGGTGATGCCATGGGTTCTTCACTGGCTTTGTATAATTATTTTTTGAAAATAAAAAAGAAAGCAACTGTAATCGTTCCGAATGATTATCCCGAATTTTTATTTTGGTTGCCCGGAAATAATAAAGTGTTGAATTTTCAGCGCGAAGCCGATAAAGTAAAAAAAGCAATTGAAAAAGCAGATGTAATTTATACTTTAGATTTTAATTCGTTTAAACGACTGGAGAAATTGGGAGAAATTGTGAATGAAAGTAAGGCTACAAAAGTTTTAATTGATCATCATCAGCAGCCCGATAAATTTGCTCAGCTTTGGTTTTACGATGTGAAGGCTTGTAGCACCTGCGAATTAATTTATGATTTGATTGTTGGTTTGGGAGGAAAAAAGTTAATTGATAAAAAAATTGCTTCGTGTTTGTATACCGGATTAATGACAGATACCGGTTCGTTTCGTTTTCCGAGCGTAACGGCTAATACACACAAAATTATTGGCGACTTAATGGATAAAGGTGCGATTCCCAATGAAATTCATAGCGCGGTTTACGATACTTACAGTTATCATAGAATGAAATTATTGGGATATTCGCTTACCGAAAAAATGCACGTGCTCGCTGAAAAAAATGCGGCGTACATTACTTTAACTTCCGACGAATTAAAAAAATTCAATTATCAAAAAGGCGATACCGAAGGTTTGGTAAATTATCCTTTCTCCATTAAAGGAATAAAATTTTGCGTGCTGTTTGTTGAGCAGGATGGAATTATAAAATTATCTTTCAGAAGCAAAGGAAAATTTGATGTGAATACTTTTGCAAGAACAAATTTTAGCGGGGGCGGTCATATAAACGCAGCGGGTGGAAAAAGTAATTTGAGTTTAAGGGAAACGGTGAATAAATTTTTAGGATTGGTAAATCAGTCTGATTTTAAGGTTTAAGATGTTTAAAAGCATTGCAAATTATATTATTAACGGGAAGATAAGAGAGCAATCGGCAAAAATTAAAAAAAACTTTGTCGAATGGAGTGGCGGTTCTTTAAGGGTTGTGATAATTGGGAGGGGACAGGATTCTGAAAAGTTTAGAAAATTTATTAAAGAACATGGTAAGAAAACAGAAATAGTTGTTTTTAATAATGATAAAATTACTCAGAATGGAGATTGTTTCTTATCGCTAAATAAAAAAGATTTGAATTTTTTTGGTTTACCGAATGCAGAAGCAATTGAAAAAATTAAAAAGGTAGAATGTGATTTACTAATTAATTGCGATTTAATAGATGAATTAATAATGAAAGCATTAACAGGATTAATAAATGCTAAATGTAAAGTGGGAAGAGAAAATTTATCATACAATAAGTTATTTGATTTTAGTATGGTGGCTTCCAGGAATGATTCATTGGAGGGTTATTTAAAAGAGGCGGTTAATTATTTGAAGATGATTAGAATTAATTAATTTTGTAATTTTGTTATTATGTCAAATGTAAATTTAAGAGGAACAGGTGTAGCAATTGTAACACCATTTAAAAAAAACGGCAACGTTGATTACGATGCGCTAAAAAAATTAGTGAATCATTTAATTAAAGGCAAGGTTGAATATTTGGTGGTGATGGGAACAACGGGCGAATCGGCTACGCTTACTAAAGAAGAAAAACAAAGCGTGATGGATTGTGTGGTGAAGGAAACTAAAAAAAGAATTCCATTAGTGATTGGCATTGGCGGTAACGATACTGCGGATGTTGTAAAGCAAATTAAAAAAGCGGATTCAAAAAATTTCTCAGCCATACTTTCAGTTTCTCCCTATTACAATAAGCCTTCTCAGGAAGGAATTTATCAGCATTACAAGCAAATTTCGAAAGCCAGTAAGCTCCCAATAATAGTATATAACGTTCCGGCAAGAACAGCATCTAACATTGCGCCTGAAACAACTGTTCGTTTAGCAAAAGATTTTAAAAAAATTATCGCCGTTAAAGAGGCGTCGGGTAGTGTAGAGCAATGCATGAAAATAATTAAAAACAAACCAAAAGATTTTATGGTAATTAGCGGCGATGATAATTTAACCCTCCCAATTATTGCAAGTGGGGGCGAAGGTGTAATTTCTGTGGTGGCGCAAGCTTTCCCAAAAGATTTTTCGGATATGGTTCGGGCGGCTTTAAAAAACGATTTGGATAAAGCCCGCAAACTGCATTATAAAATAATGGATATTACCGATCAGTTATTTGCTGATGGAAATCCGGGCGGAATAAAACATGCATTAAGTATTTTAAAAATTACCGGCGCAACTGTTCGTTTACCATTGGTAGAACCAAATGAAAAAGTAAAGCAAAAATTAAAGGAATTAATGTCTCGATAAACTCGACAACCGTAAAAATAGTATTAATGACAAAAACAAAAATATTAGACGCCAATCAAATTAGTCAGAAACTTAACCGTATGGCTTACGAAGTGTACGAAAAAAATTATTCGGCCAAAGAATTATTGTTAGTTGGCATTGATGGCAACGGGTTTAAAGTAACGCAGCGATTAGGAGAAATATTGAAAAAGATTTCTCCTCTTAAAATAAAAGTTTGTAAAATAACTTTGGATAAAGAAAATCCATGGTCGGCACAACCTGTTATTGATTTTACTGAAAAAGATTACAGTAACAAAACCGTTATTTTAATTGACGATGTTTTAAATAGCGGAAAAACTTTAATGTATGCTGTTAAATTGTTTTTAGATAAGCCTGTAAAACGATTAAGTACTTTGGTTTTGGTGGATAGAAATCATACGCGTTATCCAGTGAAAGCCGATTTTGTGGGATTATCTTTATCAACTACTTTACAAGAACACATTGATGCTGATTTTTCAAAAAAAGGAAACGAAACAGTTTATTTAATGTAAACACCAGTGTCGGAAAAAAAAATTCAGATAAAACATACCACGCGTACCGTTAAGGATTTAAAGCTTAACGCCATTTTAGAAATTACAAAAGCCATTAACAACAGTTTGCCCACCTCGCAATTACTCGACTTGTATGAAGATATTTTGGAGAACAGATTAAAGGTTGGGAAGCTCGTGCTTTTTAGTTTTGATAAAGAATGGACTTGTATTTTAAAATACGGCATCTCCGATAAATTTAATCACATTCAATTCGAAAGTGAGTTGCTAAACATTAAAGAAATTGAAACGATGAGTTTCAGTCACGGTAACCTAAGTAAGAGTTTCGAAATTGTAATTCCGGTTTATCATAAACAAACTCCGCTGGCCTATGTTTTATTGGGCGATGTGAATGAACAAAAAATTGAATTGAGTGCGGCCATAAAACATTTGCCTTACATTCAAACGCTCACCAACATTATTGTAGTGGCAATTGAAAATAAGAAACTGTATCGTCAGGCCATTCAAAAGGCGCAAATGTCGAAGGAGTTAGAGTTGGCGCAAACGATGCAGCAAATGTTATTTCCGCGTGATCTTCCCAATACTGAAGAATTAAAAGTGGCGGCAAAATATATTCCGCATCAGCAGGTGAGTGGCGATTATTATGATTTTATCAGACTAAATAATCACGAATTTGTTTTTTGTGTAGCTGATGTTTCAGGAAAAGGAATTGCAGCGGCTTTTTTAATGAGTAATATTCAGGCTACGCTTCACAGTTTAATTAATTATACTCATAATTTAAAAGATATTATTTTGGAACTGAATAAACGTGTTTGGGAAAATGCCAAGGGCGAAAAATTTGTTTCCATTTTTTTAGGAAAAATAAATACCAAAAGCCGGCAACTAACGTTCATCAACGCGGGACATAATCCGCCGATATTAATTGTTGACGAGATAGCAACGCAATTAACGAGAGGCTGCACTTTACTTGGAATTTCTGAAAATATGCCACCGGTTGATTTGGGAATATTAGATCTTCAAAATGAATTTACTTTGTTTTGTTACACCGATGGATTAACAGACACGCTTAATTCGGGTGGTGATTATTTAAGTGAGCGAACTATAATTGATATTATTTCTAAAAATAATTCATCTCAGGCTAAATTTATTAACGATGCTGTAATGTATTATGCCGAAGAGTTTAAGGGAGAAAATTTATTTGAAGATGACATCGCGCTTCTTACAATAAAATGCTCTTAAGAAATTATTTTTTTTCGTCTATTGAATCCCGGCTTACTGTAACTTCGTTGGTATCATTGTTCGCGCGTTTATGGTAAACATCAATACACACCAAGATGGCTAAAAATCCCCAGAAGGGAACTGAAGCTTTATCTGTATCTAAAAAATTATTTAAAAAACCGTGAACAAAGTAAGTGAACAATCCTAAAAGCACCCCGTGAATAAGAATTTTAAGATCGCGGTCTTTAACCGTATAACATAACCTGTATCCTAAAAATAAAGAAGAGAACAGCAGAGCTACAACAATTGCAAATCCGGGCAATCCCTGTTCGCTTAAAGGCCCCAGATATTCGCTGTGAGCATTTCCATTATCACCAAAATTTGTACTGATAATTGTTTTCTCATTGCTTTTTTGGTAAGGCGCGTAATTAAACATATAAGTTCCGGGCCCCCATCCCAAGTAAGGCTCATCTTTAAACATTCTCCAGGCGCAACTCCATCGGTTGATGCGTTCTAAATTAGAAGCATCGGTGGTAATATTTGTCATTGAAGAAATATTTTTTTCAATACCACCTTCCGAATCTGTATTGTTACGGCCTAAAGCAATCATGATCTGATCCTGTAAAGTAAAAAATAAAATTAAACAGGTTGCAACTGTAAATAATAAATTTTTAAATTTTATTTTTAGTAAAAGAGTCAGAAAAATGCCGAAAGCTGCCGCTAAACTTAGCCATCCTGCACGAGCGTATGATAAAATTATGGCGGCCACAAAAATAGCTAAGAGTCCGAATATATATGTTTTCGATATTAATGAAAATTGTTTTTGCAAAAGCAAACTAATAATAACCGGAATGTACATCGCTAATATTGCACCGTAAGCGGTATGATCGTTATAAAAAGGTGATACTACCCAGTCGGCGGTTTTGTCGTCGAAATTAAATTGCGAATGCTGATACATGGTAATTAAACAAACCACGGCCAAAGGAATGGCATACGCAAAAATAAAACGGTACAAATGTTTTTTATCTTTGAATAATTGCGTCATAATAAAAAAGCAGCTAAAAATAAACCACATTCGTGCTGTAAAATATTTTATTGAAACTATAAAATCAATACTGGTGGTGGAAGTAATCAGCATCCAGGTCAGTTGAATGAGAATAAGAATTGTTATGGGATGCTTAAGAATATTACGAGGTGTTATTTTAAACATAAGTTCATTTAAAATATAAATAAGCATGATACCGGCCATGATTGGTTCGGTGGGTAAACTTAAATCTAAACTTTCACTGAGTTTTAATTCTTTAAGAGTGATGGCTAAAGGGGTAAAAAAAACCATAATGTAAACTACCTTTTCAATTGAAAAAATGGCCCAATAAATGATTAAAATAATTAAAGGAACAAGATTAAATACATAAAATAAATCGCGACGAAATACCAGTACACAGCAATTAGCAAAAATGTATGCGAATGCGAGGAGTAAATAGTAAAAAGTTATTTTGTTAAGCCTAATCAACTTTGCGGATTGCTTTATTAGTAATTATAAAAAATAAACAGGCGAGGGCAAAAGCAGATAGTGAAGAAACCGTAACGATGATCCATCTTATGGGAAAACATTTTTTATCGGGCAAAGTTGGTTTAGAAACTATATTGGTGAAACTTATTTTGCTGTTAAAATCAAAAAGGTATCTGTCTTTTTGATTGGTAAATTCGGCAAGGGTTTTCATTTGCCCGCTCATCATGTTCCATAATTTTTCCATTTCGGCACTTTTGTTTTTTAAGCCTTCAAATAAAATTTTGTCGGAACCTGAAAGTGCTTTATCGTCGATAAACTTTTTACTTAAATATTTAGCCTGCGCTTTAACATCAATAATGTTGTATTTTATTCTTATGGCACTAATTTGAGAATTTAAAGAATCAACAGTGCTAAATTCGTAATTAATGGCACCTGAAGTATTTGTAATATATTCTTGAAGCCTTTCACGTTTCACTGCAAAAACCAAATTATTAGTTTCGTCAATTAAACTTTGTGTAATACTTTGTGCCATTGCAGGAGTTTCATCTTTTACTTCAATTTCAATGGATTCATAAAGTGTAGGACTAATTTTTATGTTTTCATTAAAATAAACTTTAAATAAACTTTTAGAGCCTATCACGGATGTATCAATTTTATAGTGCGTGTACAAATCAAAATTTTTAGCAACAGCATTCATTACTTCTTCACTATTAAAATACTGAAGTAATTGTTCTGTGTTTGACTCTTCAGAGCTCGGACTCAGGTTAACCGGATAAACAATTGCTACCGATTTAAATTTTGGTTTAAGTAAAAACGAAGCGATTGTAGAAACCATAGCAGCTAAAATTACTACAATCAAAATGGCCCTCTTATTTTTCAATAATACGGCAATGACTTCTCTGGTATTAAAATTTTCCACGGTTAAGGATTTAATTTGTTTTTAATAATTTTCATTTTTTCACTAATAGATAAAAGTATTAGCGATAAAATAAAGGTAGATAACGAGGAAACTAAAATAATGAGCCATCTAACGGGTTTAGCTTTATATTCGTTAGCGACCGCTTTATCCACTATAAATGTGAATGGCAATGATTGATTTAAATTTACCATGGCTTCATCATATTTGGCTTTTATCACCGGAAATTTAAAGCGGTATTTCCTTAGATTTTCGCTGATCTGAAAATAAGCTCCGCCATATTTTTTTAAGACGTTTATTTTTTCTTCTAACAGTTTGCTTCCACTTCCTTTTTCGAGCGACTTGGCATAGCTCTTTGTGTATGCTTCCACATCAGTTTTATAATCTAAAATACCTAACTGGCGAAGCAGTTGTAAGCTATCTTCCAGTTCATTCATTCTTTTTACCGTATTTCCATATTCTTCCTTTACAATGTTGTATGCTTTTAAGGCCACCACCTTTGTCATGTTGTTTTTTACCGAATCCACAAAATTGGTTATAGAATTGGCAATAGCGGCGGCACCATCGGCTGTGTAATCGTGCACCTCAATTTTTACAGAATTAAAATCAGTCCTTTTAAAACGAATCATATCCTCCCACTTAATTCTTAAAAAATGCTCCGCAGTTTTGTCTTTTTCTATTCTCCATTTTTCCCACAAATTAAATTTATTGGCAATTAATTTTTTTATCTGATCAGAATTTAAAATCTGCAATAGTTTTTCTGCAT
>JAHEYG010000118.1 GCA_023251725.1 Sphingobacteriaceae bacterium | reverse complement strand
ACCCCATTTGATTTATGTCTTTTTGTTTTGCGAGCATATACAAATCTGCCGCTTTTTAAACCTTTTTTTAGCTTTTTCGGCAGATTTTTATCACACAGTTTTTGAACAAACGTAATGTTATCAATGCTTATAGAGAATATGAGGTTCGACTAATTAGTAGCTAGCCGTGAATCGTTTCTTTTTTACCGTAACTTCTAATTATTTTTGCTTCATAATCTAACCATTGCTGCCAGCGTTTATCAACATCCTCTACCTCACTTCCGCACTTTCTGGCGAATCCTAAAAAAATGGTATAATGATTGGCTTCACTTATCATTAAGTCACGGTAAAATAATTTTAAATCCACGTCGTTAATTTGTTCAGATAATATTTTAAAACGTTCACAGCTTCTCGCTTCTATTAATGCCGCAAATAATAATCGGTCGACCAAAACAATTTTTCTTTTGTGGCCTTTGCGCATAAATTTGTATAATTCATTCACATAATCATCTTTACGCTCGAATCCTAAAATAAATCCACGGTCTTTAATTTTTTGATGCACCATTTCAAAATGCGTTAATTCTTCTTTTGCAATACTTAAAAGCGAATCCACCATATCTGGATATTCAGGAAAAATTACAACTAAAGAAATGGCATTAGTGGCTGCTTTTTGTTCGCACCAGGCGTGATCGGTGAGAATTTCGTTCAAATTTTTCTCCGCTATGTTTATCCAAGATGGATCGGTTTCTAATTTTAATCCCAGCATTTTATTTTTTTTTTAACAAAACAACATTTTCTACATGTGCCGTTTGTGGAAACATATCGACCGGTTGAATTTTTGTTACTTTATAAAATTCATTCATCATTGCTAAATCTCTGGCCTGTGTGGCGGGGTTACAACTTACGTAAACAATTTTTTGCGGCGCTGCTTTTAAAATTACACAAACTACATCTTCATGCATTCCCGCTCGCGGCGGATCGGCAATAATTACATCAGGTTTACCATGCATTTTAATAAATTCTTCATTCAAAACATTTTTCATATCGCCCGCTACAAAAAATGTATTTTCAATATTATTTAATTTCGAATTTTCAAAGGCGTCTTTAACGGCATCTTCTAAATATTCAACACCAATCACTTTTTTACAATTTTTAGCAATGAAATTGGCAATGGTTCCTGTTCCGGTATATAAATCATAAACCAATTCAGTTCCTTTTAAATCTGCAAACTCTCTGGTAATTTTATATAAATTATATGCTTGTTTCGAATTAGTTTGATAAAAAGATTTGGCGCTGATTTTAAATTTTAATCCTTCCATTTCCTCATAAATAAATTCCCGTCCACGATATAACTTTATTTCCAAACCATCTAAACTATCGTTCCCTTTATTAGAGTGCACATACTGCAAAGATTTTATTTGCGGAAAACTATTTTTTAAATGTTCGAGCAAGCCGAATAATTCTTTTTCCATTAAATCAAATACTCCAACTACCACCATTACTTCTCCTGTAGCGGTAATTCGCACCATCAATGTTCTTAAAAATCCACTCTGTCCTTTTATGTCGTAATACCCTAAATTATTTTTAAGAGCATAATCGCGCACGGCATTACGAATTTGATTAGAAGGATCGGGCTGCAAATGACAAAAATCAATATCCAAAACTTTATCAAACCTTCCGGGAATATGAAATCCCAATGCGTTTTTATCAACTACTTCGGTTTCGTTTTGAATTTGTTCAAGAGTTAACCATTTTTTATTAGAAAAAGAAAATTCTAATTTGTTTCTGTAAAAATAACCATCTTCGTTTGCCAAAATAGCTTGTATTTGAGGAATATCTAATTTTCCAATTCGCACCAAAGCATCCTGTACAAATTTTTGTTTGAAAATTAATTGCGATTGGTAATCTAAATTCTGCCATTTACATCCGCCACAGGTTCCAAAATATTTACAAGCAGGTTTGGTACGATGGGGTGATTCTTTTTTTATTTTCACTACTTTTCCTTCTGCAAAACTGCTTTTCTTTCTAAAAATATGTACATCCACAATATCACCCGGAACACCGCCCTCACAAAAAATAACCATGTTATCATAACGCGCTACTGCTTTTCCATCAGCAGAGGTATCAATAATTTCTACATCTTCAATAATAGTATTCTTCGCAATTTTTGTCATAGTAAAAGATGTAAAATTACGCTTTTAATAGCTAAATTTGCGCAATGAATCGTTATTTCATAGAACTTTCTTACAAAGGCACCAATTACAATGGCTGGCAGGTGCAGGCCAACACTCCCAATACTATTCAGCAAGTGCTCACAGAGAAATTATCAATGTATTTAAAAGAAATAATTGAAATTACAGGCTGCGGACGAACGGACACCGGCGTGCACGCCAAAAATTATTTTGCGCACTTTGATTATTCGGGTGTAGAAATTAAAAATAATTTAAATCAGTGTTTATATAAATTAAATACCATTTTACCGAATGATATTGGCGTACAAAATATTTTTTTGGTTAAAGAAACTGCGCACGCCAGATTTGACGCCCGTTCTCGCACCTATCATTATTTTTTGCATCAGAAAAAAAATCCGTTCATTGAAGAATCGTCCTGGTATCAATATGGTGAAATAGATTTTACCTTAATGAACAAAGCCGCCGAAATTTTATTGAGCACAACGGATTTTACAAGTTTCAGTAAATTAAATACGCAGGTGAAAAACAATAACTGTTGGGTGAAGAGTGCCCAATGGAAAAAAATAAATGAAAACGAATGGTGTTTTGAAATTACTGCCGCTAGATTTTTAAGAAACATGGTGCGCGCTATTGTGGGAACATTGCTTTTGGTAGGGAGAAATAAAATTAATATCGAAGATTTCAAAAAAATAATCGAGCAAAAAAACCGCACCGAAGCGGGTATGTCGGTGCCTGCACATGGATTATTTTTAGTAAACATAATTTATCCATCAGAATTATTTTTGTGAGCGACAAAGAAAAGAAATTAAAATTTTCACTCATCTGGCGGATTCTTTCCTACACAAAGCCTTATAAAAAATATTTTATTGCCTCCCTTTTAATCACCTTAACCTTATCGGGTTTCGCAGTGGTGCGTCCGCTTCTTATCAGTAAAGCCTTAAACGATTTTGTAATTGGTACAGGGGATATTTCAGGATTAAATACCATTGGCATTTTTATTTTAGCGTCTTTAATTTTTGAAGCGTTTTTACAATTCAGTAATATTTATTTAACCAGTTTTTTGGGACAAAGCATTGTAAAAGATTTACGCAATCAGGTTTATAATCATATCGTCTCCTTAAAAAATTCTTATTTTGATAAAACACCTGTCGGAACTTTAGTAACACGCTCCATTTCTGATATTGAAAGTTTAAGCGATGTTTTTTCGGAAGGCTTTATTGTTATAAGCGGCGATATTTTAATGCTCATTACTTTTATGACAGTGATGTTTTTGAAAAACTGGGTGCTCACTTTAGTTGTTCTCAGCACTGTTCCGGTTTTATTAATCGCCACTAATCTTTTTAAAAATGGAGTGAAAAAAACTTTTACCGAAGTAAGAAACGCAGTGGCTTCTTTAAATGCGTTTACGCAAGAACATCTTACAGGCATGCGTGTCATACAATTATTTAACAGGGAAGATAGTGAATATGAAAAATTTAAAATTATTAATGACCGCCACCGAAAAGCAAACATTCGTTCAATTTGGTATTACTCAATATTTTTTCCGGTGGTAGAAATTTTATCGGCAATTGCTATCGCTTTATTAATTTGGTTTATTGGCACAAAATACCATTCAACCATTGGTTTGGGAGATATTACTTTTTTTGTGATGATGGTAAATATGTTGTTCAGACCAATAAGAATGCTCGCCGACCGTTTAAACACTTTACAAATGGGCATTGTAGCGGCTGACCGTGTATTTAAAGTTTTAGATACCGAAGAAATTATTGAAGACGAAGGAAAATTAAATTTTGATTCTGTAAACGGCAATATTGAATTTAAAAATGTTTGGTTTGCCTATAATAATGAAGAATGGGTTTTAAAAAATATTTCGTTTGCTATTAAAGGTGGAGAAACAATTGCTTTGGTTGGAGCCACAGGCGCCGGAAAATCAACCATCATTAATTTATTAAGTCGTTTTTATGAAACCCGCCCGAACAAGGCAGTCGGGCAGGTAAATAAAGGTGAGATTACTATTGACAATAAAAATATTTGCGAATATCATTTAGAAGAATTAAGAAAAAATACAGGAGTGGTTTTGCAGGATGTGCATTTATTTAACGATAGTATTTTTAATAATATTGCGCTTCATAATCCCAATATAACTTTAGAACAAGTAAAAGCTGCTGCCAAACAAATTGGCTTGCACGATTTTATTTCTTCTTTACCCGGCGCTTACAATTATGTTGTGAAAGAAAGAGGAATAACACTATCGGCAGGACAAAGACAATTAATTGCATTTATAAGAGCCTTTGTTTACAATCCTAAAATTTTTATTTTGGATGAAGCCACTTCCACCATTGATACGCAAACCGAACAACTCCTTCAAATAGCATTAGAGAAAATAAGTAAAGGAAGAACTTCCATTATTATTGCACATCGATTAGCAACCATTAAAAATGCCAACAAAATAATTGTTTTTGATAAAGGCGAAATTGTGGAGCAAGGAACAAAAACTGAATTGCTGGATTTAAACGGGCAATTTAAACGCTTGTACGAATTGCAGTTTGAAGATGTTTTGTAAATTATTTTCCCAAACGACTTTTTTCAGTTTCATTACTGTTCACTTCCCTCTCTTGAACTTTTACTTTTCCGAAAGTATAACTCAAACTAACATTAAATCTTCTGGTATCTGATGAGGCGATAATATTCCAGGCTTGTCCAGGCAAACGCACCTGATTCGTTCCAATCATGGTAAAGAAAATATCATCCAATCCCATAGTCACATTTAATTTCTCTTTGAAAAAAGATTGTTTTATGGCAACATAAATTCCCCACTTAGGATTATGATACCAAACGCCACTTTGCAACGGACCAATGTATCGCGCGTTAATTTCCAATTTCGTTTTCTTAAGAATTAAAAAAGTGTTTGTTAAAAACCCGGAATAAAAATAACCAATCTTATTATAATCTAATCCGTTTATTTTACCTGAGTAATTAGAATAAGAAGCTTGCCCGTTTACATTAATGTTCCACCATTTTGCAATATCGGTTTGAAAAAATAATGAATAACTCAATTGGTCGGCATATTCTAAATTTGTTACCGACGCAATAGTTTCTTTTGTAGAATCGTTTTGATATGTTAGATCACAAATAAAATTATCCATTATAGAATACGAAACCGAATTAGACAATTTTTCCATGAAAGTATGCGTTAATTCAAAAGTATTACTGTATTCCGGTAAGATATTGGGATTACCGGTTGAACTCCCAAATAAATTATTGTAATATTTGTAAGGATTAAAAGAATTATAATTAGGGCGGTTAATTCTACGATTATAACTGAATTGAAAATTATGATTTTCGTTTTTACTATATTCTACAGTTAATAATGGGAACAAATTAAAATAATCTCTTGCATATTTTATACTTTTATTTTTACTTTCAGCATTAACAATTGTATTTTCGGCGCGTACCCCGGCTTGTAAGTCAAAATCGCCAAGTGTTTTTTGCAAGTTTAAATAGCCCGTATAAATTTGTTCGGAGTAAGTAAATTTATTAGTGAAGTTAGTGTCACTTGTATAAACTCCCGTCAAATTATTTCTGTTTTCAAAAACATAATCGCTTAACATGTTTTGAGATGTGGCTTTTATCCCGGCTTCAAAAGTACTTGTTTTTGAAAATTTCTTTTCAAAATCTAATTTCGAAGAAAGAATGGTGAAATCAAGGCTATTGGTATTTTTGAAATGCAAAGGAGATAAAACTACATTTCCTGCGTTATCCAAAAAATTATTATCATAATCACCCACATATAAATCGTAATTCGGACTATAATCTGCAGAAAATTTTAATTTAGTTCCCACCGTGTCAAATAAATGTTCGGCGTTAATATTATAATTAAAATAATACCAAGGATTTGGCATGTTAGAAGAAAATTTAAGATGAGAAAATCCCAGACTATTATCGCTTAGGTAATTATCCCCGTCGCTATCTGCAAGTCCTTCACCGCCGTCCATGTTAGTTTTAAAACCAATTGTTTTTTTTGCATTCAAATAAAAATCCATTCCCAACTGACTTGAAATTGATTTACCACCTTCATTGTTATTCATTTTTTGATTAAGTGCGGTAGTTAATCCCTTATAGGAAATTGTTTTGTCGAATCGGTGGCCATAATGCGTAGTTTCACCTTCGTAATCAATTGCACTAAAAAAAACAAATTTCTTTCCTTTATAATTTAGTGAGAGATTTCCATAATGATTAGAATAATATCCCTGCGAAAGATTATAACCTGCCTCACCGCTGAATCCGATTATTTTTACTTTCTTAGTTTTTATATTTATCATTCCGCCTGTTCCGGCGGCATCGTATTTTATGGGAGGATTTTTTAAAACTTCTATTTTTTCGATATTCGAAGCGTTCATGCTTTTTAAAATATTTATTAATTGCTTGCCGGACATTTGTTGAATGCGGTCGTCGATTAATATTTTTACGCCGGCTCTTCCCTGAATTAAAATATTATCGTTTTCATCCATACTAACACCGGGGAGTTTGGTTAATAAAGTATAAGCACTATTGCCGGTGGCGAGCGCACTATTTTCGACATTTACAATAATATTTCCATTCTTAAATTCAAATGTTTTTTTGAGAGTCGAAACATTTATTTCGTTTAAATTAACTCCTTTTGCTTTTAAAATAATTGTGGGAATTTCTTTTTGGGAATTTTCATCCAAATTAATTGAAAATATATTTTCAGAATATCCAACCAAAAAAGTTTTAATTAAATAATTTCCATTGGGAATACTTGTAAAAAAAAAATTTCCATTGACATCGGTAAGTGTACTTTGAATGACAAGACTATCAGAAACGTTTAAAATAGCAACCGTTGCAAATTCGATATTTGTTTTAGCAGAATCAGAAACACTTCCTGAAATAGTTAGTTGTGCTTTTAAATTTAAAGCAAAGAAAAAAATAAATAATATGGAAATGTTTTTTTTCAGAAGCGGGGAATGTTCGCTAAATATAACGCTTTATTACCAAAATTATTTCACAGCAATCACCGAAATTTCAAAATGTGCTCCTTTAGGAAGAGCAGATGGCTGAATGGTTTCGCGCGCAGGAGGGTTTTTTGGAAAATACGTCCCGTAAATTTCGTTTATTCTCGCGAAATTTTTTAAATCTTTTACATACAATGTAGCTTTCACCACTTGTTCCATTTGCATTCCTGCGGCTTCAATAATTGCTTTTATATTATTTAATGCTTGTTTGCATTCATTATCTATACAAGAAGAATCTAATTTTCCATCGAGGGTAAAACCAACTTGTCCGGCTACGTATAAAATATTTCCCACTTTTATAGCCTGACTATACGAACCAATAGGCGCCGGCGCATTTTTTGTAAAAATAAATTCGCGTTCCTGTGTTTTGTCGGAAAAAGAAAATGCAACAACAAATAAAATTATTGCAAAACCGATTATGTAAAAAATGTTTCGCATTTTATTTTACAACAGGCGGTTCCATTTTAGTAATATCGGTTAAACCTTTTGCCAATAAATCTAATTCG
>JAHEYG010000117.1 GCA_023251725.1 Sphingobacteriaceae bacterium | reverse complement strand
TTATTCCTGAAATTAAAATAAATGTTAATTTTGCAACGGTGGGTAAGTCTTTTACGACCAGCTCCTGCCAAATCCCCCAGGTCGGGAACGGAGCAAGGGTAGGCGGTTGTAGCGGTGCGATGGAAGTAGCTTACCCATCTTTTTTGAATTGATTTATTGATTAAAGGAAGACTTTGATGTATTCGTCGACGAAAATCATTCTAAAAAATTGAGTTTATCAATGGTTTTTTTAAGAAACCTTTAAAAACGGCCTGATTTTTGATTAATTGAAAACAAATTTAAAACATGCATAAAATACTTTTTTTAATACTTGTTTATTTTGGGATTCAATTCTCAGGAGCTTCTCAAACAACTTACGGTGTGGCTCCACCCGACACCATACGAACCAAATGCGATAATGTTATTATTTCTGAAATCGGTAAAACCGCTTTCGAAAATAATGTAAGATTTATTAAATGTGATTTACAAAAAACTACTACAAACAATAAAGAAACCGGTTACAGTTACACACTTTATTATTCTTTTTTCTTTGCCAACGTAAAAGAAAGTCACGTTATATTTTCATTAGATTATAAATTTAATGCCAAACAACGTGGTGTAATTAAAGATGGCGCCTTTAAAAATTTTACCCGTTTGCCGGAAAGTATTAAAATATTAGGAGCTAAAATAATCAGCTATAACGATGCCAAAAAAATAGCCGTGGCAGCAGATACAGTTTTAAAAAGATACCAAAGTAAATTGTATGGCGAAATTTCGACAGAATACGATGAGAAGAAAAAAGAATATGAATTTGTTTGGTTGTTTTATTATATGGATCAATGCAAAGGTTGTAAAACCGAAATGTACACAACGTACAGTGTATTTGTAAATGCTGCCAACGGAAAAGTGATTTCTGTTACCAATAATAAAAATTAATTCCTTTCAATTTATTTTTTTATTATCTAATGAAAAAAACTATTTTTTTATCTTTTCTTTTATCCAACTTAATTATCTGTTCTCAGTCGGCCGATTTTTCAAAAGTAAAAACGCAATTAGATACGGTTTTACGTTATGATCAATTATACCGACTTCAAATTTCGGACACAAAAAGAATTTACGGAAACAATTCTGCGGAAATAAAAAATTTATGGATTAAAATAAAAAATCAAGACTCAGTTAATGTAATTCTGGTAACAAAAATAATTGACGAATTTGGCTGGTTATCGTCCGACCAAATTGGCAACGACGCGAACGAAGCTTTATTTTTAGTTATTCAGCACGCTAATTTACAAACGCAAGAAAAGTATTTACCTGCAATGAGGCAAGCTGTTAAAGATAAAAAAGCAAGAGGTAGCAGTTTAGCTTTATTGGAAGACAGGGTGTTGATGAGAAACGGCAAAAAACAACTTTATGGAAGTCAGATTCAGCCAAACGGTCGCGGAGGTTATGAAATTTACCCCATTGAGGATGAGAAAAATGTAAATATTCGTAGAGCCGAAGTGGGTTTGGGAAAATTAGAAGATTATGTTAGAATGTGGGATATAAAATATAAACTCCCCAAAGAATAATAAACAAAGTATAAACATTAGTGAAATACTACTTTAATACTTTTAATTTTGCGTAACAAATATTTTTCCTATGAAATTTTTTATCGATACTGCAAATCTCGCTCAAATTAAGGAAGCTCAGGATATGGGCGTTCTTGATGGTGTAACTACAAATCCATCTTTAATGGCTAAAGAAGGAATTAAAGGGCAAGATAAAATTCTAAAACATTACGTTGATATTTGTAACATCGTTACCGGCGACGTAAGCGCTGAAGTTATTTCAACCGATTTTGAAGGAATGGTAAAAGAAGGCGAAGCTCTTGCAGACTTGCATCCGCAAATTGTGGTGAAAGTTCCAATGATAAAAGAAGGAATTAAAGCCATAAAATATTTTAGCGAAAAAGGAATTCGTACCAATTGCACTTTGGTGTTTAGCGCCGGACAAGCTTTATTAGCTGCTAAAGCCGGAGCAACTTATGTATCGCCGTTTATTGGGAGATTAGATGATGTGAGTACTGATGGAATGGATTTGATTGCTGATATAAGATTGATATATGATAACTACGGATACGAAACTCAAATTTTAGCGGCTTCTGTGCGCCACCCGATTCATATTATACAATGCGCTAAAATTGGTGCTGATGTGGCAACTTGTCCGCTTAGCGTTATTGCATCGCTGCTAAATCATCCTTTAACCGACAAAGGACTTGCTCAGTTTTTAGCGGATGCTAAAAAATAATATCAAGGCAATAAAAACTCTTTAAAATTATCTTTCGTAATTATTTTCGAGGAGCCCACTTTGTAATTGTCCATAAATGGTTTTGGGAATTTATATTTTTTATTCAGATTCCATTTAAATTCATAGGCGCTCATTTTCCCACCTTTTTCTTCTATATAATCAATTTCCTGCTGGGCAAGGGTTCGCCAGAAATAACGGTTACACGATTTTTCGTTGAAATATAAAACCTTTAATCGCTCGGCCATTAAAAAATTTTCCCACAAGGCGCCGATATCATTTCTAAATTCTAAAGAATTAAAATTATTAACGATAGCATTGCGCAGACCGTTATCATAAAAATAAATTTTTCGCGATTTTTTTAATTCGTTTCTTAAATTACGACTTAATGCCGTTAGCCGGAATACAACAAACGCTTTTTCTAATAACAAAATGTATCGTTCCACTGTTTCATTATCTAAGCCGCATAATTGTCCCAATTCGTGATACGATACTTCATTACCAACCTGAAACGCCAAAGCTTGGACTAATTTTTCAAGGCGGTCGGGTTTTTTTAAATCTTCCCAGGTTAAAATATCTTTATACAAATAACTATTTGCTAATTGTTTTAATATAGCTTTCGCATCGGAAGGATTATTTACAACATCGGGATAATATCCATAAATTAAACGCTGCTCCAGTAATTTTTGCTCTTCGGTTTCGCTGGTGTGCAGGGCCATTTCCTGAAATGAAAAAGGCAACAAAATATATTCCCATTTACGACCGGTTAAGGGTTCGTTTATTTTATTGGCCAGTTCAAATGCCGATGAACCCGTGGCAATGACTTTTATGTTTTTTAGCTTATCGATAATTAATTTTATGGTGATGCCAATGTTTTCTATTCGTTGAGCTTCATCAATTACTAAAATTTTATGTTTCCCGATGAGTTGTTTCAATTTTGCAGCAGAAGTATTGGATAAACGGGTTCTATCATCAACGTCATCGCCACTCATCATTAAAGCGTTGAGCTTATGGTGTGCGATGAGTTCATCTACAAAAGTAGTTTTGCCGCATTGACGCGGGCCCACTACAATAATAGCTTTATTATCGGTCAGGCGCTTTTTTATTATGTCTTCGAACGTGCGAAAAATCATTAAATTTGCGATTACAACCGCAAATTTAAGTCTTTTTTTGCGATTTAAAAACAAAAACTATTAAAATTGCGATTCAAACCGCAAATTTAAGCCTTTTTTTGCGGTTTAAACCGCAAAATTAACAAAATTCATTTTATGATTACTTCTTCTATGGGTTTTGAGGTACATCCGTTTGGGAACGGATTATTTAAAATGATACTGATGGTTGGTGCAATTTCTGTAATGTAATTTGGTTTTACACTTTCGCCTTTTTTAATTCCGAAACCATAAAAAATTAATGGTACGTGCGTGTCGTAACCGTAAGCGGCACCATGGGTGGTTCCTCTTTCTTCGTGTTCGAGCCAACCAGGTTGATAGGAAAATGAAACATTACCGCTTCTTTTAAAATTATATCCGTTAGCAAAAAGCGATTTCAAATTATCGGGTTTGTAAGATTCGTATTTTAATACCGATGAAGGATAAGCTTCCGCTACACCTTCGAGTTGAATTATTTTATTTGCAATTATTTTTTCTACTTCATCTAAATTTAATTTTAGAGAATTAATTTTTTCTTCGTTCAAAAATAGTTGCTGATTGCTGATGTTGTTTATTAAACTATCACCAAATTGTTTAGTGCAAAACTGCTTCATATCTTTTTCAATTTTTTTAGCTTTAACAAGTCCCGCCGGAATTTTCATATCCCTCAAATAATTCGGAACATCTGCTGCACCATGATCGGCCGTTAAAAATAAAGTGTAATTTTCCTTTCCAACTTCAGCATCCAATACATTCAATAATTCTTCTAAATCTTTATCTAACCGTAAATAGGTATCTTCAATTTCAACGGCGCGTATTCCAAAACCGTGACCAATAATATCGGTACTCGAAAAACTAATGCAAAGCATATCCGGAATTTCATCCTTCCCTAAATTTTCGCTCTTTAAACATTCAATAGCAATATCTTTTGTAATTGTATTTCCACAGGGAGTTCCTTTTAGCGCCTGAAAATTATTTTTGTCGAGACTTTCTTTAAACGAATATGGAAAAACAGGTTTGTCTTTTTTTGAATAAAGTATTTCGTAATTATTATCATCCGGTAAACTCGCCGAATACGTTTCAATAGGATATAAAGTGTTCCATCCTTTTTCTAAATACAATCTCGCTAAATTTTTCGCGTTAAATTTTTTAATCCATTCAGGAAATTCATTGATATACCAAGTTGAACTCACAAAACTTCCGCTTTCATCATCGTACCAATACGCTGCGTTGCCGGCGTGACCAACAGGCAAAATAGAACTTCTGTCCTTCAAAGAAACACCAAACACTTTTGATTTTCCATTGGTAAATAATTTTAACTCGTCGCCCAATGTTGTTGTTAGTTGGTTGCGGGGCGACATTTTTCCGTCTTTACCACTACCCCCAACTGCTTTCACCGAATTATCCTCCACACAATACATCATTTTATTTTTATCTTTTACATACCAATCGTTAGCAATAATTCCGTGTACCGATGGCGTTGCGCCGGTATAAATACTGCAATGGCCCGGACCGGTGTAAGTAGGAACATAATTGTAATGTGTGTTTTTGCAGAAGAATCCGTTGTTCACTAATTTTTTAAATCCGCCTTCGCCAAAACGATTCCAGAAACGGTAAATATAATCGGCGCGCATTTGATCAACTACAATTCCAACCACTAATTTGGGTGACTTTTGCTGGGAATAAAAATTGTTTCCCAAAAAAATAACTATAAATGCAAAAAGAAATTTTATTCTATTCATAATCTTATTTTTTCTTATTCTTTTTTGGTTTTCTACTTTTTTCTTCCCGTTCTGCTTCTTTCATTAATAATTTCCAATTATCATTTTTTTCGTTAGTCAATGTAATGGTTTCGTTGTAATCTTCTTTTTTTACTTCGAGAATTTTTATGGGATTGTCGAGGAAACTTTCTATTTCTTTTAAAATCGGTTTTTCTTCCGGGCTACAAAACGAAATAGCGTGTCCTTTTTTATTTCCCCTCCCCGTTCTTCCTACTCTATGAACATAATTTTCCGACACATCGGGCAAATCGTAATTAACCACATAACTAACATCGGCAATATCAATTCCACGCGCGCTGATGTCGGTAGCAATTAAAATTTTTACATCGCCGGTTTTAAATTGTTTCATTACCTCCAAGCGATCGCTTTGTTCCTTATCGCCGTGCATGGTAATGGTATTTATTGCTACACGCGCCATCGCTTCTTTCACCCGCTCGGCGCGCACTTTTGTGCGAACAAAAACTAAAATTTTACTTTCGGGGTTTTCATTTATTATTCTTTCCAAAAAAAATCGTTTGTCATCCATCGGAACAAACATCACGGCATGATCTACATTTTTAGAAACCGGATCTTTCGGCGAAATTTGAATGCGAATTGCATTTCTTACTAACGAATAAGATAAATCTTTTATTTCTTCATTAATAGTTGCCGAAAAAAATAAAGTTTGCCGCTGTTGCGGAATATATTTTATCAAATCAACAATGTCTTTATAAAAACCCATGTCCAACATATGATCAGCTTCGTCTAAAATTAAAATTTCGACAGAGCGCAAATTAATATGGCGCTGATTTAATAAATCGAAAACTCTTCCCGGTGTTGCAATAATAATATCTGCGCCTTGTTTTAATTTTTGAATTTGCGGTTCCTGATCAACTCCTCCGTAAATTCCGATTGTTTCAATATTTGTATATCGGCCAATTTGTGTAAACACTTCCGTTAATTGTATAGCTAATTCGTGAGTGGGAACCATTACAATGCATTTAATGCCATCGTAGCCGCTTTCTTTTTTTCGTTCGTACAAAATATCTAAAACAGGAATAGCGAATGCCGCTGTTTTTCCGGTGCCGGTTTGCGCGATTGCTAAAACATCTTCGCCTTTTAAAATGGATGGAATTGCTTTGAACTGAATATCGGTGGGACGCTTAAATCCGTATTCATCCAAACTTCGTTTTATCTGCGGAGAAATATTATATCGTTCGAATTTCATTATTTATACTGCTTTAGAATTTTATACGTGCAACTTCTATTTACTCGATTTTATGAACGGCTTTAATTTTTAAGTAATTTGTTTAAATTACGCTCAATGTATTTCTCCGAAGTAATTAAAGCTTTTTGTATTCGGCTGGCATAATTTATACTGTCTGTAATTTCTTTGTGTTTTTCTTCTACTACTTTTTTCTGTTCGCTTATTTCTATAGTTGCTATCCGAACTTCTTCTTTCAACTCAATTGCTTTTGCTCTCAATCTTCTGCCGTTGTACCAAACAATTAAAACAATTATACCAACAGCAATTATGCCATACAAAGTGTACATCCACCACGTTCTCCACCATGGTGGAAGAACTTTAAATGTATAAATAATTGGTTCGCTCCATATGCCAAACGGACTTTGCGATTTTAATTTAAACGTGTAAGTGCCTTCGTAAATATTACCGAAGGTGGCTTCTGTTTTATTTGTTATCGGACTCCAATCATTATCATATCCATCTAATATGTACTGGTATTTTACAAGGTAAGGGCGTGCGGGTTCAACGGCTGCAAAATCAAATGTTACGCTATTGTGTTTGTATGGTAAAATAAGATTTTCGGGCAAAGGATACCATTTTGTAATGCCATCAAATTTTATATCTCTGAATTTATGGCGCATTGAATCTCTATCGGCTTCGCTCAATGTTTTTCCTAACGTTGTTATTTCTTCTGTAACATTTGGTGGAGTTTCAGTGCTATCTGACTTTGAACTTTCAACTTTAATCGTTGAACTTAAATTATACCAGCAAATATTCTCATTATTTATTTTTACACTTTGTATAAATACATCAAGTGGCTTATTATTTTTATTTACCGCTTTGTAATCAAAACGAACCAAGCCTGTTTTATCGGCGCCTGTTGCAATCCATATTATTCCTTTACTGTCTTTATACATTGCGTTTTGGCCTGCGTTCACATCCTTAACAGGATAACCTGTGCCGCTGTTATAAATTTCTATTTTTGGAGCATAGTTTTTCAACTCCTCATTGGTTAAATTATTTTGCGCGAGCATATCCTTTGCCAAATGCTTTTGTTTATGGATTTGCGCTGAGGTTTTTGGAGAGAACGAAGCTATAATTCCTAAACCTAAGTTTGTTGCTATAAATATGTTCTGTTCTGAATCCATTACAACTTGTGTTACTACATCATCCGGTAGCCCCTGAGCGGTGGTAAAATTCACAAAGGATTTCCCGTCGTAACGGCTCACCCCGCCGCCATCTGTACCGAACCAAAGATTTCCCGTTTTATCTTCGGTAATACTCCAAACAGTATTATTCG
>JAHEYG010000045.1 GCA_023251725.1 Sphingobacteriaceae bacterium | reverse complement strand
TCCGGCGGAGAATTCCAATGAATTCTTCTTACACCATTTGCCAAACTTGTAATAAAATGATATACCACATAAGAAGCATTGTCGCGAACCAAAGGAGCAGGGAGTCGACCGTCAGTATCCAAAGCGCTGTGATAAGTTGAGTCACAGGCTCCGCAATATGGCCCGCCTCCTTCCATAAAGGTAATAGGTTTTCCATAAGTAGAATCTCTTGCCCACCTTACGAAATCAGGAATGTTTTTCCAACGTCCATATTGATGTATATCAACTTCGTCGGCGTAAGCGTTTTTTAAAATATACATTACCTTTTGTTTGCTGGGCAAAAATTTCGGAGCAGCGCCTATTTGTGCCTGATTTAAATTTGAAAAAGTTGTGCAGTTATTTGATTTGCTGCAAAAAATTGTTTGAGTTGCAGGATGATACCCATCATAAAATGCCTCCGGTTGATAACGCACATCAATACCCGCATAGCTCACCTTGCTTGTTGGTTGTTTGGCTTTAATAGTTCTGTAGGTCATGTTCACGAGATTTACAAAATCAATGGCGTATTGTTTCGACACGTCTCCGTCACCAAAAGGATAATCACACCAAACACGACTCCATTCCTGACCAATAATATGCCATTCGGTTATTGGAGAATTTAGTAAAGCATAATCATTAATTCCGTCCTTGTCGTAACGATCAACCATGGCGGTAATAAAATTTTTCCACAAGGTTGTATCGGCATTTTTTACTGGCCAATTGGCATTATTGTCGCTTCCCGGAACTGCAGCAAAAGTGTAGGCACAGGTTCCCGGAGTAGCATAATCGGTATTGTTATTGGGATGAGTACAGCTTAATGTGATCATCAACTTAAGACCTGCTGCCTGATAGGCTTGCACAGCCGCGTCACTAACGGTCCAGGTATATGTAAACGCCGGCGCATTCTGCATATCTTTCCATTGCAAATACGTAACGGCTCCATATGCCCCCACCTCTGCGGCGCGCTGTGGGCTTCCGTTGGTATAAAACCGGTTGTTTAGTTGTGCTATAGCCACTCCCGACAGAAATAAAAATAACAAAATTAATTTTTTCATGGTTTATGGTTTTTAAATAAGTTAATCGCTATTGATTTTAAATGTTTAGTTTTATGTTTCAGTAATTTAATTTGAGCCATTAATAACAGCACCACATTAATATGCAATTTACAAAAATTATGAGATGACTACAAATGTAACCGTTACAACAATTTATAATTGTTCTTTGGAGAGGGCCTTTAAAACACCGATGCTTTGCGACATATCAAAGGTGCATACGGGTTTTGGTATTATGCCAAAAGTAACTCATTGTACTAATGATGAAAATTGGGGCCGCGGCGGAGGAAGTAAAAAGGTTTTCGTAGCTAAATCATTCAGTCAAAAAGGGGGTGAGTCCTCAATTGATAAAGTAATTGAGCGCATTGAAAATAAATATTGGAAAATTGAGGTAAGTGAATTTAAATCATGGACTTTAGGCTTTACAAAATTTGTGGGAGAATGGAAGACTACAGAGCTTACACCAAACAAAGTTTTAATTGAATATAATTATACACTTCACTCGAAGAATATCCTTTTATATCCTTTAAATTGGTTGTTCACTAAAATATTTTTTAAGATATATATGAAGCGGGTACTTGAAAACATTAGACAAATGGTAAACAATAATGAACCTTACCTATACGAATAAAAATACTATAAAGCATAATCAGACTGCATACCTCTCTCACCTAAAAAATTTAAACTCCACTCTGCGGTTTTGTTTTCTTCCTTCTTCGTTTTCGTTAGATGTAATCGGATTTGAACTGCCGTAACCTTTGTGCGTTAATCGTCCGGGGTCAATACTTTTTGTAATTAAATAATCGCAAACTGCTTTGGCGCGCTGTTCGGAAAGTATAGCGTTTTGTATTTCGTTTCCTACATTATCGGTATAACCGGCAATTTCAATTTTAAACAGCGGGTTATTATTTAAATGCCAAATTAAAATGTCTAATTCAGAAAAAGAGGAAGGTAATAAAATTGCTTTGCCTGTTTCAAACAAAACATTTTTTAATACAAGTGCTTTGTCTAATTCCGCTTTTATTGGTGACGCATTTCCGCTAGAATCAATTTTTGGATTTGTACTTACAATTGGTTTTATGGTATCTATTTTAGGGATTACAATTGTATCGAACACCGCCACCCTAAGCGGAGTTTGTTCGCGCAAACTTACGTCATCAATATAATAATACGCATCGCGCTCGGTGCGCTGGTTAATTCGCGTGCGCACACCTTTGGGCGTTTTTACATTGGTGGCTTCGTAATCGTAAATATCAAAACTTCCTATCAATAAAAATTGTTCGCCGCCTTTGGCCTTGTATTCAATAATTATTTGATGCCAGTTAACTGTATCTTTTCCTACTTCTTCGTTTATTTTAAAATATTGGGGTTGTAGTCCGCCAATAACATTTGAACTTGTATATGTAACTTTACTTTTTAAAAAACAAACTCCCATTTGTTCAATGGCTGCGCGCGAGTAATCGCTTAAACTTAAATACAAATACAATTCGTAAATGGTGCCGCCTTGCAATGGCTGCATTAACTGCGTTAATAAATATTCGCGATAATCGCCATGAGAAAATAAATAAAAACCCGCGTAACATTTTCCGCTGTTTGCTTTTTGTATGCCCATGGGATTTCGTGGTACTTGTGCTTCTGACTTTTCTGCAAGTTTTTTATTACACTCGCAAAATAAATCGGTGGTTCCCATGGTAGGCGCACTCCATGATGCATTCAGACCTAATGAAGAAAGCATTGTTGGCACGCCGTTATTGTGTTCGAAGCTTGAATCGGGTACGAGGTTTTGCGCTTTGGGATTAGAAAAGCAAAGTGATAAAATACTAATAAAAATAAAACGTAAACGTCTTTGGTTCATGCGGCAATGATAATGCATAAATCTACAAAAGATACGCTATTTGGGGAAATTCTTTTTTGAAAACATAAAATGCTACAATTCGTAGCAAGGATGTTTGCGTTTATGATATAGCTTTGTATAATTGTTTAACATTACTGGGTTAAAAAATGAAAAACACAAAACATATAATGAAAAACATTAAAGGGAAGGCCACTTTAACATTTCTTGTTTTGTGTTATATGTTAAACATTATTTTCCCTTTTTGTTCAGCTCGGGTATTAAAATGAAAAACACAAAACATATAATGAAAAACATTTAACGATTAATTATGGAAGAAGGGGTTAAAAAATTTGATTTGGAAGAACGACTAATTGTCTTTTCTCTTTTGGACATTGAAATTGTTGAGATTTTGCCAAATACAAGAGCTGGAAATCACATTGCAGGACAATTACTTCGTTCCGGTACATCGCCGGCATTTAATTATGGTGAAGCGCAAGTAGCTGAATCGCGGAACGATTTTATTCATAAAATGAAAATTTGTCTTAAAGAGCTTAAAGAAACAAATACTGCTTTACAAATTGTAAAAAGAAAACCACTTGTAAAAGATCTTGTTAAAGTTAATAAAGCTATTGGCGAGTGCAAGGAACTTATCTCAATTTTTGTTAGAAGCATTGAAACGGCTAGAAAAAATAAGTCTTAAAATAAAAAAGGAAAAAAATGAATAACGCAAAACATATAATGAAAAACATTAAACAAATGATTCCAAAAACAAAAACTACATTTTTCTGCCAGAGTTGCGGTACGCAACACAACAAATGGGTGGGCAAATGCTCGAGTTGTAACGAGTGGAATACAATTATTGAAGAAGTAATTCACAAAGAAACGAAAAACGACCGCCTGCAAATATTTAGCGGTAATAAAGATCCAAAAGCTTCTAACACTTCTGTTTTATTACAAGATATCGGCTTACAGGATTATCCGCGCATAGCCGTTCCCGGAAAAGAATTAACGCGTGTATTGGGAGGCGGCATCGTGCCCGGCAGCTTAGTTTTATTTGGCGGCGAGCCGGGCATTGGCAAATCAACCCTAATGCTGCAGCTCGCTTTGCGTTTAAAAAATTTAAAAATACTTTACGTCAGCGGCGAAGAAAGCGAGCAGCAAATAAAAATGCGCGCCGAACGAATTGGCGTTACTACCAATATGTGTTTTATTTTGCAGGAAACCAATACACAAAATATTTTTCAGCAAATTGCAAAAATAGAACCTCAGCTGGTAATTATCGATTCTATTCAAACTTTACATACCGCTTATGTTGAGAGCAGTCCGGGTTCTGTTTCGCAAGTACGCGAATGTGCGGCTGAATTTTTACGTTTTGCCAAAGAAACCAACACGCCGGTTTTTATGATAGGACACATTACCAAAGAAGGAAATTTAGCAGGACCGAAAGTTTTAGAACACATGGTGGATACCGTTTTGCAATTCGAGGGCGACCGCAATCACATTTACCGTTTATTACGCGCCACCAAAAATCGTTTCGGCAGCACCAACGAAATGGGAATTTATGAAATGAACGGCGACGGTTTGCGCGAAGTAACCAATCCTTCCGAAATATTAATTACGCAACGCGAGGCGCCCACCAGCGGAGTAGCCATCGCGGCAACACTAGAGGGTAATCGTCCGATGTTAATTGAAACGCAAGCTTTGGTTAGCAGCGCGGCTTACGGTGTGCCACAAAGGTCATCAACCGGTTTTGATTCGCGCAGATTATCAATGTTACTTGCTGTGTTAGAAAAACGCTGCGGATTTAAATTAGCGATGCGAGATGTTTTTATAAATATGGCTGGCGGAATAAAAGTAGAAGACCCGGGAATTGATTTGGCTTTGGTATGTGGCATTTTGTCGAGCAACGAAGATTTGCCAATTCCGCAAACTACTTGTTTTGCGGGCGAAGTGGGATTGACTGGTGAGATCCGTCCGGTTAACCGTATTGAACAGCGCATTCACGAAGCACAAAAATTAGGTTTTGAAAAAATATTTATTTCCTCATACAATAAAAAAGGGCTAGATTTAAAGCAGTTCTCCATTGACATAATTACGGTCAGTAAAATGGAAGAAGTGTTTAGTAAATTGTTTGGCTGATGAAGAAATTATTTTTTGTACTATTATTATTTCCCAACTTAAAAACGCAAGCGCAATTGCCTCCGCAAATTGATAGTTTGCGTTTGGCTTACGAAAAATTAAAAGACGATACCGCAAAAGTTGACCGTTTTTTATGGATTGCCACCGAAACTTCCGGAATTGATACTGCGGTTTCCGGGCAATATGGAAGAAGGGCGTATGCCTTAGCTCTAAAGCTAAATGATTCGAAAGGTATTGGAAACTCTTTTAATTATTTTGGGCGCAGGTTTTATCAGATACAAAAATACAACGATGCTATAAAATGTTTTGAAAAAGCAGCCAATTATTTCAGCAAAGCAAAATATCTCCGCGGAAGCGCCAGCGCATTAAATAATGTTGGCGTTATTTACAACGAGCAGGGAAATTTTGACAAAGCAATAGAGTTTCAAAAAAAATCCTTGGAAGTTAACATAGAAGCCAAACATGAAGAAGGTATTGCCAATAATTACAGCAACATGGGTAACACCTGTAATTTAAAAGGAGAATATGAAGCAGCGATGAAATGGATGCTAAAAGCCGAAGCCATTTATTCGAAACACAAATCGTGGGAAAGCCTGGCTACGGTTTATTATAATATAGCTTATGTTCACTTTAACCTAAAACAACTCCCTAAATCCGAAGAGTATTGTTTGAAAGCACTAAAGCTCCGAGAAGAAAAATCGCACAACAAAATCGGAATTGCTTATTGTAACGTTTTTTTAGCCGCCATTTATTCCGATATAACTTATCTTAATTTACCGAAAGCTAAAACGTGTTATAAAAAAGTAATTGAACTGTGTAAAGAAACCGGTGATAGAATTACATTACTCTCCTCTTATCTCAGCATTTCAAAAACATATCTTAATCAAAATAAAACAGACTCGGCGTTAGCAGATTGCAAAAGCGCCTTGGTTTTAAGCCGCGAATTGGGCAATCAGGTATTTATTGTGACTTCTCTTTTTCAGCTCGGAGAAATTTATTTAAAAATGAATCAGGCTGGTCTTGCACTTGCAAATTATAAAGAAGGTTATGAGTTATCCATAAAAATTGATGATAAAACATACATGAGTAATAATGCCCAGGGGCTCGGAAAAAGTTATTATAATTTAAAAAAATATAAAGAGGCCTACGAATACTTATTGGTTTATTCGCAAAATAAAGATGTAATGTTTAGTGAAGCTAACTTAAAAACAACCTCAGAGCTTGAGGCAAAATATCAGAACGAGAAAAAGGGGCTGGAAATACAAAATCTTAATAAAGATAAAAAAGTTCAGGAACTTGAATTAAATGTACAGGAGGAAGAGAATGCGGCTAAAAATAAAATTTTAATTCTGGGAACAATTGCTTTGCTGGGAATTGCAGTGTTTGCCTTTTTCGCTTTCATAAATTATAAAAAAACACGTAAGGCAAATATTATTATTAATAGTCAGAAAGAACAGGTGGAATTGCAAAAAGAAGAAATTTCGAGCCAGAAAGTTTTGGTAGATGTAAAGCAAAAAGAAATTTTAGACAGTATTCGTTACGCTCAAAAAATTCAAACCGCCGTTTTAACCAGCGAAGCAGTGTGGAATAAAATTTCGCCCGAACATTTTATTATTTTTTTACCAAAAGATATTGTGAGCGGCGATTTTTATTGGGCTTACAACACGCCTAACAACCGTTCGGTTTTTGCCTTGGCCGATTGTACAGGCCACGGTGTGCCCGGAGGTTTTATGAGTATGCTCGGAAATAGTTTTTTAAATGAACTCGTTGTAGAAAATAAAATATTTAAGGCCGATGAAGTTTTAAATAAGTTACGAGTAAAAATAATTTCTTCTTTAGAACAAAAAGGAAATAAAGATCAGCGCGATGGAATGGACATGGCCATTTGCGTTTGGAATAAAATAAATCATACTTTAGAATTTTCGGGCGCCAATAATAATTTGTGGCTAATTAGAAATAATATCTTAACGCAATACTCCGGCGATAAAATGCCTATTGGGAATTACAGTGAAAACCCAAAGCCATTTTCATCAGAAATTATTCCCATCGAAAAAAACGATTTAATTATTTTAAGTACCGATGGTTTTGCCGATCAGTTTGGCGGTACCGACAGTAAAAAACTAATGTCAAAAAATTTGAAACGATTGCTCGTTGATATTTCCGCTAAAAAATTAGAAGAACAAAAAGATGATTTACAGCAATTTTTAAAATCCTGGAAAGGTAATAATCAACAGGTGGATGATATTAGTATGATAGCTATTAAAGTAGTTTAAAAAGAAAGGGGTAATATTAACCACTAAGACACTAAGTTCACGAAGGTTCACTAAGAAACGTTTAGTGTTTCTCAGTGTACTTCGTGGTGAAGCATTATCTAGATAATGAATTTTATAACTCCATAAATATCATTTGTTGAAAAAAGTTTCTATACTGTTTCTTATCCTTAGTTTTTTTGCCTTAATTTTCATAATAATTAAACTTGTGAACTTTTATAATAAAATAGCGTTTTTGTTTTTTAGTACTTCTGCTTTAGCACAACCAATTAGCCCAGCCGAAATTGTACCGCTCGAATTAGATTTGTGTTCGAATGTTACCGGCGTTTGTCATCCCATCACAAAATTTAACTGTAATTATGTTTATGATAAGCAGATAATCGATTTCCGGTGCGACACTTTACCTCAAGTAAAATTCTGGCGACAAATAATGAATCTTCATCAGGATTCGTCTTTAATAAACATTGGCGACAACCGGCAAGTCGTTCATAAAACCCACACCAAATCGTGGCTCTCTAAAAACGACACTACAAAACAAAATTACCGTAACAGCGTTCGTTCATTGTATGGTTTAGATTCAAATCGCAGGGTGTTAGTCACTTCAGGCAAACAATTTTTTTATGCTTTCGAAAAAGCATTCGAAAATTTGGATAAAGGAATAAATGATTTTGTTGCTAACGGTGTGGACCCATGGTACGCGCAGGCAATTTTGTTGATTGAGAGTCCGAACAAATTACAAAAATCAAATGCCGGTGCCTACGGGTCGTTTCAATTAATGAAAGAAGTAGCGCGGTTGTTCGGCTTAACGGTGAACAGAAGTTTAGATGAACGGGCTGATTTTGATCGTTCTGCTTTTGCAGCTTCGAGTTTAATAAAAACCATTTGCATTCCTAAAACAAAAGAAATTCTAGATTCACTGCACATCACTTACAATCCAAACGAATTGTGGTTTAAATTATTGGTGATGCATTCGTATCACGCAGGTGCAGGAAATGTAAAGCTCGCTCTAAATAATTTTATGCCAACAAAAGGCGATATGAATTTAATTTACAATTTGTGGCATAGCGAAACGCGGCATTTCAAGTCGGCTTCTCAAAATTATTCTCAATTAATTTTGGCAGCGATGCTTGAGATGGATGAAAAAATAAAAACGGGGTTTGGTTATAACAACAAACCCCCGGATCCAAAAAAGAAAAAAATAAAGTAAGATAAAACGCTCTGAGCGGAGTTGAATGATACTTATAAGAAAGAACTATTTACAAATAATAATCTTTTTATTAATTAGCAACTTCTTTTCTTTATTAAACAATACCACAAAATAAATTCCGTTCTCCAAATTTAAATTCATTTCTTTTTTTCCCACGGTAAATTTATCAGTCGCCACTAAAGCTCCGGCCAAATCATACATTTTAATTTCTCCATCCAAAAAAGAATTATCACCAGTTAAAGTTATTTTTCCGGAACTTGGGTTAGGAAAAATTTCAAAATTATTGTTGTTTGTTAACTCATAAATACCGGCGCAAACAGTTACCGATAGTGTATTTATGGTTTGAACTTTACATCCTCCGTTAGCGCCTTTTACAGTGTAAGTGGTGGTTGTAGTTGGACTGACGGCAATGGACGGACTGTTAGAGCCCGTGCTCCAGGTATAAGAAGCCGCTCCACTCGCGGTGAGTGTTGCGGTTTGTCCTAAACAAATAGTTAATGTCGACATTACTACGCTTAATGTCGGTGTTGGATTTGTAACAATACTTAAACTTAAACAGGTTGAATAAGTAGCGCAGCCACCCGTTGGTTCAACAAAATAGTTTGTGCTAATGCTTGGATTTACAGTAAATATTCCGGTTGCATTGGTAGCTCCCAATGTGCCGCCACACGAACCGCTATACAATTGCCATCCGGTAGCCGTATTTAAATTTCCGTTAAGAGTTAAAGTTATGGTGCTGCCCGCACAAATAGAAACCGAAGGCGTAGTAAATGTATTCATAACGGCCGCCGAACACAGTCCGTATTTGGCAACATATAAATCTTCAACGCCCACCGAAATTAAATTAAATGTTCCTATCCCGGGATCAAAATCAGCCGTGCCATTAAAATATCCGCCAATGTAAACCGCTGTGGGGTTGTTGCACACCGTTAGTCCTTCTTCATCTCCGGCTCCGCCCATATTAACCGAATTTAAATGTTTTCCGGTAAAACCATCAAACTGACTTAAAAAAATATCTTTCAACCCGGCCGAAGTTAAGTTAAAAGCCGTTCCGGCAGGATTAAAATCCGCTGTACCTTCAAAAGAACCGGTAACGTTTACATTGGTGCCGATAACATTAATGCCGTAACCAATATCAATGGCGGGACTTCCAATTTGTCGCGCCCATTGATAACTCCCTGTATTATTATCAGTTTTTGCAACAAATGCATCTGTTAATCCTAACGAGGTTAATGAAAAATTTGTATTGGTAGGGTCAAAATTACACAAGCCGTCAAATTGTCCTGTAATAAAAACATCGTTGTTGGCATCTACATGAATTCCGTTTCCTACATCTGCCTTTACATCTCCCATTTGAATGGCCCAGATAAATTTTCCGGAATTATTATCTGATCTGAAAATAAAAATATCTTTATCGCCCGCCGATATTAAATTAATATTAGCAGCAGTGGGATCAAAAAAACAAACATCCTCAAAATATCCCGTCACATAAAAATCGCCATTTGAATCAATGGAAGCAGAATACGCCTCTTCGTTTTCAGGGCTCCCCACTTCGCGCGCCCACTGAAAAACTCCCGAACCATCCACTTTACAGATGTACGCGTCTTTTTTTGCGTTAACGGTAATGGTAGTGCCGGCAGGATAATCAAAATCGCATGTAGTTTCAAAAGACCCTACCGCAGCAACAGCATTGTTAATATCCACTGCAATTCCGTAGGCAAAATCCGGATCGGGTCCGCCCATTTGGTGAACCCATTGAAAAGTTCCGGCATTATCTATTTTTACAATATAAGCGTCTTGTAGTCCGGCCGAAGTTAGCGTTGTATTAGTGCCAACAGGATCAAAATCACAAGTACTCTCAAAATAACCGCACACAAAAATATCGTCAGTAGCATCAACCGCTACTCCATTACCTCTTTCAAAAGCACTTCCTCCCATTCGGCGCGCCCAAATAAAATTTCCGTTCTTATCGAGTTTCAAAACAAAAATATCATCTTTACCTGCCGAGGTCAAATTAAAAACCAAAGCGCCCGGATCAAAATCAACGGTGCCCTGAAAATAGCCGGTCGAAATAGTGTTGCCCGAATTATCTGCAACAGTAGATAAAACTTTTTCGCTATTGGCGCTTCCCAATCCTTTTGCCCAAGTTAAATTAAACTGCGCCTTCGTTTTTATATTGGCAAGAATAATAAATGACGCTAAAATAAAATATAAGTTTTTTTTCATCTGGTTATGGTTTTTTAAATGATATACTAAGTTAATAATTGTTTTTTCAATAAACTAATTTTGGGTTGGAATATTGTCGTTATAAAAAATTAGCTCGAAAAATAAATACAAAAAACTAAAAAAAATAGTTTACACTTTATACAGGCTTTCTGTTTATCCGAATAACTTGCGACAAAGATTTTAAAACGCGATCGTGTTTTTTTACGAATGGATTGGTGGTATCCCAAACATACCCTGCAAGAACAGAACAAATTTGATTTTTAAATTGCGGGTTAATGTTTTTAGAAAAAAATATATCGTGTAAACTTCCGTCGTACCATCCCATCACATAACTTCTAAAAACATCTACGCCTTTCATGGTGGGTTTCATAAAGTCTTCTTCCCAATCGGCGTGTTCTCCTCTTAATTTTTTTATTACCAAATGCGCCCCTCGCTGACTCGTTACGGTGGCTAAAGTTACACCCGACGAAAAAATAGGATCCAAAAATTCAGTAACGTTTCCTGTTAAGACAAAACCATCACCATAAAATTTATCGGTAGTAACACTCCATCCTTCTATGGTGCGTGGTTCAAAACCAAATTTTTTATTTCCAAAACGTTCTTTCAAATGGGGTTCGCTGTTTATTAATTCGCGCAAAGCCGCTTCGGGCGATTTACCTTTTACCGAATCGTAAAAATTCGGGTTAGCTACAAATCCTACAGATGTTAAACCATTCGAAAAAGGAATCGTCCAAATCCAAACTTCCCTTTCATGCACAACAACTGTAATTCTGTTTGGCTCGTGATATTTTAACCGATCTGGATCTTCAATATGAGAAAATAAAGTTTTACGCGGCGGTAAATTACTCGGTCGGTCTAAATTAAATAACCGCGGAATTACTCTTCCGTATCCGCTGCTATCTACAATAAATTTTGCATTTATTTTTTGTTCCGCTCCGCTTTTATCAATAACGGTAGTAGTTGAATCTGATCCTTTAAATTCTATTGCTGTAACTGCAGTTTCGTAACACACCTCAACGCCTTGCTTTCTTACTTCTTCGGCAAGCGTCATATCAAATTCTCCTCTGGGAACTTGCCAGGTCCAAGTAAATCCTTTTGTAAACTGATCGGTAAAATTAAAATCGCACACCTCATCGCCGCGAACAAACTTCGCGCCAAATTTTTCCTGAAATCCTTTTGCTTTAACGGCGTCTAATAATTTTGCTTCTTCCAAAGCTTCCATACAACGTGGTAATAAACTTTCGCCAATAACAAAACGCGGAAATTTTTCTTTCTCCACAATTTTTACTTTGTATCCTGCCTGATTAATAATGCTGGCCGCAACCGTTCCGGCCGGACCCGCACCAATAACCAATACATCTATGTTTTGAGTTTGCATTTAAATTTCTGAAAATAATTGTATTTAAATTGCCTTTAATAATTCGGGCCAACAAAATTAAGATAAAAAAACAGCTAATGAAAAAATTTATCGGATTTTGATTTTTATTGTAATAAAATCGCTTAGAGCAAAACATTAGCCAAATTAGCCAATTCGCTGCGTTCGCCTTTTTGCAGAGTAATGTGCGCAAACAAAGGCTCGCCTTTTACTTTTTCTATTAAATAACTTAATCCGTTACTTTGTGCATCCAAATAAGGCGTGTCAATTTGGTTGATGTCGCCCGTAAAAATAATTTTTGTGTTTTCGCCGGCGCGCGTAATAATTGTTTTTACTTCGTGTGGAGTTAGATTTTGTGCTTCATCTACAATAAAAAAAACATTGCTTAAACTGCGCCCACGAATATAGGCGAGCGGACAAACCACCAGTTTCTGACTCTCCACCATTTCGTTTAATTGCTTGTGCTCTTTATCTTTTTCGCTGAACAAACTTCGAATGTATTTTAAATTATCCCACAACGGTTCCATGTATGGATTTAATTTGGAGTTTACATCGCCCGGTAAATAACCAATATCTTTATTGCTGAGCGGAACAATGGGACGCGCTAAATAAATTTGATGATAATTTCTTCTTAATTCTAATGCGCCTGCTAACGACAATAATGTTTTTCCGGTGCCCGCTACGCCTTGTATGGTTACTAATTTAATATCCGTATTCATTATCGCATCCAATGCAAATGCTTGTTCTGCATTTTTTGGGATAACGCCAAAGGCCGAAGTTTTTACAACGCGTTTTAAACTATCGTCCTCCTGATTATATCTTGCCAACACCGATTGAGTTCCGTTTTTTAAAACATAATAATGATTTGGCAATACCGAATGGCGCTTTAAAATTGCTTTCGCAGCACTCGAACCTTTTTGATAAATGGTGGCGATTTGTTCGTGACTCACTTTTTGCACTTCACTTTTTCCGGTGTATAATTCATCCACCGTTTTTATTTTACCGGTTTCGTAATCCTCCGCCAAAAGCGATAATGATTTTGCTTTTATTCTTAAATTAATATCTTTCGTTACCAAAATAACTTTTCTTCCCGGGTTGGCTTCTACAGTGTAAAGCGCTGTATTTAAAATGCGATGATCGGCTTTTTTATCGTCGAATATTTTTTGCGCATCAATTTTGCTGGAAGTGCGCATTTCAATTTTAAAAAACCCGTGACTTTTTCCGTTTATTCGTGTCCAATCTTGCAAAGTATTTTTGCCCGACATGGCATCAATATATCTTGTAAATTCACGTGCCGAATAATTTTTAGTGTCGTTACCTTTTTTAAAATTATCCAATTCTTCCAATACAGTAATCGGAATCACCACGTCATGTTCTTTAAAATTTCTAATTGCCGTATGGTCGTAAATTATTACTGAAGTGTCGAGTACAAATATTTTTCTGGTTTTATCTCGATTAGTATCGGAATTGGTTGAAGAGGCTTTTCTCATATCGGAAAAAAATTTTCTTTCTTAAATTAAATCAACTAAACAGTCACGCTGTTTGCTGGTTATAAAACTATTTTATTAATCGCTGCTATTTGTTGGGTATACGCGTTTTTAATAAACAAGGCGATGTTAAATTCATAAAAAACAGACTTATGAACAAATTTATTTGTTTTTTGATGCAAATGTTTTATTTTAGACTTAGATTTGAAACCGCTCAAATGAAGAAATCTCTACTTATTATTTTATCGCTTATTAGCCTTTTAAATTCGGTTAAAAGTCAATGTTTAATTAGTCCGGTTACATTATCGGCACGTCTTAACAGCAGTTCTTTAATTATAGAAGGAAAAGTGCTCTCCCAAAAATCTTTTTGGAACGCCGAACATAATTATGTTTACACTTCTAATTTAATTGACGTTTATAAAGTTTTTAAAGGTGCTTCGGTTTCCTTCCAGTTAGAAATTATTACAGAAGGTGGCGAAATGGGATTGTTTAAGCAAGTGGTGGAGCCTTCCTTGCAATTAAATGTAGGGCAAACCGGAATTTTTACTTTAAATAATTCTTCTCACTCATCACTATACAATAAGCTTGTTTATAGCGCTTACGCGGATGTTCAGGGATTTATTAGATATGATGAAGCAACAAATTCGGCAAGAGATGCTTTTAACGATTATCCTTCTATCGATAATTTTTTGTACCCTTTAATTCTGCAAACTACCGGTACAAATCTTATTTCTCTGCAATCCAAACCAAATGCAAATTCTCAAAAAGTCATTAGCGGAAATTCAATTGTGGCCGTTACCGGCATTGCACCAACAAACATTACCGCAGGCACCGCCTCCACTTTAACTATTACCGGAACAGGATTTGGAGCCGTGCAAGGAACTTCTTTTGTTGAATTTCCGGATGCAGATGCAGGTGCAGGATATGTTCAGCCTCACTCAACACAATATTTGTCGTGGAGCGCCACTCAAATTGTTGTCCAGGTTCCAACAAGAACTACTTCAGGTGGAACATTGACTACCAGTGGTACCGCAGGCACAGGTCAAATTAGAGTAAATGTAGCAGGCTCTCCAACTTTAAGCGCCCAAACATTAACCGTTAATTACGGACATTTAAACGTATATTATTTTGCAGGGAACGCCATTTACAATACGCGTCACGTTGATTTAAACGGCCTCGGCGGAATTAGCTGGCAAATGTTTAGCGGATTTGATGCCATGGCTGCTCCTAAAGCTGCGTTTCAAAGAGCATTTCAATCGTGGCGTTGTGCTACATTGATTAATTGGTCATTGGGATTACCTGTTGCCACAAACACCATTGCGTTTGATGCAGTAAGCGTAATTCGATTTGATATTGGTCCTGAATTACCGGCCGGCGTTTTAGGAAGATGTACCAGTTATTTTAGCGGTTGCATTACCGGAACGGTAGTTAATTTTTATGTTTCGGAATTGGATATTTGTTTTGATGATGCCACCAACTGGCAATACGGTCCCGCCCTTGCGGCAGGTGCTCAATACGATTTTGAATCGGTGGTGTTACACGAATTAGGTCACGGTCATCAGTTATCGCACGTTATTAATAATTTAGACGTGATGCATTATTCTATAGCTAACGCCAGCAATAAAAGAGCCTTAAATGTAGATGATGTGAATGGCGGCAATGCAGTAATGACGAGAAATTTGAGCGGTGGCGTTTGTTTAAAACCGGTAATGGTGGCAATTAGTCCAACCAATTGTGCGGCGGGACAACCAACTGCTGCATTTAATATTGCTCCGTCAAATACAATTTGTGTAGGCCAATTAGTAACATTAACCGACGCTTCATTAGGTTCACCAACTTCGTGGTTATGGACCATGACAGGCGGCGCACCAAATACTGCCACAACTCAAAACACTTCAACCTCTTACGCAGCTCCAGGAATTTATTCGATAACTCTTGTTGCCATTAACGGTTTTGGAAGTTCAGCACCATTAACAAAAACCGTTGCTGTGGTCCCTACTCCAACAGTTACGGTTAGCTCAGCAAGTATGTGCTCGGGTGGTTCAGCCACCTTAACGGCGGCCGGCGCATTAAGTTTTACCTGGAATCCCGGTTCATTAACCGGAACAACTCAGGTTTTGAGTCCTGCCTCAACAACAATTTACACTGTTACTGGCGCTAACGGCACTTGTACAAATTCCGCCACCGGCACACTAACGGTCACCCCTACTCCCACACTTACAGTTCCAACAGCAACCATTTGCACGGGATCAACCGCAACCATTACGGCAAGCGGCGCCACAACTTATACCTGGAATCCGGGAGCTTTAGTAGGGGCCACACAAAATTTAAATCCGGCCATTACAACAACGTATACCGTTACCGGGAGCAGTGCGGGTTGTTCTTCTGTAAAAAACACAACTGTAACTGTGGTTGCAAATCCTACAGTAAACGTGGCGGGAACAAATACAATTTGTTCCGGTATATCAACCACATTAACGGCATCTGGTGCGGTAACTTATACTTGGAATCCGGGTGGGGTAACCGGAGCTGTACAAACTTTTACTCCCGCTTCAACAACAATCTATTCGGTAACCGGATCAAACGGAACATGTGCTAATATTAAGACTTATACAGTCACAGTAAATGCTACTCCAACCATTGCTGTGGCCAGTACAACAATTTGCAACGGCTCTTCCACAACACTAACGGCCTCCGGAGCTACCACATATACCTGGATTCCGGGAGGAGCAACCGGTGCTACTCAAACCTACACACCGTTAGTAACCACAATTTACACTGTAACTGGAACCACGGGTGTTTGTTCTTCAGGCAAAACGGTTACGGTAACTGTATTGGCAATTCCGTCACTTACTATTACAAATCCAAGTCCGATTTGCGCCGGGAATTCAATTATATTATCCGCTGCCGGAGCTACAACTTATACCTGGATTCCGGGAGGAGCAACTGGCGCCGTGCAAACCTTCACTCCGCTTGGAACAACAAATTATACAGTAACCGGATCAAATGGTACGTGTTCTGGTATAAAAACATCCTTAGTTATTGTTAATCCTAATCCAACTGTAACCGCCGCTTCTGGTATAGGAGCTTGTACCGGCTCTAATGCTTGTCTTATTGGTGGAGGCGCCGCTGTTTATTCATGGGCGGGCCCTTGCGGAAACTCATCGGCTCTTCAAAGCCCATGCTTTCCTTCTTCAGTGGCTTGTGCCTGCGTTTACACTTTAACCGGTACTTCGGCCGCCGGCTGTTCGAATACTGCCACAACGTGTTTAAATGTATTTGCACAGCCAACTGTAAATACAATAACAAGTAATACTTTGCTTTGTATAGGACAAAGTGCAACTCTTACTGCGAGCGGCGCGGTTTCTTATACTTGGACTCCCGGTGGTGCAGGGGTAAGTATTGTTATAAGCCCAACAGTAACAACAACTTATACTGCTAGCGGTACTTCGGTAGCGGGTTGTGTTGGCAATAACTTTATAACACAAAATGTTTCTACGTGTGCAGGAATTTCTCCTTTATCAAACTCAAATTCTCAATTAAAAATTTATCCAAATCCTACACAGGGAATAGTAACAATTGCTTTCGGGGAAATTTATTCGGGGAAACTCACTTTATACAATGCCCTCGGACAAGAAATTCTAAATAAATATGTAAGTGAAATTGAATTCCTAAATTTAGATTTAAGTACTTATGCAAAAGGAATTTATTTAATAAAACTTAAATCAGAGAGTGGAAAAGAGCGAATATTAAAAATTATTCGCGATTAATTTGCCTTAAACTTCGGTTATTTTTTTACATTTGTACCTCCTAAAACACTCCCCGTCGTTTTATTTAGGCTTTATCTGTTATTTTCGTTAACTTTATCTGTCAAAAAATGGCTCTAATGAAAAAAATTATTTTATCTCTATTTTTATTAATGGGATTTTTTATTGCCGACGCTCAAAAATGGGTGGAGATGATGCAAGATCCAACCAGTAATTTTTATGACATTAAAAAAGAATTTGAAAATTATTGGAAAGATAAACCTTACGAGCGCGGCAAAGGCTACAAGCAATTTAAAAGATGGGCATGGTTTGTTGAGCCACGTGTTTATCCCAGCGGAAATATGAATAACGCTTCCCGTGGAAAAGCCAAGGAAGAATATCAAAAATATTTAGAAGCTAACCCGCAGGCAAAAATAAATGCCAATGCCGCTCCAACCGCCACTGTAGGAAACTGGACACCGTTAGGTCCTTTCGGTTCGCCAACTAATGGCGATGCCGGTCGTTTACAATGTATCCGTTTTCATCCTGCAGGAACAAACACTATTTATGTGGGAACAGCCGCAGGCGGTTTATGGGTATCTAATAACAACGGCGCTTCATGGACAACTAATACCGATCAATTAGCATCATTAGGTGTTGCTGATATTGCAATTGATCCTTCTAATACAAACATCATGTATATTGCCACCGGAGATAATGACGCGGGCGATACACATTCAACCGGTGTTTTAAAATCGACCGATGGCGGTACTACGTGGAATGTTACAGGATTAAATTGGGCCACCAGTTTGCAAAGAAGAATTGGTAAACTTTTAATAAATCCATTAAACACCAATGAAATTACTGCCGCCACTTCTCAAGGAATTTATCGCACACTAAATGCAGGCGCAACTTGGAGTTTGAAACTTGGAGGAAATTTTAAGGATGCAGAATATAAACCCGGCGATACAACCGTAATTTATGTAGCCGGCGGTGCCTTATACAAATCTTCAAATGGTGGCGCTTCTTACACCGGTGTTAGTTATGGCGGAACAGGTTTGGTTCGTATTGCCATTGCAGTAACTCCGGCCGATCCGAATTATCTTTATGTATTGGGTGGTTTGGCCGATTATAGTTTCGGCGGACTTTTCCTCTCCAATAATGCCGCCTCTACTTTTACAACTATGTCAACTAGTCCAAATCTTTTTGGATGGAGCACTAACGGTTCGGATGCCGGCGGTCAAGCCTGGTACGATATTGCCATTGACGCCTCGCCGGTGAATAAGGATGAAATTACCATTGGAGGGGTTAATACCTGGAAATCGACTAACGGTGGAGTTACATGGGCATTAAACTCGCATTGGTACGGTGGTGGCGGAAAACCTTATGTGCATGCCGATTGTCACGATATAAAATACACCAGCGGCACTACTTGTTATGCCGGAACGGATGGAGGTATTGCAAGAACAACTAACGGTGGAGCTACATGGACAACCATTAACGGTACCATGAACATTGCCCAACAATACCGAATCGGTAACGCTGCATCCTCTCCAAGTATAATAATTGCGGGTCATCAAGATAATGGAACTAATTTATTAATAGGTAATAATTGGACAGAAACAAACGGAGGCGACGGCATGGATTGCTTTGTTGATTGGAATTCAAATTCAACCATGGTTTCTTCAATTTATTATGGTGATTTTTATTTATCAACCAATTCGGGTGGTACCTGGAACAACATTGTTAATGGTTTAACGGGTAATGCTGCTTGGGTGGCGCCTATTGTTCAAAATCCTTCGCCGGGAAATCCAAATGTTTTTTATTGCGGATATGAAGAGGTATTTAAATCAACAAATAAAGGAAGTACATGGGCGCAACTTGGTTCTCTCGGTGGCGTTGGAGATGTATTGCATATAGCTGTAGCGCCTTCCAATACAAATGTTATTTACGCCTCAAGATCAATGTCAATTTTCAGTACAACCGATGGCGGACTCACTTGGAATGGAATTAGCGGAAGTTTACCGGTAGGAACTTCTCAGATAACAAACATTGCTGTTGATAATACGAATCCTAATAATGTTTATGTTACTTTTTCGGGATGGGCCTCGGGTAATAAAGTTTTTTATTCTAATAACGGTGGACTTACATGGACAAACTATTCTACGGGTTTGCCAAACATTCCTATTAATTGTATTGTATACAAAAATAATAGTCCCGGCGCGGTATATATTGGAACAGACGTCGGGGTTTATTATCGCGAATTAAGTATGGGTTCTTGGATACCGTATATGACAGGGCTTCCAAATGTGGTTGTAAACGACCTTGAAATTTATTATCCCACCAATAAAATAAGAGCGGGTACTTACGGCAGGGGCGTTTGGGAAAGCGATTTATATTCTAACCCAGCCGCTGTGCCTTTTGCGTTTTACACGACTGCTTATACCAGCGCATGCATAAATGTTCCTTTTGTTTTTAATGACGGATCATCAAATTCACCGACAGGATGGGTGTGGAATTTTGCGGGAGGTTCGCCGGCGAATTCAACTTTACAAAATCCAAGCGTTACTTATTCTGTTACCGGAATTTATATTGTGAATTTAGTAGCTACCAATACCGTTGGAACAAGTTCGCCTTATTCTGCAACAATAAATGTCGTAAATAATCCAACAGCTACCGCTACAAATACCGGAGTTTGTATTGGCCAAACAGGTGTTTTAAATGTAAGTACAAATGCCTCTCTTGTTCTTTGGCAAGGTGGCCAAACCGGAACCTCGGCTTATTTTGCACCGGCCGTTACTACAATTTATAGTTACACGGCAACTTCAGGAGCCTGTCAATTGATTGGTGCGGCTACAATGAGTGTTGGTATTCCTCCATCAATTCCATCCATTACTCAAGTTGGAAATACTATAACTTCCAGTATTGCCCCTGGGTATCAATGGTATTTAAATGGTGGGATTGTTATAGGAGCAACCAGCCAATCTTATAGTGTAAATATTTCGGGATGGTATTCTGTATGGGTAAATAATGGAGCGGGCTGTCTATCTTCTTCCTCCGCAATTTATGTTACCGTTTCCAATATAGATGAGTATTCTGTTTTTAATTCGTTGGAAATTTTTCCTAATCCCGCTAAGGAAAATTTAAACCTGGTATTTAAAACAACTTCCGAAAAAGATATTTCTTACAAAATAAGAAACAGCATTGGTCAAACTATAAAATCGGGTAAATTTAAAAGTATGGCGGGCGAAAAAATTAGTTTATCTTTAGAAGGTTTTGCCGATGGAATGTATACTTTAAATTTAATAACCGAAGTGGCCTCCATAAATTATAAATTTATAAAACAAAATTAATTTTTAAATTAAATAAAACGATGAATATGAAAAAAGCTTTATTATTATTCGGATTAATGTTAACCGCTTTTGGTGCTAATGCACAAATAAAATCTTTGGTTAAGCCTTCAGGCTCAGACATAAATTTTTACGATTTTAAAAAAGAATTTAATGAGTATTGGCAAGGCAGAGAAATTGTTCGCGGCTCGGGATATAAAGTTTTGAAACGCTGGATATCTCGAATGGAACCGCGCGTTTATCCTTCCGGTGATTTAACAACGGTTGGTCCTAAAAGAAATTATGAAGAATTTCAGAATTATTTAAACAACAATCCCAATGCAAAACCAATAGGTAATGCTGCAATTACGGCTACAACCGCTAATTGGACAGCTCTTGGCCCACTCGGTCCTGCCGGAGGAACCGGCGCTGGCCGTTTGCAGTGCGTGCGTTTTCATCCTGCTGGTACCAACACTATTTATGTTGGGGCAGCTGATGGAGGCTTATGGGTTTCTACCAATGCCGGAGCTTCTTGGTCTACAACTACCGATCAAATTGCTTCGTTAGGCGTTTCCGATATTGCAATTGATCCTTCCAATAATCAAATTATGTATATTTCTACAGGCGACTTGGATGGCGCGCCGAGTATTACCGGAGGGGATTCAAAATCTACCGGCGTATTAAAATCAATTGACGGTGGGCTTACCTGGAATCCAACTGGTTTGGTATGGACTACAAGCCAACTAAGATTTATTTCAAAAATATTAATTAATCCATTAAATACAGTTGAAATATTTGCTTTTACTTCTGTAGGAATTTATCGTACTCGCAACAGCGGAACAACTTGGGTTCTTGCAATAGGCGCTGCAGGTAATTTTAAAGATGGAGAATATAAACCAGGCGATACAACCACTATTTACGGAGCTAACGGTACAAGCTTATACCGATCTACAAATGGTGGTCAAAGTTTTTCTAATACTACTTTCAGTGGTGCCGGATTAGGACAAATTAGAATCGCGGTTACAGCTGCAGATCCAAATTATCTTTACGTAGTGGGAGATTTAACAGCTGGTACCTTTGGTAGATTGGTTCGTTCAACAAATTCGGGAGCTACTTTTACAACTATGTCTACTTCTCCAAACATTTTAGGAAGTAATCAAGGCTGGTACGATTTAAGTTTAGGTGCTTCGCCAACTAACAAAGATGAAGTTATGGTTGGAGGAATTGATCAGTGGAGATCTACTAACGGTGGTGCTACGTGGGCACAAAGTACTTTTGGTTACGGGGGCGGTCCATACGTACACCCCGATCAGCACGATTGTGTTTATCAAAACGGTACCACCATTTATGTAGTTAATGATGGAGGGGTTGCAAGAAGTACTAATAACGGAGCAACTTGGGTTACTGTTAACGGAAACATGAATATCGCCGAGCCTTATGGTCTTTCGTTGTCTGCTTTAAGTCCAAATATTGCATTGGCCGGATTGCAGGATAACGGAACCATCTCATATAATGGTGTTGGATGGAGCCTAACTTTAGGAGGTGATGGAATGATGGGATGTATAGACCGTACTAATAATAACTTAATGTTTGCTTCCCAATATAATGGCAACATTAAAAAAAGCACAAACGCAGGCGGCACCTGGCCAACTTTTACTGCTGGTTTAACCGGTAGTGGCCCTTGGGTAGTTCCAATTACTCAAGATCCTAATATTGCTAACACATTTTATACCGGTTATCAACAGGTGTTTAAATCTACCGGCGGTGCATGGACACAAGTGGGTGTACTTCCCGGAACTGTGGACGTTATAGAAATTGTTCCTTGTCCTTCCAATTCTAATATTATTTACATTTCACGAGGAAGTTCTGGTGTCTATAAATCAACTAATGCAGGAGCAACTTGGGTAAGCTTGCCGTCTGTTCCTTCTGGTTATGTTACCGATATTGATGTTGACAATCTTAATGCTAATAATGTTTACATCACATATTCAGGTTACAGCGCAAATAAAGTTTATTATTCTAATGACGGCGGTGTTTCGTGGACTAATATTTCTGTAGGGCTTCCGGCCATTCCTGCTAACACAATCGTTTATAAGAAAAATAGTCCCGGTGCAATTTATGTTGGTATGGACGTTGGCGTTTTTTATAAAGAGTTAAGCATGCCTGCATTTGTTCCTTTTTACACAGGTTTACCAAATGTAAATGTTAGCGATTTAGAAATATATTATCCAACAGGTAAACTTCGCGCGGCAACTTATGGCCGTGGGATGTGGGAAACTAATTTATACAGTCAGCCTGGTGTTGTTCCTACAGCATTTTATACTACTCCTAGCAATACTATTTGCAGCGGAAATACAATTGCATTTACCGACGCTTCGTCCAATTCGCCAACTTCATGGACGTGGTCTTTTCCGGGAGGAAGTCCCGCATCTTCAACCGCTCAAAATCCGCCCGCGATATCATACACCGCAAACGGTAATTATATTGTTTCTTTAGTGGCCACCAATACTGTTGGGGCAAGTTCTCCTTATACCATTGCAGTTTCTGTAATTACAACTCCTACCTCTATTCCAACCAATACAGGAACATGTGCTGGTCAGTTAGCTACTTTAACCGTAACCACCAACGCTTCTAATTGTATTTGGCAAGGTGGGCAATTAGGTTTTACTGCTAATTTTTCTCCAACTATTACAACTGTTTATGGTTATACGGTTTACACCGGAGCTTGTCAGTCAACCGGTGTTATTACAATGTCGGTTAGTGCGCCACCCGCAACTCCTACTTTTACGCAGGCAGGTAATGTTTTAACTTCTTCGCCGGCGCCTGGTTACCAATGGTATTTTAATGGTGGTGCAATTATAGGGGCTACTTCTCAAACTTTAAATATCACCGCTACCGGAGATGGTTTTTATTCGGTTTGGGTTGATAATGGCGCGGGATGTCAGTCTTCTTCTACTGTCGTTTATCTTACAGTAACAAAAATAAACGAACTTTCTGTTTTTAACGCGCTTGAAATTTCGCCTAATCCCGCCTACGAATTTTTAAATATTAATTTTAAATCCGGCATTACCAATAAAGAAATTTCTTTTACAGTTATAAATTCGGCCGGACAAACCATCAAGTCAGGTAAATTCAGGGGGTCCGATGGCGATAAGTTTCATTTAGGATTAGAAGGTGTGGCCGACGGAATGTATACTTTGCGTCTTTCTAATGAGGCTTCAGTAATAAATTATAAATTTATTAAACAATAGGCTTTTTAGTATTAAAATTTAGGGTGTAAGATTTGACCGTTTACTTTAAAATAGTTAATCTTATACCCTGAATTAATGCTAAAAAATATGGGCTCTACAAATACGCCTCACGATTATTTGCCTATTGTATTAATGTTTTTGGTTGCCCTCGGTTTTGTGGTAACTACAATGCTCGCCACTCACTATCTCGGACCAAAACGCAAAACAAAAATTAAATTAGATTCTTTCGAGTGTGGTATTGAAGCGCAAGGAAATGCACGTTTACCTTTTTCTGTAAAATATTTTTTAGTGGCTATTTTGTTTGTGTTGTTCGACGTGGAAGTAATTTTTATGTATCCGTGGGCTGTTAATTTTAAAGAGCTAGGCATGCTTGGTGTAATAGAAGTGTTTTCGTTTGTAGCACTTTTGTTAGTCGGATTTTATTACATGATTGCAAAAAAAGCATTGAGGTGGGAAGATTAATTGATTGACGATTTTTGGATTGACAATTTACAATTTCTAAATCGTCAATTGTAAATTATAAAAATTGTAAATAACAAAATGGGAAAGCAAATTATAAAACGCACAAAACTGGATATTGCAAAACATCCTGAAGGCCTCGAGGGTCCTGGATTTTTTGCGACGAAGTTAGAAAGTGTAATTGGGTTGGCGCGTGCAAATTCATTATGGCCTTTACCATTTGCAACTTCGTGTTGCGGTATTGAGTTTATGGCCACCATGGCGAGCAATTATGATTTAGCGCGCTTTGGTTCTGAGCGTTTAAGTTTTTCTCCCCGTCAAGCTGATATGTTAATGGTAATGGGAACTATCGCCAAAAAAATGGGACCAACATTACGCCAGGTGTACGAACAAATGGCCGAGCCAAGATGGGTTTTATCAGTTGGTGCTTGCGCCAGCAGCGGCGGCATTTTTGATACTTACAGTGTGCTGCAAGGCATCGACCGTATTATTCCAGTTGATGTTTATGTGCCGGGTTGTCCGCCGCGCCCCGAACAAATTATTGAAGGCTTAATGAAAATACAAGAGCTTGCTAAAAACGAATCGTTGCGCAGAAGAGATTCTGAAGAATATAAAAAACTGATGAACAGTTACGGAATGGAATAATTAATTTGAAGATGGACAAACAAGAACTTTTAGATACTGTAAATAAAAAATTAACCGAGCACTTTCACGGAAGTATTGAACATGAAGAATTGTCTTACGATTTTCCTGTATTTACAATTGACAAAGAAAAAATTCATGAGGTGCTTTCGTTTTTAAAAAATGATTCAGATTTAAATTTTCATTTTTTAACCGACTTATGCGGAATACAAACTTCTGATGAAAAACATTTAGGCATAATTTATCATTTACATAACATGCCGAAAAATTACCGCATTCGTGTAAAAACTTTTTTTCCAATGTCGCATCCCGAAATTCCAACTGCAGTTGATTTGTGGCCAGCAGCAAATTGGATGGAAAGAGAAACTTACGATTTTTACGGTGTGAAATTTAAAGGTCATCCCAATTTAAAACGAATTTTAAATGTTGATGAGATGGATATTTTTCCATTACGAAAAGAATATCCGCTCGAAGATCAAAGCAGAGACGACAAAAGCGATAAAATGTTTGGAAGATAAATCCATCACCCCTCTAAATCTCCCCAATGGGGAGACTTAACCGAGGAGTAAATAAAATATTAAGTGGCAAAAAAAGAAACTATAAAAAATAATCCTGTTAAAGAACCCGCTTCTTTAAACGTTGATTTGCCCGAAGAGGAAAATGAATTTCATATTCTTAATCTCGGACCAACGCATCCTGCAACACATGGTATTTTTCAGAATGTTTTAAAAATGGATGGCGAAATTATTCATGAAGCCACACCAACCGTTGGTTACATTCACCGCGCGTTCGAAAAATTAGCTGAGCGCCGTCCTTATAATCAAATTACGCCCATTACCGACCGATTAAATTATTGTTCTTCTCCCATAAATAATTTTGGCTGGCACATGACGGTCGAAAAATTAATTAATGTGCAGATTCCTAAACGGGTTGATTATTTGCGTGTAATTATTATGGAGCTGTCACGGATTTCCGATCACTTAATTTGTAATTCGGTTATTGGTGTTGATACAGGAGCCATGACCGGCTTCTTATATATTTTTCAATGGCGCGAAAAAATTTATGATATCTACGAATCTATTTGCGGCGCGCGTTTAACCACCAACATCGGGCGCATTGGCGGTTTCGAAAGAGAGTGGAGTGCAAAAACATGGGAGCTGATAAATAATTTTGTAAAAGAATATCCTAAAGCGTTAAAAGAATTTTCTAATTTATTAGAGCGTAATAAAATTTTTATGGACCGCACTATTAAATGCGGATCAATAAGTGCAGAGATGGCTTTGCAATATTCTTTCACAGGTCCTAATTTACGCGCAGCAGGTGTTGATTACGATGTGCGCGTAATGAATCCATACAGTTCGTATCAGGATTTTGATTTTATTGTTCCTGTGGGAACGAGCGGTGATACATACGATCGCTTTATGGTTCGTCAGGAAGAAATGTGGCAGAGTTTAAAAATTATTGAGCAGGCCATAAAAAATATGCCAAAGGATGAACATTTTCACGCTGAGGTTCCCGATTTTTATTTGCCGCCTAAAGAAGAAGTTTATAATAAAATGGAAGCCTTAATTTATCATTTTAAAATTGTGATGGGCGAATGCGATGTTCCTAAAGGAGAAATTTATCATTGTGTTGAAGGCGGTAATGGTGAGTTAGGATTTTATTTGGTGAGCGATGGCGGAAGAGCACCGTGGCGTTTACATTTTCGTCGACCATGTTTTATTTATTATCAGGCTTATCCCGAAATGATAAAAGGAAGCATGTTAAGTGATGCAATTATTACAATGAGCAGTATGAATGTTATAGCTGGAGAGTTAGACGCGTAGCGTCATTACTGGTTTCTTGTTTCTGGTTAAACCAGGAACTAGTAACCAAAAAACTAGAAATATTAAAATGGGAGCACAAGTACACGGAACACAACATTTCGACGCAAAGAAAAGAGCTGAAATAAAATTCAGTGATACGGCCATGACCGAGGTGAAAGAAATTATTTCTCATTATCCTGATGATAAAATAAAATCAGCTTTGTTACCCGTTTTACATATTGCACAAGCAGAATTTGGCGGATGGCTAAGTGCCGAAACAATGGATTACGTTGCACAGGTTTTAAAAATAAAACCCATTGAAGTTTTTGAAGTGGCATCGTTTTACACTATGTACAATTTAAAACCTGTTGGGAAATGTGTGTTTGAAGTTTGTCAAACCAGTTCGTGTTGGTTAAATGGCGCAGAGGATATTATAAAATACATTGAGAAAAAATTAAATATTAAAGTGGGCGAAACTACAAAAGACGGAATGTTCACTCTTAAAACAGCAGAGTGTTTAGGTTCTTGCGGTACGGCGCCAATGTTACAGTGCGGCGCTTCGTATCACGAAAATTTAACTTACGATAAAGTTGACACACTAATAGAAAAATACAAAAGCGAAAATCGCTTAAGAAGTTATACAGATTTGGATTATCATAACACACTATAAAAAATAAATCCACCTCCTCTCCTTTGGAGAGGGTTGGGGTGAGGCTAATGGGAAGAAAACTTTTAATACATAACGATAAGGTTCCAAACATTCATACGCTCGAAGTGTATCGCGCGCATGGTGGTTATGCTTCGGTTGAGAAGGCATTAAAAACTATGACACCCG
>JAHEYG010000116.1 GCA_023251725.1 Sphingobacteriaceae bacterium | reverse complement strand
CGTAAGAACAAACTCTGTCAATTATTCCTTTAGGTGTTAATTCTACAATTCTATTCGCAACGGTTTGTACTAATTCGTGATCATGACTTGTAAATAAAATGGTTCCGGTAAAATCTTTCATGGCATCGTTAAATGCAATAATGCTTTCCATATCCAAATGATTAGTGGGCTCATCCAAAATTAATAAATTCGGATTAAACAACATCATCCTGCTAATCATGCATCTCACTTTTTCTCCTCCCGATAAAACTGAACATTTTTTTAAAACTTCTTCACCGCTAAATAACATTTTGCCTAAAAATCCGCGCACAAAACTTTCATCTTTATCAGTCGAAAATTGTCGCAGCCAATCCACCAAATTTAAATCTCCCGATTTCTTGGGATTAAAAAATTCGGCGTTATCATTGGGTAAATATGCTTTGTGAATAGTGGTTCCGTATTTATATTCTCCGGTTTCGGTTTGTTCAATTTCATTAATAACATTAAATAACGAAGTTATCGCTAAATGGTTACGCGCAATAAATGCAATTTTGTCTCCCTTACGAACATTTATCGTAGCGCCTTTAAACAATACACCATCCACATTCGATTTCGATAAATTTTCGATGTGCAATAACTGATCGCCCGCTTCACGCTCTTGCTTAAAAATAATTCCCGGATATTTTCGCGTACTCGCAGGAATTTCGTCAATCACTAATTTCTCCAATAATTTTTTACGGGAAGTGGCTTGTCGCGATTTACTCGCGTTAGCACTAAATCTCCTTACAAAATCCTGTAGCTCGGTACGTTTGTCTTCTGTTTTTTTATTCTGATCGGCACGTTGTTTTAAACCGAGCTGACTCATCTGATACCAAAAACTATAATTACCGGTATACGTAGTTAATTTCCCATAATCAATATCACAAACATTGGTACACACTGCATCTAAAAAATGTCGATCATGACTAATAACAATAACAGTATTTTCAAAATCGGCTAAAAAATCTTCGAGCCAGGTAATGGTTTCAACATCCAAATCATTGGTGGGCTCATCCATCAATAAAATATCGGGATTTCCAAAAAGCGCTTGTGCCAATAAAACTTTTACTTTTTCTTTCCCTGTAAGATCGGCCATTTTTCGGAAATGATATTCTTCACCAACTCCTAAATTGCTTAATAAACTTCCTGCTTCGCTTTCTGCATTCCATCCGTTCATCTCACCAAATTCTGCTTCTAATTCGGATGCTTTAATTCCATCGGCTTCTGTAAAATCGGTTTTCGCGTAAATAGTTTCTTTTTCTTTTATTAGTTGATACAATCTTTTATTTCCCATTATAACGGTCTCCAACACCTGAAATGTATCAAACTTAAAATGGTCCTGACTCAAAACACTCATGCGTTGCCCCGGAGTAATATCAACTCTTCCTTTGTTCGGATCAATTTCTCCCGACAAAATTTTCATGAACGTTGATTTGCCGGCACCGTTCGCGCCAATAATGCCGTAGCAATTGCCGGGAGTAAAAGTTAAATTTACTTCATCAAATAATACGCGTTTACCGTATTGAAGAGTGATATTAGAAACTGTAATCATTATAAAAAATTAAAACGTGAAGTTAAGAAATTAAAAGCAATTAACCTTTTTTCATTCCTAATCTTATTTGGGTAAGTACTTTTTTGGTGTAGAGCGGAAAATCGCCATTCATCATCCAGTTATAATAAGAAGGTTCTTTTTCGAATACTTCTACCAGTGGTTTATCTTTATGTTTACCAAATGCAAAAACTTCTATACCCATTTCGTTGTAAACAATTCTTCCTGCTAAATCAACATTTTTTGTTTTGTTGGTAAGCTCACTTAAAATAGTCATATCGTTTATTACCGGGGTGTATAATTGCCCTTTACTATCGGTAATCATAGTGTTCTCGTATTTTTGTAACTGCGATAAAAATATTTCGTAAGTGGCTTTTGTATCTGCTTCGGCGCTGTGGGCATTTACCAGTTGTTTTCCACAATAAAATTTATAAGCTGCAATTAAATTGCGTGGTTCCATAAAGTGAAAAATATTTTGCACATCAATTAATTTTCTTCCTTTTAAATCAAAATCAACTTCGGCGCGTAAAAATTCTTCTGCTAAAATAGGCACGTCAAATTTATTTGAATTAAATCCGGCTAAATCGCAATGGTCTAAAAATTTTGAAAGTGCCGGGCCGGCTTGTTTAAAGGTGGGACAATCTATAACATCCTTATCATAAATACCGTGAATTTTAGAAGTAAAAACAGGAATAGGAATTCCGGGATTTATTTTCATGGTTTTTATTTCGGTACTTCCGTCAACGTTTGCTTTTAAAATACTTATTTCTACAATGCGGTCGCTGGCCACATTTATACCGGTAGTTTCTAAATCAAAAAAGGCCAGGGGCTTGGTTAAATTTAATTTCATTATTATTTTAGGATTTAGAAAAAGTTTGCAGAGAATTAAGTGCTTCGTTTAATGGTTTTGTATTGGGATAAAAGGAATTTATTTTATGAATTATGTAGTCTAATAACGAATCGGGACAAGAAGCGCCGCTCGTTAACACAATTTTAAGCGGCGTATTAATTGGAAGAAAATTATTGGTCACAATATTTTTTTTATTGGGATAATCGAAATGCTGAATGGTATTTTTATTTTGAATGTCGTTTGCGGAGGAAATAAAATAGGTAGGAAATTTACGTTCGCACAATTCCACCAGATGAGAAGTATTACTGCTGTTATATCCTCCAACAACAATGGCAATATCGGCAGGAGTTACAAGCAAACCGTAAGTGGCCTCCTGATTTTCGTTGGTGGCATAACATAAAGTATCTCTTGTATCGGCAAAATGATTATTTATTTTATCAGCACCATATTTTTTTATCATCACATCTTTAAAATAATTAGCGATTTCCTGTGTATCGCTTGCCAGCATAGTAGTTTGATTGATAACTCCTACTTTATTTAAATCGGTAGCTATTTCGAAACCGTTAGAACACCTTTCTTTAAATAAATTTTCAAATTCGCTTTGCGATTTACTATTCAAAATATATTCACCCAATTTTTTGGCTTCTTCTAAATCTTTTACAATAATTGTTTTACCATAAACTGAGCTTCTCGAAAATATAGCGCGCGTTTCCTCATGATTGTATTTTCCGTGAATGATAATGGTGTGATTGGTTTTACCAATCTGTTCCGATTTATTCCAAACCCTTTCTACAAACGGACAAGTTGTATTATATTTCTCGGTTTGAATTCCTTTTTCGTGGAGCACTTTTATAATTTCTAAAGGCGCACCAAATGCTGGAATAATAACCACATCTTCTTTTTTTAAAACGTCAAACGAAATCAATTGTTTGCCATGCGTATCTTGTAAAAATTTAATTCCCCGTTCATTTAAATCTTTATTCACTTCCGGATTGTGTATCATTTCGCTCAATAAATAAATATTTTTGCCGTGATTTTCATTTAGGGCTTTAAAAGCAATTTCAATAGCATTCTCAACCCCATAACAAAAACCAAAATGACGGGCTATATAAAATTGAACCGATCCAAAATCGAGTAGGGTAGGAGAAAAATCTTTTTTACGGGGATCTTGTGTTTTACGAAAATTTTTTACCACCGAAATAATCGGGCTCCGATAAAATTCAGGAATAGTAAAAGACTTCATTCGTTAAAGGTACTTATTAATAATAATTCGTTTGTAAAATAATAAATTACGGATTTCAGTTAGTTTTTAGTTTTCGGTAAAAAAAGAAGAGTTTCAATCAAAAAAAGCCATTTTTCTCTTAAAAACTAAAATTTTTAGATATTATGCGTGACTAGTATCATTTTCTTACAATAAAAATTGGCGTTTAGCAAAAATATTGCTAATTTCATATTTAGAATTATTAAAAGAAAATTATGGAAATTAAAAATTTACTTTACAAAGTTATAACTGGTATTTGTTTAACGATAGGCCTTAATGGTTTTGCGCAAGTACCTATTGCAAATTTTTCGATGAATCCCAGTCCGGTTTGTGCCGGAGTACCGGTTATCGTTACCGATCTTTCAACCAATGCGCCTACTACCTGGTCGTATACATTCACGGGTGGGGCTCCTGCAACTTCTGCAGTAAAAAACCCTACTGTTACTTTTGCAGCCGCCGGAGTTCATACAATAACATTAATTGCAACAAATGGAAATGGTGCAAGTATACCGGTTAGTAAAACAATTACTGTGAATGCAAATCCGGGAGCTTTTATTACTGTTAATCCTCAAACCATGTGCGTTGGTGGAAATCCTTTAACTTATACTGCAAATACTTTTGGTCCGGGTGGTCCGTTTACTTTTAGCTGGACCACCGGCGCCACAACAAATACAATTTCTGTTTCTCCTCCGGTTACAACCGTTTACACTTGTGTAATTACAAGTACAGCGGGATGTTCTGTAGCGAGAACCTGTACAGCAAACGTTAATCCTTTGCCAACAGTTACTATTACTGCCAACCCAACAAGCATTTGTGCTGGTGGTACAAGTACATTAACAGCAAGTGCCAGTGGTGCGGGACCGTTTACTTATACCTGGTCAACCGCAGCAACAACAAGTTCAATTACTACAAATTTACCTGCAGTTTATAGTGTAACAGTTACAAACGGCACAGGATGTAAAGGAACACAATCTTATACATTAGGTGTAGCGGCTACATTATCACTAACGGCCACCTCCAATCCCACAGCACTTTGTAATGGTAATACTGCTACTCTAACCGTAATCGGTGCGGTAACTTATACCTGGAGTACTGGCGGATTAACACCTACGATTGCAGTAACTCCAACCACAACGACTACTTATACTGTTATTGGAAAAAGCGGTGTTTGTACCGGAACAACTTCAATTATTCTGGCAGTAAATCCAAATCCAACTGTTACAGCTACAAGTTCTCCAACTTCTATTTGCAGAACAACGTCAGGAACATTATCTGCTATAGGCGCCACAACTTATACCTGGAATCCGGGTGCATTGGCCGGAGCAACAGTAGTAGTTTCGCCAACACTTACCACTACTTATTCGGTAACAGGAACCACCGGAAATTGTACTAACACAAAAACGGTTACCATGGTAGTTATTCCTAATCCAACACCAACGGCTAACGCTAATCCTGCTTTCGTATGCACAGGCAACAACTCTACATTAACTTCAACCGGTGCGCTTACTTATACCTGGAGCACTGGTACAACCGCATCGGTAACTGTTGTAACACCAACAATAAATTCAACTTATACTGTTACTGGAACTAATGCGGCAGGGTGTACGGGTACTCGGACCGTTGGTGTGTTTGTTTCTTCGCCTACCGTTACAGCAGTGGCAAGTTCAGGAACTATTTGTTCGGGACAAAGTTCTACACTAACAGCAGGCGGTGCTATTACTTACACTTGGAATACCGGTCCGACTACAATTACAATTGCGGTTTCTCCTACAATAACTACCAATTATACAGTTACAGGTTCTAATGCAACGGGTTGTACAAATAGTAAAACTATTTCTATTATTGTAAATGCAGTTCCAACGGTTACTGCTACCAGTACTTCTACCGGAGTGTGTATTGGAAATTCGGCAACATTATCTGCAATTGGCGCGGTAAGCTATACGTGGAATCCGGGAGCAATAGTTGGTGCGAACGCAACTGTTTCTCCGGTGCTAGCAACCACTTATACTGTAATTGGTACTAATGCCTGTGGTGCAAATACAAAAACAATTTCGGTGGCGGTTAATGCCAATCCAACCGTAACAGCGGCGAGTTCATCAACATTATTATGTGCGGGACAAACGGTTACTTTAACAACCAGTGGAGCTTCTACGTACACTTGGAATCCCGGCGGATTAACCGGTGCATCTGTAACCGATACTCCAACTATTACAACTACTTATACGGTTACCGGAACTTCTGCAAACGGTTGTACTAATGCAACTACATTTGTTCAAAATGTTTCGATATGTGCCGGAATTCAAAATATAAATTCTGATAATACGGTTCGTGTGTATCCTAATCCCAATAACGGAATTTTTAATGTTCAGGTAAATATTGTCAATGACAATTCTGAATTTGTTATTTATAATTTATTGGGTCAGAAAGTATTTGGTCAAATGCTTACTAACGGTAACAATACAATGGCAACAAAAGGTATGGCCAAAGGATTGTATCAATTCGTTATTCTTCAAAATAAAACCATTGTCAATAAAGGACAATTAATAATCGAGTAAATTTTTCTTAATATTTAAAACCGTTTCTTTAATCCGGAACGGTTTTTTTTTGGAAATTTATTTATGCTTATTGCGGGGATGGTAACTCAAAATATTATCGCGCAGGTATTGCCGGTCGAGGTGGGTATAAATTTCGGTGGTGGTAATGCTTTCGTGCCCCAGCATTTCCTGTACGGCACGTAAATCTGCCCCGCCTTCTACTAAATGAGTGGCGAATGAGTGCCGGAAGGTATGCGGACTCAAAACTTTTTTTATTCCTGCTTTGTCGGCCAAATCTTTAATAATGTAAAAAACCATTACGCGCGATAATTTCCCGCCGCGACGGTTTAAAAAAATAAAATCGCCTGCTTCTTTTTTAATTGGCAAATGCACACGAACTTTATTTATATAATTTTTAATTAATTTTTTTGCCGATTTACCAATGGGAACCAGGCGTTCTTTATCGCCTTTGCCGGGAGCTTTTATAAAATCTTCCTCTAAATGTAAATCACTAATTTTTAAATTCACTAATTCGCTCACGCGTAAGCCGCAGCTATATAATGTTTCCAGTAAAGTAATGTTGCGTTCGCCTTCGGCAGAGCTTCTATCAATTTGCGAAACCATTTTATCGATTTCCTGAATCGTTAAAAAAACGGGGAGTTTGCGAATGGTACGCGGAGCTTCCAATAATTCGGCAGGACTTTGTTTCAACTCATTTTCCATTAATAAAAATTTGTAAAATGTTTTTATACCGGAAATAATACGCGCTTGTGTGGTGGCCGAAAAATTTAGTTCGGAAATCCATTTTACAAAGGCTTGCAAGTGATTTAACTCAAATTTGAGTGGTGATTTATTTTTAAGAAAAGATTGTGAATACTGTTCGAGTTTATTTAAATCGTCTAAATAAGCTTCAATAGAATTTTTAGAGAGCGATCGTTCTAATTGAAGGTATTGTTTAAACTGCAGTTTGTATGAATTCCAATGACTCAAAATAATAAAATAAAAATGTGTAGTTTTATAGGATGAAATTAATCATAATTAACGGACCAAATTTAAATCTTTTAGGTGTAAGAGAAAAGGAAGTTTATGGTACTAAAACATTTGATGATTATTTAGCTGAGCTGAAGAAAAAATTCACCTCCGTTGTGATAGATTTTTATCAGAGTAATGTTGAGGGAGAATTAATAAATAAGCTTCATGAAGTTGGATTTTCTTACGAAGGAATTATTTTAAATGCAGGAGGATATACGCATACTTCCATTGCCATTGCCGATGCAGTGGCTGCTATTAAAACACCTGTTGTTGAAGTTCATATTAGCAATATTTTTGCGCGCGAAGATTTCAGGCATGTTTCTTATTTGGGAAAAAATTGTGTGGGAAGTATTTCAGGATTTGGGATGCAGAGTTATGAATTGGCGGTAGAGTATTTTTCCAAAAAAAGTAATTAATTTTGCTATGCGCAGAATTTCCTGCAAAATTGTTTCTAAAATCTATAATTCCTAAGCCCTTGAAGATTAATATTTTAATTTATTTTATTTTATTGAGTAAGATATAAATAAA
>JAHEYG010000044.1 GCA_023251725.1 Sphingobacteriaceae bacterium | reverse complement strand
AGAATTTGAAGAAAGTAAGTTGATTGAATTTATTAAAATTAAAATTGAAGAATCGGATAATAAAGTTTACAAACTCTTAAAGAAAATTGAAGAATTCCGTGAAGAACACGGTTTGGTTTACAATGAAGGATTATTTAATACTGATTTTGCTCCCGGGCAAAAACGTGAAATTTCTGGTAGGGCTGTTAAATTATTAGAACAACTTCGTAATGCAATTCAAGATCAGGATCAAGAGGAAATTCGTTTGCAGGATTTATTCGAATTAAAATTCAATATTAAAGAAGGTATGAACGAAACCGGCTGGACGCATAAAATCGATAGCATCGGAAGTACAGGCACGGATATTTTAGTGAAAGCGATTATTTACATTACATTATTGCATGTATTTATTAAAGAAAGTAGTCACAGAAGCAGTAAAGATTTTAAAGTGCATTGTATTATTGATGAAGTAGGGCAGATTTCGGCGCATTATCTGCGCGAATTATTAAAATTTGCGAAGAACAGAAATATTATGATGATTAATGGATTACCAAATAAAAGCGGTTTGGAAAGTCATTACCGTTACACTTATCAATTTCGTAAGGAAGATAATGGCAACGTTAGAATTTTCCCAAGTATTGTTACAGAAGTAGAGGCTTAATTTGTGAGTGAATTTTTAAAAAGCTTTCCAATTAATGTGGAGAGCTTTTTTATTTAAAGCCAGCTAAGGTTTAATTATATTTGCGATAGCAATAATGAGAATTAATTAAATTATAAATGATTATAGTAAAATTAATGGGAGGATTAGGAAACCAAATGTTTCAGTACGCTGCAGGCAGATGCCTTTCCCATTTACATAAAACTAATTTACAAATGGATTTATCATTCCTCAATAAAAATTCTATGGAAGGAATTACTAAAAGAAAATTTGGTTTAGATTGTTTTGAACTTAATTTAAAAGAAGCAAATGAATCGGATATTGCCGGATACAAAAAAAAGATGGGAAATAAATATATTCGGACTTTTCAACGTAAACTTCCTATTTTATTCGATTCGGTTTATTTTGCCGAATCAGGCTCTACCTTTCATAAAGAATTTTATAATTTACCGGCTAAAGTTTATTTGGAAGGGTATTGGCAATGTGAAAAGTATTTTTTACCGGTGGAAGAAGTAATTCAAAAAGATTTTTGTTTTAAGAAGGCATTGGATGCTAAAAATGAAAACTTAATGAGCAAAATTAAAAATTCAGTTTCTGTGAGTCTGCACGTGCGCCGTGGCGATTATATAAGCGCTTCTCATACTTCTAACATTTATGCGCCATGTTCTGCGGAATATTATAATAGCGCTGTAGAAATAATTGCGAGCAAAGTGTCAAATATTGAATTATTTATTTTTTCTGACGAAATACATTGGTGTAAAGAGAATTTAAAATTTTCTTGGCAGGTAAATTATATTGATAATAATTCCAATAAAAACAATTACATTGATATGCAATTGATGAGCGCCTGTAAACATAATGTTATTGCTAACAGCAGTTTTAGCTGGTGGGCTGCTTGGTTAAATAATAATCCAAATAAAATAATTATTGCTCCGGCTAAATGGTATTCGGCTTCGCACTTAAGTGATTCCGATTTAATTCCCGATAAATGGTTAAGAATTTAAAATGCAGCCTTTAGTCAGCGTCATATTCCCGGTTTATAATTCGGAACTTTATTTAAAGGATTCGATAGAAAGTATATTGAATCAAAGTTATCAGAATTTTGAATTCATATTAATTAACGACGGCTCCACTGATAATTCTGAAAAAATAATTTTGTCTTATAATGATAAGCGAATTGTTTTTATTAATAATAAAAGCAATTTGGGATTGATACACGGATTGAACGAAGGAATAAAAGTAAGTAAAGGCGATTACATTATAAGAATGGATGCCGATGATATTAGTTTGCCAAAGCGAATTGAAAAGCAAATTAATTATTTGGAAGAAAATAAAAATGTAGGCGTTTGTGGTTGTGATTATATTATTTTTGGAGATAAATCAGAACAGGAGTATAAAGCTTTTAAAGAACATGATAAAATTTTAACGTGGATGTTGTTTAACTCTTCCATTATTCACCCTTCATTGGCAATTAGAACTTCTGTTTTAAAATCGCTCCCCGTATACTACGATACCAATTACAAACACGCCGAAGATTATGAATTGTGGAGCCGTTTAATTTTTAAATGCAATTTTTCATCAGTAACCGAAACTTTATTTAAATACCGTTCTCATTCTACACAAACAAGCGTTCAGCATCGCACTCTTCAAATAAAAAATGCCGATAATGTTCGGCAGTCTGTTTTAAAGCGCTCCGGATTTTCGTTTACATCGGATGAATTAAGAGTGCATTGTTTGTTGGGAAGTTCTCAAATTATAACTTCATTAAATGATTTAAATATTTTAAATGAGTGGTTCAATAAAATGGAATCTCAAAATTTACATTTAAAAATAATTTCTTACGAAATATTAAATGCTGTTTTAGCCAAACAATGGTACGATGCCTGTGGAATTACAAATTTGGGATTAAAAGCTTTTTTTATCTATTTAAAATCCGAACGCAAAAAAAAATATCAGGGAAGTATTTTGAAACTTCTTTTAAAATGTTTGATCAGAAAATTTTAATAATTTTATCCTAAAACATTTTTCAAATCTTCTAAAAGATCTTCCACATCTTCAACACCGACACTTAGTCGCAATAAATTATCAACTACTCCCGCTTTTTCGCGTTCTTCTTTCGGAATGGAAGCATGAGTCATAGTAGCCGGATGATTTACTAAAGATTCAACTCCTCCCAACGATTCTGCCAATGAAAAAACTTTAAACGAAGAGGCAATTTTAAAAGTTTCATCAATACCCGCATCTTTCAAAACAAAAGAAATCATTCCACCAAAATCGCGCATCTGTTTTTTAGCAATGGCATGATTAGGATGATCGGTAAATCCTGGCCAATATATTTTTTCAATTTTAGGATGCGTTTTTAAATACTCGGCAATTATTTTTCCGTTAAAACAATGTCTTTCCATTCGTAAATGCAAAGTTTTAATACCACGCATCACCAAAAAACAATCCATCGGACCCGGATTCGCACCGCAGCTATTCAAAATAAAATATAATTGGTCGTGTAATTTTGTATCGTTCACAACTAGTGCGCCCATTATTACATCGCTGTGTCCGCCCAAATATTTTGTTACCGAGTGCATCACAATATCTGCGCCAAGCGCCAAAGGATTTTGTAAATACGGCGAAGCAAAAGTATTATCAACAGCTAACATAACATTATTGGCCTTTGCAATTTCTGCACAAGCTGCAATATCAATAATTTGCATGGTGGGATTAGTAGGCGATTCGAGCCAAATAAGTTTTGTATTTTTATTAATGCATTTTTTAATATTGGCGGTATCCGACATATTTACAAAATGAAAACCGATTCCGAAATTGGCAAATATTTTAGTGAACATCCTATAAGAACCGCCGTACAAATCATCTCCGGTAATAACTTCGTCGCCCGGTCGCAATAATTTTAATACTGAATCGGTGGCGCCCATTCCGCTACTAAAGCAAATACAATGTTTACCGTTTTCCAGGGCCGCAATATTTTTTTGCAAAGCTTCGCGAGTGGGGTTTTTACCTCGGGCATATCCGTAGCCTTTATTTTTGCCCGGCGATTCCTGTACATAAGTACTGGTTTGGTAAATGGGAGTCATGATAGCTCCGGTACTAGGGTCAGGGTCGGCCCCGGCATGAATGGCTTTAGTGCCAAATTTGTATTTCGAAAAATCGCTCATAATGATGATAATTTAAGGCGAAGGTATAAAGAAAGTTTTAAATGGGTAAATGGTTAGATGGTTAAATTATTATGCCTTTTAATTTTATATAATACAAACAACCATTTAACCATTTACCTATCTAACCATTCATTCAAATTCCATTAAATAAGAAAAAAGCCATTATTCCCTATAAATTACTTTTATTTCAACAGTTTTTTCATTAACTTTATGCTAATGAAACGGCGCATTGCTTTATTGGTACTAATCACCCTTTTTTTTTCTTGCGAAAAGAAAAGTATTCCGGCATCTGAATATGATGTGGGTTACGATTATTATCCGCAAACCATTGGTAAATATGTGATTTATGCTGCGGATAGTACCATTTATGATGAATTTACTTTTCAGCCAACAACGTATAAATACCTAATAAAAGAAAAAATTGAGGATACGTTTACCGACCCCGAAGGAAAACCGGCTTTGCGTTTGGTGCGTTACATTAAAAAATATGATTCCACTAAAACTTACGATCAAATGGCCTGGGCGGTAAAAGATGCCTGGCAGGTAAATGTTTCGGCTACTTCGGTGGATGTTGTAGAGGAAAATGTACGTTTCACAAAATTGGCGTTTCCTGTAAAAACAAATGGTACATGGAATGGTAATGCAAAAAACACTATTGGAGAATGGATGTATTCTTACAAATACATGGATAAAAAAGAAACTATCAGTGCCGTTTACCTCGATAATAAACAAAATATAAATAACGCCGTACCACTCGAAAAAGTGGCCTACGTAAAACAAAAAGATTTTTTAACTGCCATTTCTTACGATTATTATATTGAGAAATACGCGCGCGGTGTGGGATTAGTTTATCGCGAAATAAAAATGTTAGCTACTAACGTTCCGCAAATTGGCGTAGCTATTGAAAATAACCCTGCGCGAAAAGGAACTATTTATAAATTAAGCATTTTAAGTTATGGCACTGAATAAAAAGATTACCCTCACATTAATTACAGCACTCTTTTTTATTTTGTTTAACCAAGGGTATTCGCAGGTTTTTAAATATTGGGTAATGTTCAAAAATAAAACCGGCACTCCTTACACAGTAGGAACTCCAACTGCTTATCTTACACCAAAATCAATTTTGCGCCGTACCAATCAGAGCATTTCAATTAATACTACCGATTTACCTGTAACACCTTCTTACGTTTCGCAGATTGCCGCAGTGCCAAGTGTTACTGTTTTATACCGTTCTAAATGGTTAAACGGAGTGGTTATTAAAACCGCCAGTGCCGCAGCATTAACAACAATTGGTACATTTTCATTTGTTAATAACACAAAAAAAGTAAATAAATATCAGCTTTCTTTTCCTTACAAAAATAATGAACAGCCAAATCCGGGCACATTAAATTCTTCAAAAACCGCTAATCTCGCCGGTTATAATTACGGTGGGGCCGATTGGCAACAAAAAATGCTTCAGGTCGATTGTATGCACAATCAGGGCTTACGCGGACAAGGAATTACCATTGCCGTTATTGATGATGGATTTGACCAGGTAAACACCAATTCTATTTTTGATAGTTTGTTTTTAGAAAACCGTTTATTAGGAACGCGTGATTTTGTGAGTGGCGATACTATTGTTTTTGATGATGACGCACACGGTGCCTGGTGCTTGTCGACTATGGCCGCCAACAAACCCGGAATAATTATTGGTACAGCGCCAAAAGCAAAATATTGGCTCTTACGGTCTGAAGACGTAGGCTCTGAAACCCTTAGCGAAGAATACAATTGGATTCGCGCTGCCGAATTTGCTGATAGCGTTGGCGCTGACATTACCACAACATCATTAGGATATTCAACTTTCGATGGCGGATTAAACGATCATGTTTATGCTACTGATTTGGATGGTAAAACCGCACCAATGAGTATTGCCGCAAACATGGCTTCCCGTAAAGGAATGATAGTTTTGAATGCCGCCGGTAATGCGGGCGGTGGTCCGTGGAATTATATTACTGTTCCTTCTGATGCCGATAGTATTATTGCGGTTGGAGCAGTGGATAGTTTAGGAGTGAAAGCAGGATTTAGTTCGTTCGGACCAAGCGCAGATGGAAGAATAAAACCTGATTTATCTGCAAGAGGTGCAAAATCTTTAGTGTGTGGCCCGTTTGTAAGTTGTTTTTTTGGGAATGGAACTTCGTTTGCGACTCCGATTTTGGCCGGAGCGGTGGCTTGCTTATGGCAATCTAAAACTATAGCTACAAATATGCAGGTAATTTCGGCTTTAAAAAATACAGCGAGTAATTTTGCAACCCCTAATAATAATATTGGATGGGGCGTTCCACAAATTTGTAATGCCAAAACAATATTGGCGCCACTCTCCATAAATAATGTTTCTAACGGTTCCGATAAACTTATTTTATTTCCCAACCCGTTTACCAATGAAATAAATATTCAATTCTCGCAAGGAAATTTTAGTTCGGTTCAAATAAAAATCACCGATGTTTTAGGAACAGAAATGTTTAATGAAATTATGGATGGAAATTCAGGGAGCATCCATCTCAGGGAAATTTCTAAATTCAGCAATGGGTTTTATCTTATTAATATTTCTTATCCTGAATTTAATCAAACTTTTAAAATTATAAAGAACTAATATGAAAAAAATAATTTTTTTAATATTGATTTTTGGATTTGTAAAAATTACTATTTCCCAAAATAATAAATACTGGGTAATGTTTAAAAATAAAAACGGAACACCATATTCTGTTTCCACACCAACAGCTTATTTAACTGCTAAATCAATTTTACGCCGCACTAATCAGAGTATTACGATAAACAGCTCTGATTTGCCCGTTACGCCATCCTACGTATCGCAAATTGCCGCGGTACCCAGCGTTACGGTTTTGTATCGCTCTAAATGGTTAAATGGGGTTGTGGTTCGAACCAATACAACGGCTATTGCTACAATCAATACTTTTACTTTTGTAAATAATACCAATGCGGTTAATAGATTTAAAATAGTTTTACCGGTTATTGAAAAAAACCAGCCTGCCCCCGAAGTATTAAATCCAAATAAAACAAATAATCCTGCTTCCTATAATTATGGTGGCGCGGCCTGGCAGGAAAAAATGATAGGTGTAGATTGCATGCATAATTTAGGATTTCGCGGACAAGGAATGACCATTGCTATAATTGATGATGGATTTAATAGTGTAAACACTAACTCAATATTTGATAGTTTGTTTTTAGAAAATCGCTTATTGGGAACCCGTGATTTTGTAACAGGCGATACAATGGTTTTTGAAGACGATACTCATGGAGCTTACTGTCTGTCAACAATGGCAGGAAATCAGCCCGGAAAAATAATTGGTACAGCGCCCAAAGCAAAATATTGGCTCTTACGGTCTGAAGATGTGTTCACCGAAACTATTAGTGAAGAATATAACTGGATTCGCGCAGCCGAATTTGCTGATAGTGTTGGAGCAGATATAACCACCACCTCTTTAGGTTACACCACTTTCGACAGTGGATTGAACGATCATTCATATTCTACATTAAACGGAAGAACAGCGCCCATGAGTATTGCTGCAAACATGGCAGCACGAAAAGGAATGGTAGTATTAAATGCTGCCGGTAATGAGGGTCAAAGTTTTTGGGTTTACGTTGGAGTTCCTGCTGATGCGGATAGTATTATATCGGTAGGTGCAGTAGATAGTTTAAGTAATCACGCTTCTTTTAGTTCTTATGGTCCCACTTTCGACGGAAGAATTAAACCCGATCTTTCTACGCGCGGACAGAAAGCTTTGGTGTGCGGCCCGGGGGCTAATTGTTCTTTTTCGAACGGTACCTCTTTTGCAACTCCAATTTTAGCCGGCGCAGTGGCGTGTTTGTGGGGAGCAAAACCAGGATTAAAAAATATGACATTGATTAACGGATTAAAACAATACGCTTCAAACAGTTTGGCACCAAACAATTCTATCGGGTGGGGTGTACCAAATATTTGTTATACATACCAAAGCACTATTGGTATTAACGAAATTACCAATGATATTTCGACTTTTTCTATTCATCCGAATCCCGTTACGGCACAGTTAACGGTTAATATAAATTTATATTCTGAGAAAAATTTTATTTTAAAAATAATGGATGTTTTGGGTAAAGAAATAAAAGCAGAAATATTATCCCGAGACATCGGGACTGATTCAAGCATTAATTTAAATGTAAGTTCTTTGGATAACGGAGTTTATTTCATAAGTATTTCCGACCAAAATAAAATCAGTACAAAAAAATTCATGAAGCAGTAATTTTATGAATGTGTCCCAAAATTCGTCATTAGTCAGTAAAATTATTATTGTTGCCGCACTTGGCTATTTTGTAGACATCTACGATTTGGTTTTATTTGGGATGGAGCGCGTGGCAAGTTTAAGAGAAATTTTACAAACTACTTTACCGGCAGCAGAATTGCCTAATATTGGAAAATATATTGAGAGCATTGGTGCGAGTTTATTAAACTGGCAAATGTTTGGAATGTTGGTGGGCGGTATTTTTTGGGGAATTTTAGGAGACAAAAAAGGAAGACTCACGGTTTTATTCGGAAGTATTTTAACTTATTCTTTGGCCAACATTGCTAACGGTCTGGTACATGATACTGATATGTATGCGATATTAAGATTTATTTCAGGATTTGGTTTGGCTGGCGAATTAGGTGCTGGAATAACTTTAGTAAGTGAAACCATGCCAAAAGAAAAACGCGGACTCGGAACCACTGTTGTAGCATCGGTAGGATTATTTGGTGCAGTTGTTGCCGGGTTAACAACATTACTTTTAGATAACTGGCGTTTGTCTTATTTTATAGGTGGCGGATTAGGATTATTATTATTTGTGCTCCGTATAGGCGTTTACGAATCTGGAATGTTTAACAGTTTAAAAGAAAATAAAACAGTTAATAAAGGAAACTTTTTTTATTTATTCTCTCATCCTAAATTAACCTTAAAATATTTAAATGTTATTTTAATTGCAATTCCGGTTTGGTATGTAATGTATTTACTGGTTCAGTTCGCGCCAGAGATGTGCAGAGCACTCGGATTACCTAATGCACCTAAAGAAGCAAAAATTCCTATAATGGTCGCGTACATCGGAATTACCATTGGTGATGTAATGAGCGGTTTACTTAGTCAGAAATTAAAATCGCGTAAAAAAGTTTTATTTCTTTACATTGCTCTCACTTTATTATTTTCGATTTGTTATTTCTTGTTCGTGCAGTATTCGCTCACTTTGTTTTATGTAATTGTATTTTTTGTGGGATATGCAACGGGTTATTGGGCGGTGTTTATGTCGAGCGCTTCGGAATTATTTGGAACCAATATCCGTGCAACGGTCACCACCACTGCTCCTAATTTTGTGAGAGGTTCGGTGCCTTTAATGTCGCTCGCACATTTAACTTTAAAACCGCATGTAGGTTCGGTGCAATCTGCTATTTACATTGGTATTGTAGTTTTTATTTTGGCTTTTATAGCCTGCTATAAATTAGAAGAAACATTTGCAAAAGATTTAAATTATACCGAATCATGAGTAAAACAACAGTCGTCATCGGAGCCTCCGATAATCCCGAAAAATACGGATACAAAGCCACGCATAGTTTATTGCAACACGGACATAAAGTTTATCCTATTGGAATAAAGGCAGGTAAAATTGATGGTATCGAAATTATTATTGATAAACCAAATTTAATTAATATCGATACTGTTACTTTATATGTTGGCGCTGCTCATCAGGAAAGCTGGCAGGAATATATTTTTGCATTGAAACCAAAACGACTTATTTTTAATCCCGGAACTGAAAATAAAAAGCTGTTTGATTTAGCAACCGAAAAAGGGATTGAATGTGTTGATGCCTGTACTTTAGTAATGTTATCGATAGGAAATTATTAAGGATGGAATTTATTTTAAAACATTTTCAAAATTTAAGTACCGAAGAATTGTACGATGTGTTGCAATTGCGTGCCGCCATTTTTGTAGTAGAACAAAATTGTGCGTATAATGATTTGGATGATAAGGACAGGAATGGTTTGCATTTGTTGGGATATGAGAACAATAAATTAATTGCTTATGCAAGAATTTTACCTCAAGGAATTTCCTATAAAGAAGCTTCAATAGGCAGAGTAGTGGTAGACAAAAAATTGAGAGGAAAAAGCGTCGGAAAAGAATTGATGCTAAAAGCAATTGAGCTAACTTATAATTCGTTTAATACCGATAAAATAATTATTTCGGGGCAACAATACTTAGAAAAATTTTATAATGATTTAGGTTTTGTTACCGAAGGCGAACCGTATATGGAAGATTTTATTCCGCATTTAAAAATGAGTTTAACCAGGTAAATTTATTTCCTGTTCCTAAAATAAGTATCAATTCTCAATTTCACATTTTCCCTGATGTTCATATAAAATAAATTATATTCAATCACGTGAAAGCTTTGCGAATTAATGTACATGTATTCCTCATTGGTTTTATTTGGACGATGAATCCACAGCAATCCGTTTGCTGTAACTTTTGCATCGGCTAAACCAATATCTATTTTATTAAACTGTTTTGGCAAAGAACCTTTATTAAGCGAAGCTGATGCCGATAAAGTATCGCGTTTCCACGAAAGTGGATTTGTACATTCAACATTTCCGGGGTCGGTTCTAAAAATTGTATTTTCTCCCCAAGGAACGGCATTCCAAGTAACTAAACATCCTGTTTGTGATGCAGAATCTCCCATTGGAATTTCTTTCAAACTTCCCTTTATTATCGGCCTCCCAATAATATAAGCAGCCACTAATTGTTTTTTTAATAACGAATCTTTAAAAAATTCTTTTACTAAAGTTACTGCGTGGTCGGTACCCTGACTATGAGATGCAAGAATAAATGGTCGGCCTTTATTATAATTTTTCAAAAAATAAATAAACGCTTCACGCACATCTTGGTAAGCCAAACCGAAAACTTTTGGTGCATTACCTCTTTTTTCTACGTAGGCAATAATATTCGCTTGTCTATAACGAGGCGCATATATTTTGCAGCAACCATTAAATACGCTGGCCTGATAACGCATTGATAATTCATCAGTACGTTTATTTACACGTTTCTTTTTTAAATCGGCATTCCATTTACCGCTGGCGGCAAAAGTGGTGGGATGAATAAAAAACACATCCACTGGCGCATCTTTTTGTAAATCTATAATTCCGGCTTTTGTTAGAATGGCATCTGCACTATCTTTTCTATCAGGCAATGCCGCCCAGTTTTGCGGTAATGAATAATCGGGGGTAGCAGGTTTCTTTTGTTTATCGAACCCTTTAACAGGAAAAATACAGGAAGAAAAAACAGATGTTGTAAAAATAAGAATGCAAAGTTTTTTAAAAGAAAACATTTTGTTTCCAAATAAAAAACTTTGCATAATAAACTTCGCTAACTCACACCTCACAAACTCACTAATTGTTTTATTCCATACAAGAAATAATTCCACCCATAATAGTTAGGGCAACAATCCAGTAACCTACATTGATGGCAACATATTTAAAACTTCTGCGTTCAAATAATGCGTTTGTGGCAAACACCGGCATAACAAGAAAAAAACCGATAATGAAGCCATGTAAAGAGCCGTGTTTAAATGTTCGCCAGCTATGACCAAACATATCCATTATTTGCTTAAACAAAGCGCCTTCAGGTGAAGTAACATCTTCAACAGGCGTTTTGTAAAACAATGATGTAATAGCAAATTGATGAATTACTGCTGGCTGTAAAATAAACGCAAGCAAAAACGAGAACACAAAACTGAGCCCGAAAATTAGTGGCATGTTGGCGCCTTTTGCTTTCTCTTCGGTCATTCCCGATTCTTCCATCCAGGTTTTGCCAAATACATTTTTGTGATACCAAATAAAGCCAAGTACCATCGGTACTAATGTGGCTATTAATACTGCTACAAAATTAATTTTCATCATATTCTATAAGTTTTAGCCGAAGGCTTCCCTTCGGGATAGGTTTAGTCAAATATAAAATTATTTTTAAACCAAAAACAAGTGTACTAAAATTGTTTTTGAAAATGATATCCAATTATTTTATAACCGTGTTGCTTCCAAAATTCTACACCTCTGCGATTCTTAACGTAGCAATTTAACTCGGAGGCTGTATATCCTTTACTCTGAGCATATTCAAATATCCATTTAATTAATTGCTCACCCACTTTTTTACCACGATAATCGGGATGAATAACTACATTATCTGGCTCAATATGTTTGCCTATATAGTATTTTGTTAAGGTCCAGAGTCCCGAAATGCCGATTAATTTATCGTTATCATATACACCAACGCATTCGTAATTCTGTAAAATCATTTCATCCAAACGGCTCTTTAAAACTTCGTCTTTTATTTCATCATCCAATATTTTTAATAATGGGATGATAGAATAAATATTTTCTTTCGGTATTAATGAGATTTTGTACATAATAAAAGTTTATCCAAATATAAAAAGCATTTTGGAATTTAGTCACAAAGTCACAAAAACCCACCAAAATTTCGTGGGATTTCGTGTCTTAGTCCCGATAGCTATCGGGATTAGTGGCAATTTTAATTCAGAGAAATCTATTTTGTACGCACATAAACCTGAGTCGTATTATTCTTCCCGGTATTGCGTTCATCAATTTGAAACTGCTGTAGACTTTTTATCAGCGGAAATAGTTTTTTAAATCCGTAATTACGCGGATCGAAATCGGGTTGTTTTTTATTTAAAAATTTCCCCACTTCAGCTAACGAAACATAACCGTCATCATCTTCCGCCAAATCGTTTATCGAATCGGAAATGGTTTTTATTAAATCAGCATTAACGGTTCCAACAGTTGCGGTTGGCGTTTTTGTTTGAGGTTTATTTTGTGAGTTTTGATTTTTACTTTTAACCCCGTTCGCCGATCCCGATAGTAATCGGGACGAAGAGCCGGAGGTTTTTTCTTTTATCTCATTATTTTTTAAAATTTCTAAATAAATAAATTTATCGCAAGCCGAAATAAATGCAGGCGGCGTTTTCTTTTCGCCCATGCCAAACACTTTCATGCCGGCTTCTCTTAATCGAGTTGCTAATCGTGTAAAATCGCTATCGCTCGATATGATGCAAAATCCATCTACTCGCCCGGTATATAAAATATCCATCGCGTCAATTATTAAGGCGCTGTCGCTCGAATTTTTGCCCGTTGTATAAGCATATTGTTGTATTGGAGTAATCGCGTTTTCTAATAAAACAGATTTCCATCCAACCACATTGGGTTTGGTCCAATCGGCATAAATTCTTTTAAAAGTTGGTGTGCCATACTTGGCAATTTCTTCCAGCATTTTTTTAATGTTGGAGTAGGAGATATTGTCAGCGTCTATTAACACTGCTAATCTCAGGTCTTTAATTGTACTCATTTTGTATTATTTTGTTATTTTTTGCCCGAAATTAATTGGGACTTGTTATTTTAATTGGTCTTTCAGAAAGACCTTAATCAGGAAATTTCCTGCTTTTGTTTTACAAATATACGAATAATAATTGGATTAAGAAGATTTATTTTTATAGACTAATTAACTCCCTAAAACAACTCCGTCTTCACATCAATCATTCTATCCAGCTCATTCATTAGTTCGTTATTGATACTTACTTTAAATGCTTTCGAATATAATTTAACCGACATATTATCATCAGGGTCTTCCACAAAAATTTCTAAAGCCGCTTTACCTGAGTTTTGCTTAAATAATTTTTCGAGATTGGTAATTAATTCGTCGTTGAGTTTGTTTACGTTAATTTTTAATTTAAGATTAGTGAAAGCTTTTTCCTTTATTTCATTAAGTAATTCAATTTTCTGAACTTTAAATTCTAAACTTCCCGGCTGGTTATAACGGTCTTGAACTTTACCCTTCACAAAAACAAATAAATGCGGCTGCATATATTTACTGTACTCAATAAAATCCCGTCCAAATAACATAATATCAAAAGCCCCATGATAATCTTCAATTACAATTTTGCCAAATGCATTTCCGGTTTTTGAAGTTCGGTTCTCAAAATTTACAATAATTCCGGCAATAGTTACTTCTTTTCCTTTATAAGGCTCTAATCCCGCTTTTAATAAAGCGCAATTAGCTTTACACAAATGTTCAATTTCTAATTTGTAAGGGTCGAGCGGGTGCCCCGAAATATAAAATCCAACTACTTCTTTTTCTCTGCCTAACTGATATAAGGTATCCCAAACCGCTACGTTTGGTAATTGCGGCTCTACAATTTCTGCGCCATCACCTTCACCAAATAAACTCGCCTGCGAAGTATCGTTGCCATTATTAATTAAGTTGGCGTATTTAATTAATTTGTCGGTTAGAGTATTGCCATCGGCATCCGCTACAAAAAACATGGCACGGTGTAAATTTGTAAAACTATCCATCGCACCTGCCAAAACTAATCCTTCAACCGATTTTTTATTAATGGTTTTGCTGTCGAGGCGTTTTGCTAAATCAAACGGACCGGTAAATTTCCCGTTCTTCTCGCGTTCTTCCACTAAAACACTAATTACATTTTCGCCAACGCCTTTTATACTCGCCATTCCAAAACGAATGTTTCCATTAGGGTTTACGCTGAATTTGCCAAAACCTTCATTTACATCCGGACCCAAAACTTTTATTCCCATTCGCTTACATTCTTCCATAAAAAATGTAATTTTTTCAATAGCGCCTGAGTGATTTAAAACCGAAGCCATGAATTCGGAAGGATAATTCGCTTTTAAATACGCCGTTTGAAACGCTAAGTAAGCGTAACAAGTTGAGTGAGATTTATTGAAAGCGTAACTTGCAAATGCTTCCCAATCTTTCCAAACTTTTTCGGCAACCGTTGTATCGTGACCGTTAGTCTTACAACCCTCCAAATATTTACTCTTCATTTTATCGAGAACATCTTTTTGTTTTTTACCCATGGCTTTACGCAAAGTATCGGCATCGCCTTTGGTAAAATTGGCGAGCTTCTGACTTAAACGCATTACTTGCTCCTGATAAACAGTTATTCCATAAGTCTCTTTCAAAAATTCTTCCATTCCCTCTAAATCGTAAGTAATTTTTTCGCGGCCGTGTTTACGATTTACATAATTGGGAATGTAAGCGAGCGGACCCGGACGATACAAAGCATTCATTGCAATTAAATCATTAATGCAATCGGGTTTAAGATCCTTCAAATATTTTTGCATCCCGGTACTTTCAAACTGAAAAATACCGTTGGTTTCGCCACGCTGAAATAATTCTAAAGTTTTTTTATCGTCGAGAGGAATCGCATCAATGTCTATTTCAATTTTTTGTCCTTTTTTAATTAAGGCAAGCGCATCTTTGATTATAGTAAGCGTTTTTAATCCGAGAAAATCCATTTTAAGTAAACCTGCATATTCGGCAACTGAGTTATCGAATTGTGTTACGAGCATGCTGCTGTCTTTTGCTTTTGTTACCGGAACAAATTTTGTTAACTCGAACGGCGCAATAATAACTCCGCAGGCGTGCGTGCCTACATTTCGTACAGAGCCTTCGAGTTCGTACGCTTGCTGCAATACTTTTGCTTCGGGAGAATCTCCAATAGATAATTTACGGAAAGCGTGTGAGGCATCAATAATTTCGCGACGGTCTTTTATTTTTTCTAAATATTTTTCGTCGATGCCACCGGGTTTTAAAATAGTTTTTAATTCGGCCTCTAAACTATCAGGAAATGATTTTGCTAACTTATCTGCTTCGGGTAATGGTAAATTTAAAACACGTGCAGCATCTCTTATTGCGGATTTTCCGCCCATTGTTCCGTAGGTAATAATTTGTGCCACCTGATTTTTCCCATATTTATCAATAACATAATCAATAACTTTATCGCGGCCTTCATCATCAAAATCAATATCAATATCTGGCATACTTATACGATCGGGATTTAAAAAACGCTCGAAGAGTAAATCGTATTTTATAGGATCAACATTTGTAATTCCCAAACAATAAGCAACAGCCGAACCCGCAGCGCTTCCTCGACCGGGACCAACAGCAACACCCATTTCGCGCGCCTTAGTTGTAAAATCTGAAACGATTAAAAAATAGCCGGGATAACCCATGCGTTCCATTACGTTTAACTCAAAATCTAAACGCTCTTTAATTTCTGATGTTAAATCAGGATATCTTTTTTTTGCGCCTTCAAAAGTTAAATATTTTAAATAGGCATTTTCACCACGGTTTCCTTTTCCTTCATCTTTCGGGTCTTCGTCACGAGCATCTTTAAACTCGTTGGGAATAATAAATTTTGGTAACAAAACTTCTCTTCCTAATTTATAAGCTTTTATTTTTTCGGAAATTTCATTGGTAGTTTCTAATGCTTCCGGTAAATCAGAAAATAATTCTGAAATTTCTTTCGGGGTTTTAAAATAAAATTCGTTGTTGGGCATTCCGTAACGGAATCCTCTTCCGCGACCAATAGGAGTTTCTTTTAATTCGCCATCCTTAACACATAACAAAACATCGTGTGCTTCAGAACCTTTCTTATCGATATAATAATTATTATTGGCTGCAAAATATTTTACATTATGTTTTTTCGCGAATTGCAAAATTACTTCGTTAACGTGATCTTCGTCTGGTAAATTATGACGATTTAATTCTACATAAAAATCTTCTCCAAAATTTTCTTTGTACCACAAAAAAGCTTCCTCGGCTTGTTGCTCTCCAACATTTAAAATTAAAGATGGAACTTCTCCCGCTAATCCACCGGTTGTTACAATTAAACCTTCTTTGTATTGTAGTAAAACATCTTTATCAATCCTGGGAACATAATAAAATCCTTCTGTAAATCCGATAGAAGATAATTTTGAAATATTTTCGTAACCAATTTTATTTTTCGCTAAAAATGGAATCGAGTAGCCGTTATCTTGTTTAGATTTATCGAGATGATTTTTGGTGACAAATAATTCGCAGCCAATAATACATTTTAAATGGTTTTTTTTCTCACCGGTCTTATCGCCTTTATCAATAGCATCGTTATAATATTTTATGGAATTATTTTGTTTTTCAACAGCCTGCCAAAAAGCAAAAGCGCCGTACATGTTGCCGTGGTCGGTTATTGCCAGTGCATGCAGACCGTAATCGGCCGCACGTTTTACTAAATCGGTAACATCGCTCGTTGATTGAAGAACTGAATATTGGGTGTGATTGTGTAAGTGGGAAAAGTTTATAGTTGATGGTTGATAGTTTATAGTTGAGGGTTCGGAGTTCGGGGTTCGGAGTTCGGGGGATTTGGTTTTCTTTTGTTTTAATTTTAATTCGTTACTTAATAATTCTGATAAATCGGGTGATTGATAATTTATGGTTTGTGGATTATTTATTTCTGCAACTTTAGTTATTCCCAGTTTAATAATTTCGAAAAATGTTTTTGCTGTTGCCTGAACGTCGAATGCCGCGTTATGTGCTTCTGCAAATTTTTCGTTAAATAATTTTGTATACAATTCGGTTAGGGTAGGCCATTTAAATTTTCCGCCTTTACCGCCCGGTATGGCACAATACAAAGTTGTCTGGTCATTCTTAGTATCAATTTGTTTTAATTCATCAAATGCATTTGCAAAACCTGCCCGATAAAATTCGGCACCAATAATGTTTATGTCGAATTCGATGTTATGTCCACATAAATATTTACTTTGTTTTACAATCTCAATAAACTCTAATAAAATTTCTTTAAGATTTTTTCCTTCTTTTATTGCGCGTTCTGTTGTGATGCCGTGTATTTGCGCCGAATTAAAAGGTATAGTATAACCTACGGGTTTTATTATTGCCGAATAAAAATGTAACAACTTACCTGTTTCATCGTGTAATTGCCAGGCAATTTGCACCAGGCGCGGCCAATTATCGCTATCAGTTATAGGAGCATTGTAATCTCGTGGTAAGCCGGTGGTTTCGGTATCAAAAATTAGGAACATTTTTTAATAGGATTTAGGTGTTAGGATTTAGGAGTAAGTGCTTTTTTTATTTCTACTAACTCGTTTTTTATTTCGGTCAGCAGTTTATCATTTAAATTATTTGTTGTATTTGTTGTATTTGTTGGCGCAGCGAAACTATGTTGATTTTTTTCTTTTATTATTTTTTCGCGCTGATTTAGGATCATCATTTTAAACTCTTCCGCATTATCAACCCCAATCATGCTCATCATATTATTAGAATGTGCCCCACCGCCACCTGCTGTTTCAACTTTTATTAGTGTTAAACCAAATGCCCGCAAAACGGGGCCACCAATAAAAGATAAATCCTGAATATTTTCTAATGGAATCGTTTTTTCGATATGTAAAATTAATCCTTTCGAAAATTTTAGTTGTTTATGCGTTAAGGTGCATTTTAGAGTATGAAAAAATTTATTGCTGAGCCATTGCCCTAGTCCAAATATCCAAAACGGTAAAACAAGCCACCCAATCACAGAAACGATAAGATAAAACAAAACCACTAAAAAAATATATGTTTTTACTTTAGGATTAAAGGTTGCTTCCCGTATAATTACATTATTCTCATCCATATTCTAAAAATAGGGAGAAAACAGAATAGAAAAACAGATGTTTAAAACTAATAAAAATAGTTATATTTAATTGCTAATTATTTGGCCCCTAATTTGTTTAAAAAACTTACATATCTAATAACATTAACGGCACTAAGTTTTACGACCTCATTCTCACAAAAGGTGAGTATAGAAAAGCTGGTGAATAAGGTTTTTGCACAGCCTGATTATGAAGCTCAATTAGCAATGAATCTTCATTTAACGGATAGTTTATTTTATACCAATAATGCAAAATTTCATTATTATTTTTTGGATAGTCTTGTTAACCGTGCTCATCGAAGTCAAAATATAAAACTTGAGGCCTCCGCATTAATGTCGAAGGGAAGTTTTTATTCGAGCAAAGGAAACAATTTTAATTCTATTGAAACGGTTCGCAAAGCAATTGTGTTATATGAAAAAATTAAAGGTTATAATGGATTAAACAGCGCTTACACTAATTTAGGGAATACCTATTTTTATATGGGAGAGTTTGAAAAAGCACTTGAATATTACAAGCTGGCTGTTGAAAGCATTAAAAATATAACGAAATCAACAATTAATACCGAGTCAAGTATAGCGTCGCTTTATAATAATATGGGAAGTGTTTATTGTTCTAAAAACGATTTTAAATATGGCCGGGTTTATTTTGAAATGGCACACGCTATTTGGGGTAAGCAACACGATAGTATTAGCATTGCTTACGTTTATAATAACTACGCTCAAATTTTTATGGGAGATAATAAAATGGATAGCGCTTTATACTATTATGAATTTGCTTTAAAAATAAAAAATAAATTAGGAACGCTTGATGATAAAATTGATGCGCGGAATAATCTGGGTGCATTTTATATAAGAGATGATAAGCCTTTGATTTCGCTAAAATATTTAAAAGAAGCTTTAAAATTATTAGACACTTTAATTTATTCCAGACAATTAGTGGCTTGTTACGAAAATTTGTATACGGCGTATAACATGTTAGCGGATACCAAAAATGAGTATAAATATTTTAAACTTCATGCAGCGGCCGGAGATTCGGCTTCAAATAATGAACAGCTAAGTAATATAACAAAACTTGAATTACAATTTGAGTTCGGTAAAATTCATTTGTCAGATAGTATTAAATCGGTTGAAGAAATTAAATTAAAAGATGTGAAACTGGAGTCCGGCAAAAAACAAAGTTATTTTTTAATTCTCATTCTTATTCTCACTATTATCGCGTTAAGCATTATTTACTCGCGTTTTAAACTCACTAAAAAACAAAAACAAATTATTGAAGAGCAGAAGCATATTGTAGATGTAAAAAATAAAGAAATTCTGGATAGTATTATTTACGCCAAACGATTACAGGAAGCCATTTTACCGCCGTTATCATTATTAAAAAAATATTTGCCCGAGAGTTTTGTTTTTTATAAGCCAAAAGATATTGTTGCCGGCGATTTCTATTGGATGTTCGTGTCCGAAAATTCAACTCACCAATTCACTAATTCGTCATCTCACCAAATATTAATTGCAGCGGCCGATTGTACAGGCCACGGCGTACCGGGTGCCATGGTAAGTGTGGTTTGCAGTAATGCGCTCGATCGTGCAGTAAAAGAATTCGGATTAATTGAGCCTGGAAAAATTTTGGATAAAGTTCGTGAATTAGTAATAGAAACTTTCGAAAAAAGTGAAAATGATGTGAAAGACGGAATGGATATTTCGCTTTTACTAATCGATCCTGCAAAAAAAATAGTTCAATGGAGCGGCGCCAATAACCGCTTATTATATATTCAAAATAACGAACTCAAAGAAATTAAAGCCAATCGCGAATCAGTTGGGAAATCGGATTACCAAAAACCATTTATTACGCACGCAATGACCTATGAAAAGGGAATGACTTTTTATTTATTTACAGATGGTTATATCGACCAATTTGGCGGCGAAAAAATGAAAAAAATTAACATTAATAATTTTAAGGAATTAATCAAAAAACACCAAAACAGCAGCTTAAATGAACAAAATGCAGTAATAAACGATTATTTTCTCCAATGGAAAGGTGCTCATGAGCAAATTGATGATATTACCATTTTGGGTATAAAAATATAACATTTGAGCCTTAAATTTTTCGAATAATTACCATTAATTACCCCCTCAAAAAATTTGGTAGTTTAAAAAAAATGTACTTACTTGCTAGTACTAAACCATTTTATGACCAGTACCATTGATATTAAAATCGAAAAGATTCCGAAAAGCAGAGTAGGAGATTATGATGTGAACGATGTTCCTTTCGGGAAATGTTTTTCGGATCACATGCTTGTGGCCGAATACGCCGATGGTAAATGGCAAAATGCCTGCATTACCGCTTACCGCGATATGCCAATGAGTTATGCGCTTTCGGCATTGCATTACGGACAAGCCATTTTTGAAGGCATGAAAGCTTACAAGAATGATAAAGGGGAAGTAGCACTATTCAGACCGTTAGAGAATTTCGGGCGCATGAATAAGTCAGCAATCAGAATGGCAATGCCCGAAGTACCTGAAGAAATTTTTATGGGAGGCCTTTTAGAATTATTAAGATTAGACAGCGCCTGGGTGCCAAGTTCAGAGACAGGAAGTTTATATATCCGACCGTTTTTAATAGCTACCGACGAGGCCATTGGAGTTAAAGCCAGCGATACTTATAAATTTATTATTATTACTTGTCCGGCCGGAAAATATTATAACGAGCCCATAAAAGTTTTAATTGAAACCAATTATTTCAGAGCGGTAGAGGGTGGAGTTGGATTTGTGAAAGCTGCCGGTAATTATGGTAGAAGTTTATTTCCAACAAAATTAGCGCAGCAAAAAGGATACCACCAGGTAATTTGGACCGATGCTAAAACGCACGATTATGTAGAAGAATCCGGAACGATGAATTTGATGTTTATCATTGGAGGAACTTTAATAACGCCATCGGTAAGTGATACGATTTTATCGGGTGTAACTCGCGACAGTGTTTTAACTTTAGCTCGAGAGTGGGGATTGAAAGTGGAAGAACGTAAAATATCTATCAAAGAAATTTTTGAAGCGCACAAAAACGGAATTTTGGAAGAGGCATTTGGCGTTGGTACTGCTGCTACCATTGCACACATAATTTCCATTGGATACGAAGGCATCGATCATGATTTACCACCAATTGAAAAAAGAGCATTTTCACCTAAAATGGATGAGGCTTTGCGCGATATACGAAAAGGTAGAGTAGAGGATAAGTTTCATTGGATGATGAAGTTGTAGGGGAGTTTATTTTTGAACTATATTTAATCTTACTCCTTTTATCTTTAATCTTTTTTTCTTAGTGAATAAAAAAGTTCAACACTCCAGTTGTTATTAAAACTAATCCGGAAATTAATCCGGCGTTGTGCTCTATTTTATGAGAATTTACTTTATTTAAAATCTTCTTTGCGAAACTCATCCAGATTAAAATCCCTACTACAGAAATTATAATATAAAGCAAACTTACCAATAAAATATATTTCCATCCTAAACTTCCCGCCAAAATAAAATATCCTTCAATTTCGAGGCAAGGCGATAAAAACATTCCTATTAATAACACCGAAATTATTTTCCGCGAATCCATCGCCTTCATTTTATCTTCGTTGTGTAAATGAAAATGATTGTGCTTATGGTGACGAACAATAAAAATAAATCCCAAAATAATTAAAATACTAGAAGAAATTACGGTCGAGTAATTTTCTAAATATGAACTTAATCCCAAGCTTAAAAAACCAATTATTATTCCTAAAATAACCGTGCTAATGGCATGTAAGAGCGCAGCAATTAAAGTTACCCGATAAGTTTGTTGATGAGTCCAGTTAAATTTTTTCTCCAAAACCAAAATCGGAATCCAATGACTCGGAATGAGCGCATGTAAAAGGCTAATAGTTAAAGTGCCTATGATGAGTTGGTAAATCAATTTTTCTTGATTGGAGGCCGAAAGATAATATTTTATTTTATAGGAAGGAGAATTACAATTAAAAAATGGTACTCTATAGAATTAATTAGCTAACCGATAACGAATAACTTTATAACCCTATAACCTCTAATTGCACTATTGCTTCACAATTTTTGTACGGTAAATCACCAAGGTCGCTTCCTGTATCTCAATAAAATAAATCCCTTTCGCTAATTTATTTATATCCACTTGCTCGGCTTGATGCAAAATAGTTTTTTCAATAATTAATTTTCCGGTGGCATCCGTTAATTTTAAATTCAGATTGGGATTTTTCATCGAGCAATTAACTACAAAATAATCGCTCGCCGGATTCGGATAAATGGTTAGTGAATTACTGTTTGCTAATTCATTAATTCCGGTACACGCAGAAACTATTAAACTAATGGTGCTTGAAGCAGAACAACTATTTCCGTCGGTATAATTATAAGTTACTGCAAAAGTTCCTGCACCCGCTGTAAAGGGATCGAAATTTGCGCCCGTAACGGCAGTTCCGCTGTAAAGTCCGCCAAAAGGCGCTCCGTTTAAATTAACCATGCTGTCGTTTATGCAAACGGTATAATGATTTGCCGACAGCGTTACAATTGGTAATGTATTAACTGTAACATTCGAAATTATCGAATCGTTACAAGTTCCATTGTATCCGTAAACAGTATACATAGTGTTTGTAGTTGGACTCACCACAATATTATTTGTAGTTTGCCCCGAGCTCCACGAATAAGTTGTGGCACCTGTTGCATTTAAACTTGCCGTCATTCCGGCACACATTATTACTGAATTTACCCCTAGTGTTGGTGTTGCATTAACTATAACGCCGCTGGTGTTAGTAACCGAACAGGCGCCGTTGCTTCCCGTTAAGGTATAAACAGTATTTACTAATGGACTTACATTAATAACATTTGTTGTGGCTCCTGTATTCCACGAATAAGTGATGGCACCGTTAGCAGTTAAGTTAGTGCTTTGGCCACTGCAAATACTGGCCGAATTTATTGTTAGAGTAGGAATCGGGTCGGCAGTTACAGTGGTAGTTTGTGACCTTGTACACCCACCGTTATCTCCGCTTATAGTGTAAATGGTTGTTGAAAGAGGCGAAACATTTATAGAAGAAGTATTAGCGCCTGTACTCCAAGTATAATTAGTTAATCCGCTCGCTATTAAATTTACATTTTGTCCTATACAAATAGATGGGGAGTTAACAGTAATGGTGGGTCCGGGCATAACAGAAGCTGTAACTGGAATGGTACTGCTTGTACAATTATCGGCCGCTACTTCCCAATTATAAAAGAAATAATAATAATTGGCACCGCTGCTGCAGCCAGTAATTTTTAATAAGCCGCCAATGTTGTACGGGTAAGCCGCACCGGTACTGTTGCGGTATAATTGTGCAATAGAAGTGTTGGCTAATCCCAAACGGTAATTTCCGGGAGTTAATTTGATATTAATAATTACTGTACTTGTACCCGCGGGCACACTTACAGTGGTGCTTGAAATAACCGCATTAAGCGAATTTCTTAACTGAAAAGTTCTGTTCGCCGCAGAATTAGCAGTAACTACCACCGAGCGTAATGTACAGGGCTGAAAGACCGTTAGTGAGTCGTAAGCTGTATTGCCCGGAAAATTGGCACCGGTTCCTATAGCGGTGTTGGGCGCGCCGCCATAAACAGATGCGTTAGTTCCGGTATTGGCCACATAATAAGTGGTATTGGCGCCTATAACGGGAGTCGGAAAATTATTTCCTACAAATAAGGGCGTGCCTGTGCCACTAGGTGTAGCGTACCAATATTGCTGCATGGTTCCTGTAGCCGATAAATTTACAGAACCCGGCCCGCAGGTGGTAGAACCTGTTGCGGTTGGTGGAGGAGGGGCGTTGACCGTTATATATGCGACTTTTGTAATGGAGTCGGCAATGGGCGAACAAACCGAAATACTTTTTAATTTAACGGAGTAAGTTCCGTTGGCAGTGTAAGAGTGCACAGGATTGGTGGCGGTTGAAATAGCGGTACCGTCACCAAAATCCCATTTATAGGTGGTGCCTCCGGAAGTTGCATTTGTAAAATTTACATTTACGGGTAAAGAACAAAGCGAGGTGGCAGCCGAATTAAAATTAGCAACAGGAGGTAACGTTCCGGTTGCCGCGGCACCAACGCCAACAGCATACCAGGCATTTTGTGTTTGATAAACTTCGTTAGAACAAGCACCGTATAAATCGGTAGCCGCCTGTATAGCGTAAATTCTGGCCGAAGCATAATTAGTGGTAGGTACAAAATAAACTGTGAGTGCTCTCCAAGCAATAGCAGCGGCAGTTCCCATTCCCAAAGCATTTACAGTATAAGTATTTGCAATATCGTTCGTGCCTGTTCCGCCCATCGTAAGTAAATAAAACCAATAAATGCACGGACCATCATTTTGATGAACTTCTTGTCCGGGATCCCAATTAATTCCTAAATAACAATTGGGTTGTCCTAATGATTTTGGATTTGATAAATCGCGCAATCCTAAACCACTCGGTGTAATTTCTGCACCACATTTCCAATCCCAATTTCCGGGACGTGCATAATTTTCGATACAAGTTCCAAAAATATCACTGAAGCCTTCGTTCAATGCGCCGGGTTCTCCGCTTCCGCCGCCGCCAAGCCCGGCAGTATTTTTGGTTAGGCCATGTGTTACTTCATGTCCGCAAATATCCAAAGCCACAAAACTGGTAAAGCTCGTTCCATCGCCATCGCCGTATGTCATATATAAATTATTCCAGAAAGCGTTATTGTAATTGTTGCTGTAGTGTACATAAGAAATTAATTTGTAACCGGCATTATCAATACTGTTTCTACCATGAATAATTTTGTAATAATCATAAGTCATTTCGGCGCCCCAGTGCGCGTCTTCGCCAGTTTGCGTGGGGGCAATAGCGGGCCAGTTTGTTGAAGTACTTGTAAAGTCAGTAGCGGCCCCATAATTGGTTCCGTTGTTCATGTTGTAAGTTTCAATTCCTAAACCGCGACCGGTTTCTCGCAAACGGTATTGATTAGTTCCAAAATTATCGGTAGTAAAACTTTGCACGGCGCTGTATTTTGTATTGGCAATGCTTGGTACATCTACATTACAAATTAAATTTTGTTCCGCTAAAATTGTTCCTGATTGCGCATCAACAATAACATTAGCAGCATATAAAGGTTCATCGGCGTAGATTGTAAATTTGTAAGCGTAAAGTAAACTTGATCCCTGCAAAACATTTTCTTTCGTAAATAAAATTAATTCCCCTTTAGGGTAAAACGAAAAATCGGGATTATTAAACGAGCGTTGTAATTGCTGCTCTTCGTTTTTATTTTGCCATTTATAAGATTTGGCATTTACTTTTTTGAGAGCTATTTGCAAAGCTTTTTGTTCGTTTATTACAGTGGAATTAATTGGTTTTTGAAGTGAATTTAATTCGCCGTTTAAGGAAATTATTTTTCCGTTTTGCGAATGGGTGATAATTATGGCGTCGTTAACAATGGTGCCATTATAAAACAATTGGTATTTATTGTGCATAAAACCTAAGGCATCACTTTCTGATTTAATTTTTTTAACTTTTGTTTCGCCTTTACCGGGAAAAACCGAATTTAAAAAGGCTTCGGCATTTGTTTCGTAAACGCGTTGATTTTCTTTCAGACGAATAAAATTAATTTTATTATCATTATCGGAAGAAATATCCTGAGCAATTTCGCTGAGTTTAGTATTGGTTTGAGCAATGCTTAAATTGCCGGTAAGAAACACGAAAGCCAATAATGAGGCGAAGTAAATTTTGTTCATAGTTCTGTTTTTAAAATTGTTTTATGAAGTTACGAAAATTACCTGATAGTACCAATTTAAATTGAAAAAGAGTTTTAATGTTAATAAGATGAATTAGGAATACTATTTGTATGGAAATTTGCCTTTAAATTCAATTCCTCAAACTCCGTTTGTTACTTATAAATAGGATTATGAAAACTCAGCAGTTTTTATTAGATTTGATTAAAATATATTCCTATGAAAATTTTCACATTCATCGTCACCGCGTTTTTTGCTTCAAGTATTTGTATAGCACAAAACAGAAGTATTAATTTTGAAACTTCTTCTTTTTCTGATATTAAAGCAAAAGCGCGAAAAGAAAATAAATTAATATTCATGGATGCTTATACCAGCTGGTGCGGACCGTGTAAATGGATGGCCAAAAATGTTTTTACCAACGATACTGTAGCCGATTATTTTAATAGCCATTTGGTAAATGCCAAAATTGACATGGAAAAAGGGGAGGGGCTTATTATTGCGAAATTATATGGTGTTACTTGTTATCCTAATTTATTGTTTATTGATGGCGAAGGTAATTTAGTGCATTTGTCGGCCGGGTCGATGATGGCAAAAGAGTTTATTTCATTGGCAGAAGCCGCACAAATTCCTAAAACAAGGTATGCTGCTTACAAAAATGATTATGAATTAAAAAAGACAGATTCTAAATTTTTAGCAGAGTATTTAAATATAATTTCCAAAACATGTTACAAGTTTGATAATGTGGTGAAGGATTATTTTAATATTCAAAAAGAAGACGAACTTTACTCAAGAACAAACTGGAATATGATTAAAAATTATTGTTCTGATTTTAAATCAAGAGAATTTAAATATCTTTTAAAGAACGAAACTAAATATAAAAAAGCATACACCGGCGATTCGGTCAATGCGGTTATTACCAATGTGTTTATGAATAGTGTGGATGGTTTTCTAAGCAGGAAGGAAATTAAGGAAGAAGACTATAAGTCGTTTAAAACAGAAGTTTCAAATACAAAATTTTCTTCATTAGATGAAGTGTTGTTTAAATTGGATCTGTCGTATTTTCAAAAAAGTAATAATTGGAAACAATTTGCAGTTCTGGTAGTGGATAAAGGCGACACTTATTTTCATACTGTAAGCGAGTACAATAATATTGCGTGGACGATTTATGAAAAGTCAGATGATAAGGCAGCCTTGTTAAAAGCCGAATCGTGGATGCAAAAAGCAGTGAATGATAAAGACGGACAAAGCTGGTTTATTTATGATACTTATGCTTGTGTGTTGTATAAATTAAAGAAAAAATCGGAAGCAAAATTGGCGGCCAACAAAGCCATCGAATTAGCCAAAGCATCCGGAGTTAAAGACGCCGAATATAAGGGCACTACAGAATTGTTGCAAAAAATTGAGATTTTGCAGTAATATTATTTTAGAAACTCGAAAATTTATTTTTTCATTCGGAAATGCTTTTCAATATAGCGAACAGCCTCTTCCTGCGTTAAAACAGAAAATTTTTTGTAACGATGATGAACATCTATTATTTCATCAATTGCTTTTAAAACTAATTCTTTATTTTTCCATTTATTGAGATGTTCTATTGCAGTAGCGAGACAGCCTTTTTTATAGGCAATTTGTCCGAGTACATGAACCAGCGTTTTACTAACCCTGGCAGTTTTATCAAATTCAAGAGTTTGGAGCATTGGTAAAATGTCCTGAGGAAATTTTCTTCCCCGCAATTCAATTCCGTGACAAATTTCTCTCCGCACTTCTTTATCAGTGTGATGTAAATATTTTTTGGCCCATTTTAAAATAGGTTTCGGATTTTTTTCTCCCATCTTTTTTATAGAACCAATTACGGCATTGCGCACCGAGTGATGTTCATCAAATAAACCTTTGTCGAAAAACGACTCCACAATATCAAATTCCTTAATTCCGATTTCGCCGGCGGCATTTATTACGGTTTGGCGTATTTTAAATTCTTTTTGTTTAAGTAATTTATTTAATTGGGAAATGATTTTCTTTTGCAAAGTAACATTTCCAATATATATTTTTCCTATAGTAAGGTATGCCGATTTTCTAATGTAAGTATCTTCGTGGGAGAAATAAGAAA
>JAHEYG010000043.1 GCA_023251725.1 Sphingobacteriaceae bacterium | reverse complement strand
TAAAATTAATTTGAAATTATTATTCATGATTTTGAATTTAGTTTTCGGTGTAAGATAATGAACGAAGACGATGCAAAGAAATTATTAAAAATTTGTAATTACTTAGGCCTGTTTGAGTTTTTCAATATCGAATTTTTTCATTTGTAAAAATGCTTTTATTACTCTTGGTGCTTTTTCGGTGTCGCTCATAAGTTTACTCAGAATAGCCGGAACAATCTGCCAAGAAACACCAAACTTATCTTCGCACCATCCGCACATACTTTCTTTTCCGTCTGTAGTAAATTTATTCCAATAGAAATCAATTTCTTCTTGCGTTTCGCATTCTAAAACAAACGAAACTGCTTCATTAAAGCTGTACTCATGAGTTCCCGGCCCGTCCATTGCGATAAGAAAATAATTATTTAAATAAAATTCGGCAAACAGAACTTTTCCTCCGTTTTCATTTTCTTTCGGGTAAAGCGTTATACCTTGTGTTTTTGAATTTTCGAAAAGCGCAGAATAAAATTTTATAGCTTCTTCGGCGCGGCCAAACTGACCGGATGTAAACAAAAAAGAAGGAACCAGACTTTGTTTTGCTCCGCTCGCTTCATTAATCATAATTTGCCAGGTCATTCCGAATTTATCCTGTACCCATCCGTATTTTTTACTCCATGGATATTCGTTCATCGGCATTAATACTTTTCCTCCTTCAGAAAGTTTTTTCCAAAGTTCATCAGTTTCATTTGCAGTGATGCAGTGAACAAAAAAAGAGATAGAAGGATTTATTTTAAATTTAGGACCACCGTTAAGTGCCATTATTTTTTTCCCGTTTATTTCAAAAAGCACTACAATTGAACTTTCACTTAAAATTTTTGAATTACCGAATGCCGAACAGTAAAAATCAGCGGCAATTTTTGCTTCGTTGTTAAACCAAAGGCAAGGATAAATAGGATTAGTCATTTTTTGTTTTTTTATTTTCGCGTGCGTGATTCGGTAAATAATCTTCAGACTTTTTTTTAAAGGAGAAAAAAACCATGCTAATAAATAAAAAACCTAACGAAGTCGTTACTAGAAATTCAAAAATAGTTGGCCACTCAATGTGATCGTTCTCTTTCATAAAATTGGGCCACAATAAAGATAAGCCAATTGAAATAACTAAGATTATTAAAAATTCGGTTTTGTGTTTTCTCATAATTGAAATGAAGGTAAGAATTTTCGTGCAACCTAAAATAAATTCACATAAAAAACTTTATATTTTAACCCGGCGTTAAAAGAAAGTAAAGCAAATGGGGTTTTAACGAATGATTCTAGTTGGCTATTCTTATAGTGAGAACTAACAACCACCACCACTGTAAAAAGGAATATTAAAATTAAATTCTTGTTTTATTTTTTTACCATTCTCATTTTGAGCGGGCTTCCATTTCGGCATTTTATTAGTGGCGTCGAGCAACAATTTATCTATTTTCGGATCTTTAGATGTGAGGGTTATTTTAGCATCAATTATTTGACCTTCTTCGTCAACAATAAAAGTTACGCCTGCCGGAGGAATACTTATTCGTTTGGAATTGCTTGCTTCATAAATTTTATCAATCACATTTTCATTTAAATATTTTGTCATTTGTTCGTATCCGCCGGGATATTCAGCCTCAATTCCGGAAACCACAAAGGTCGAAAAATGCATGGTGCTATTTTCAATATTATCGGTTACCGCATTTTTATATTGGTAATTAATGTTTATTTTAATTTCGGAACCTATATCAGCAACATTTAAAATGTTTTTTTGTTCTGCATTAAGTGTTTCACCTGAACCAATCGCCTTGATAACTTTACCACCTGAAGTTGCTGTTATTTCTCCGGAAACATAATGCATAATCCAAAGCGAAGGATAATAAGGAATAATTTCGCTCATTGATTTCACTTCATTTAACTTTTCTTTTTTAATGGAAGTTAGGTTTCGCCGTAATTTATCGTTTAGATTTTGTGCAAAACATAAATTAAAGGAAACAAAGAAAAACAAGATCAATAATAATGAATGTTTCATTTTACTAATTTTAATTAAATGTACGAAATCTCCCGGCTTTAAAAAAATGTTTCGCTTTATTTTAAGCAATTGGCATTCGTTAATATCTCAATAAAGTTGAATATACAATATTTAGTTTATACGACAAATAAGTTTTTTTTATTGTCTATGAATGTATATTAAGTTTAATCATCCAATCCTTTTCCCATCATAATAGATTTCAGACTTTTTTCTATTCTCGCCTCACGAGTGGCCGATTGCTTGGCCGATGAAAAATAAAGCAAATAACCTCTTTGTCGCCCCGGTGTTAATGCGTAAAATGCTTTTTTTAGCGAAGGTGTTTTATTTAATTTATTTTTAAATTCAGCAGGCATTTGAAACTCTTTTGTTTTTTTCATTGGTACTTTTAATCCTGCCAACTCAATTTCAATGGCTTCAAAAATATAAGCTTTAATTACGCGCCCTTGTTTTAATATTTCCTGATAATTTGTAAATCTTAATTGTCGCGCCGCCTGTACATGTTCGGTTTGCTGAATTAAAATACCATTTGTGTCTTTTAATAAAACACCTTTAAAAAATAAAAGTGCACAATAATTTTTAAAGGCATGAATTAATACTACATTATCTTTTTGTTTATCTGCTCCGGTAATTGTGTAGCACGGACAGCCCCACTTTAATTCTTCATATAAATTGCAATCAAACACAATTGTCCTTAATGCTTCAAGTTCTTTTTGCCAGGCTTTGGCTTTTGTAAAATAAAAATCAACTTTGGAGTTCATAGAAAATTTGTTTAATTTTTTATTTTTAATGCAATTATTGTTTCAGTAAAATTAAATTATTTTGTTGTTTTGCTTCCTATCTGAACTCCCAGTTTTTCAAATTCAACATCATTAGGTTCCCACAATTCAATTTTGTTTCCCTCAACATCAATAATATGAATAAATTTACCATATTCAACTGCTTCTATCTTGTCGGCAATTTTTACGCCTTCTTTTATAAGTTGTTCAACCAAAGCCTCTAAATTTTCTACTCTGTAATTTATCATATAATCTTTGGCAGAAGGTTCAAAGTATTTTGTTGTTTCTGCAAACGGACTCCATTGCGTAAACCCTTTTTTAGCAGAATCGGCTCCCTGCCGCCATTCAAAAACGGTGCCGTACTTATTGGTATTTAAACCGAGATGTGTTTTATACCACTCTCTCATTTTTTCGGGATCTTTACATTTGAAAAAAATGCCTCCGATGCCTGTTACTTTTTTCATATTAGTTGTTTTATTTTGTTTAGTTAATATTGTATTAAAAGCGAAACCGAAGCAAAAGGCCGCGGATGCTAACAGAAGAATTGAAAATGTTTTTTTCATAAAAATTATTTTTTTTGTATAGTGAATTTAAATTTGTAAAAGTATTCTAATGTGCTGTTTCTTTTCCTAATTTTTAATTTTAAGGTTCCCACAATTCAACTTTGTTTCCTTCCATGTCAATTATGTGAACAAACTTTCCGTAATCGTAAGTTTCTATTTTATCAACAATGGTTACGCCTTCTTTTTTTAGTTCTTCAACCAAGGCTTCTAAATTATTAACTCTGTAATTAATCATAAATTCTTTTGTGGAAGGTTCAAAATATTTTGTGTTCTCTGCAAACGGACTCCAAGCCGTAGAACCTTCTTTAGTTGGGTCGGATGCTTCTCTCCATTCAAAATTAGCTCCATATTCGTTGGTGTCTAAACCCAGATGAGTTTTATACCACTCTTTCATTTTGGTAGGGCCTTTGCATTTAAAAAATACGCCGCCAATTCCTGTAACTTTTTTCATTTTTAAAATTTTAATTGGTTAATAATGCTCCAAATGTAAATGTACAAAGCCCGATTTCCTTCATGCTTTAGGTTGATTTGTTTATTTTTTTTAATGTTTCATTCTAAAGTATGAGTCAGTGAGGCGCTAATTTGTTTTTTGTTTATATAAAGATACAATTTTTTTGATTCAGCTTGTACTGATTTCGCTCCAGGCTTTGTCGATCTAAATACACATTTAGAAGATTAATTTAAACAGGCAGATTGGGCTTCTGAAATAATTTGGTTACATTAGGTTCATGAATAGATACTTTAAATCCCCACTAATTGTATTTGCAGTTTTGTTTCAGCTTAATTCATTCGGACAAAATATAGATTCGCTGATGCTTGTACTCAGGAACGCGAAGCAAGACACCGTAAAGATTCAGTTAAGATTTGATATCGGCGTGGCTACCGGGAATTTTAATGTGGGTTATTGGGATACGCTTTTAGCGGATGCAAAAAAAACATCTTATAAAAAATATCAGGCAGGAATCTTAAATAACCTCGGATATATCTATGATGATCTGGGCGAAATACTGGCGGCGATTGAATGCTATAAAAAAGGGCTAAAAATTCAGGAAGAGCTCGGGCACAAACAGGGAATTTCAACTACACTAAATAATCTCGGACAGGTTTATAAGAAACAAGGCGATATCTCGCGTGCGCTGGAATATTTTCACAGAAGCTTAAAACTTCAGGAAGAAGTGGGTGATAAGGGAGCGCGGGCAGTTTCCCTTAATAATATCGGCCGTATTTACTCAATGCAGGGCGATATTTCTAAAGCAATGGATTGTTTTGAGAAAAGCCTGAAGCTTAACGAAGAAACCGATGATAAAAAAGGAATAGCTCAATCGCTGAACAGCATCGGCCTTATTTACAGAAAAAAAGGCGATACTAAAAAATCTTTAGAATATTACAATAAAAGTTTGCTCATAAGAAAAATAACGGGTGACAAAAGAGGACTCGCTGATGTTTTAAATAGTATCGGTTCAATTTACGGTTCGCAAAACCGGATGCAAAAGGCTTTGGATAATTTTAACATGAGTTTGGAAATGTATGAAGAATTAAAGGATAAGAGAGGAATAGCGCAATCGCTTAACGCCATAGCGACTTTGTTAGTTAAAAAAAACGAAGTCGGTAAAGCATTTTCGTATGCGAGTAGAAGCTTACAGCTGGCGCAGGAGTTGGGCTTTCCGGAAACCATTAAAAATACAGCAAACACTTTAAAGATTATTTATCAAATGCAAAATAAATATAAAGATGCCTTTGAAATGTTTGAGTTGGAAATACAAATGCGCGACAGCGTTATCAATGAAGAGAATCAAAAGATAATTGTAAAAAAACAAATGCAGTACACTTACGAAAAGAAAGAAATGGAAGGCAAAGCCGAACAAGATAAAAAAGATTTGATTGCAAGCGAACAGTTAAAGCAAAAAGAAAAAGAACGTAATTATTTCATTGCAGGTTTCGTTTTGGTGGCTTTGCTCGCTTTATTTATTTTCAGAGGCTTAAGACAAAAACACAAAGCCAACGCCATCATCACTCACCAAAAAGTAATGGTTGAAGAAAAACAAAAAGAGATATTGGATTCAATTCATTATGCCAAGCGCATACAAACCGCACTAATGACCAGCGATAATTATTTTGATAAAAGTTTGAACAGATTGCAAAAAAGGGAATAAGAATTTTTACACTTATATCTATGGGTTTGTGGCAGCAGATTTAATTGATGCGATTGCATCTCGTTCTAAACTAATAAAAGCGGACGCAAGGAGTATGTTTGATATAACGTTGGAATTTATTTCAAGCACCGGTATTTAAAAAAATCACACAAAATTATTTACAGACCCAAAATTATCCATCCTTTCGCCTTTACCAATTGGCATTTTATCGGCGTCAAATCCAATGATGGTATTATTTCTTATCAAAATAGGAGCATTGAGTGAATATTTTAATTTTTATTTATTTTAAAAATCCATTCGGTTAATTTCGGAGTGCTAGATTTACACTTCATCCGGCCTTGAATAAACAATGAGGAAAAAATTGTTAGTGCGCTTATTGTAATTATTGACGTGTTTGTTCCAAGCGTATCAGCAATTATTCCTGTGAGTATTGCGCCAATAGCATAACCCAAATCGCGCCATAACCTAAACACACCTAAACTTTTTGCACGATCGTGCGGATGTGTATTTTCCGCTACAGTAGCTAAAAATGTGGGATATACCATTGCAGTACCCCAGCCCAAAATGGCAGATAAAATAATATAATGTAAAAAAGAAGAAGCAAAAACAATTAGTAAAAGAGCGACACCCTGTAAAAACATTCCCCAAAACAGCATACTTTTTTTGCAAACTAAATCCGACATTTTGCCTGTGAATAATTGGCCAATACCCCAAACAGCAGGATATATTGCTGTAACAATTCCAATCTCAGAAATTGAAAAGTGCTTTGCAGCTAACAGAATTGGGAATAAGCCCCAGGCCATCCCATCGTTTAAATTATTAATTAAACCTGCTTGTGTTACTGCGCCAAGGTTGCGATCAAACAAAGTGGTATCCCAAAAAATATTTTTAAGTTTTGCGATTCTATTACCAGACGCCTCCTTTGCTACATAACTGCTTGTATCTTTGATAAAAAATAAGGAGAGAAATAATCCGGCAAATGATAAAACTATTCCAATGTAAAAAGGGTATGGTCTTAAACCAAATTCAGCGGCCACCCAGCTCGTTGCAAATGCAACTATAGCCAAAGATAAATAACCGGCAAATTCATTTAATCCCATTGCTAAGCCTCTATTTTTTTCTCCAACCAAATCAATTTTCATTACAACTGTACTTGACCAGGTTAAACCTTGATTAATGCCTAACAAAATATTGGCCACAATAATAAAATTCCAGTCAGTGGTTGTCATTAAAATAAAAGGTACAGGAATCGCAAAGAGCCAACCAATAACCAAAAGGTTTTTTCTGCCAAAGCGATTGGAAAGAACTCCTGCGAAATAATTAGTTAATCCTTTTACAATACCGAAAACAATAATGAAAGAAAGAATTGCGGTATTTGCTGCAATGAAAAATTCTTGCTGCGCAATTTGAGGAAGGATGGAACGCTCGAGACCAACCATACCGCCTACAAAGGCGTTTACTATGATTAATAAAATAAACTGATTAAGATTTTCTTTTAAGCCTAACTTAACTTGCATAGTATTTTGTTCCTATAAAAGTATGGTTAAGCTATTTTAAAACACTTTACATATGATAAGAAATTACTTTTGCGCTCTTATACGACTGAGACTAACGGGCGTAATACCCAAGTAGGATGCTATGTATTTTAAGGGGACTCTTTTCAGAACATCGGGAGCTTCGTGCATTAAATGTTTATAGCGCTCTTCGGCAGTGTGAAATTGAATACTTTCAACTCTGTTAACGGTATCAACGAGAGCGGCCTCGAATATTTTTCTGAATAAACGTTCTGTTTCGGGAAACTGATCGTATAATTTAAATAGTTTGGGAGAATTAATTGCAACAAGCTCCGAATCTTCAAGAACCTGAATTGCTTTTTTAGAGGGTTGTGATGTAAACAAACTTTCGAAGCGCACTACAATATTATTTTCGAAAGAAAAACTTTCGGTAATATCAATACCATCTTTAAAATAATAAATGCGGGCAACGCCTTTTTTAAGAAAATAAATTGTTTTGCAAGTATGGCCTATCGATTGCAAATCGGTATTTTTTTTTATAAGAACAGTTTGTGAAATTTCGGAAATAGCCTTTTGTGCCTCTTTTGAAAGTGGGTAAAAATTTTGGAGGTATTGGAATAAAGAATTCATAAGACTAACGCTATACCATAAATATAACATTTATTTAGAAATATTTTTTTGGGATGAAGAAGATTTTAGCTATGCAGAAATTCGTGTTAGGTGCCGTTTTATAATTTATCAATATTTCTCAAAATCGCCTTTATTGTATTTTCAGTTATTGAGATTCTATTGTCTAAGGGAAGCGATTGATCGCACTCAACGGTAATTACAGGAATGTTGATTGTCTGACCATACCACATTAGATCATTAAGTCCAGCCAACCTATTTATAAATTCTCGATATGCACCCCTTTTATGCCAGCCTTTAATTTGAAGATTTAAGTCAAAGGCATAATCTGCCAAGTCAATACTGTAACCTTGCAATTCATTGCAGATTAATTCTCCGAAATTGTTCGAGACTAAAGTGTTCGCCATTAGACAAGTTTCCCAGTTGCCATTATTCTCATGAAGATCAAGAATTAGATTTGGTCTGGCGGCTTTAATACTATTCATAATATGCTTTGTTTCTTTTTGATTAGCGACTTTGTAATCGCGGTTTATATTACAACCGCATTCATTTTCTCTTGAACCCAAAGCTAGTCCAACCGGATTCATTGGACATAAGATTGTCATCGCAATTTTTTGAAATTTATTTTTATCTTTTTCCAAGTCAGCTAGAAATTTTGGAATAGCTAAGGCGCCTGCGGGTTCATCTCCATGCACCGAGGCAATTATGAGAATTCTTTTCGTATAATTCACAGGCTCATAATTAATAGTCAAATATTTATAGTTTATTCCATTATATTCAATACTGTCTGGTGTAATTGAGGCAAACCGAGAAGCGGTATGTAAGTCGATAATGTATTTTTCAAACTCAATAGGGTTTTTTATTCCATTCTGTTTGTAATATTGACTGTGTTCTGGCTTTTCGCCTTGGCATAAACGTGAGTTTTTTTTCGTCTTAAATATGTCTGTAATTGTAATGGAAATAATTACTAAAAAGATAATTAGAATAGCTTTTAAATAAGTCTTTTTTGTGAGATGTAATTTGCTCCGCCTATCTCTTATGATGCCAAGAGTGAATAATGCTATTAGTGTTACGAATAGCGCCCATTTAAGAAAAATGATAGGCGCAATATAGCCTGCGCCAACTGAGGATAAAAGGAATAGTCCGCCAAGGATTATTAAAGTTTTGTTTTTCATTCTTTTTGTTTTTAAAATGGCACCTTACTGACCTGAGGCTTGCGCAGTATGGCTTTGGAAAACTTTCCGGCTGCACAATGCTCAATACGTTTCGCTTAAAGGTGTTGGCCTACAATTGTTTTTTAAATTTTACTTGTGTCATGAAAAGCCAAGAGAAAAACAACATCACGGGAATAATAAAATAACTGTAAGATTCAGAAAACTTATTAATGTAGGTCGTATCCTGCGTAATTATTGTCTGAAAATGGAGTGGAATACTCGCGACTAAATAAAACATTCCTATCCAATAAGATATTTTTTTCCATGTTTTATCAAAGTGAACATTTTTCCATAAAACAATTCCTGCTATCCCTGCAAATGCCATGGGTATTGCAAATATGCTGTCAAATAATGGTGTAAAAACATATTTGAGAAACTTCTCCCTTCCAATTATTAATGCTGTCAAATGTACCGGAACACCACAAAATAAAATAAGTCCTGCGGTGATATGTTGAAATTTAAATAAAGTTTCTTTTTTTTCGTTTGTCATATTGTATGGCGTTTAAGTTAGTTTTGTGTTATTGTTTCATCCTCGTCAAGTTGGTCATTTCGTATGATGTTTGCTACTAACGGACTAGGGGATTGTGCTTTCGGCTTTGGAACATTTCCCGTATGCCCGCACCCAAATTATTTATTGCTCTCCGCCCGCATTGCACAATTGCCCCGTGTTAGTGGGCATTTATTTTTTCGTTTCAATTAAATTTTCTTCTCTTAGAATTCTAATCGCATTTTCCATGTCCGTTTTACCAAATAAGTTCGGGTCACGAAAAACTACGGCTGTAACTTTCTTTTTGCCCATCTCGTTGTCAAAGTAAATAATAAATTTAGGATATGTCAGTGGATGTGTGCGAGAATGCAATTGAGTTTTGTTAATTTTTTTTCTGTCAATTTGGGCAATAGTCTCGTAATTTAAGCCAAGAGCAACAAAAAAATAGATAAAAGGGCAAGCAATAAGACTAATGGTCAAGGTATTTAAATCAATTATTTCTTTTTTGTATTGGTCATAAACAAAATAAATAAGAATACACAAAATGAATGCGAAAAGTATTTTAAATGATTTGGAATTATGATTCTGTCCTTTTTCAGTCAACGCTTTTTCCAAATCCCCGTCCTTACTAAATACGATTTTATCCTGAAGTATGTGACAATAACCACTTTTCGTCCTGAATGTTTTGTCGTATTTTATCTCCATAAATTCCAGTAACGGACCCTTGGCTTGTGCTTGCGGTGTTTGGAACATTTCCTGTCTACACGCACCCAAGTTTATTTATTGCTTTCCGCTGCCTCTTTTTTTGTTTACAGTAAAAATAAACATTCCGCCGCCGCCGGGCAAATTATTCCGAAGGAATGCCTTCGGCATAAATAAAAAACTTAGAGTCCGCCCGCATTGCACAATTGCCCCGTGTTATAGGTTAGCTGCGGCACATAGCTACGCCATGCTCAAGTGTCTGCATAAATTAGTCAGCAGAAAATGTAATTTCTCCGCAGGGTATAACCAAATAACATCCCCGAGGATCAGCTACACGAGGCCTAAAAAAATCTAATCCAAGAAATAAAGATGACGATTTACTCGCGGTCATACTCTCATTTATATTGCAGTAATTAGAAAAAAACGGGTACATGTGTCCTTTTGAAATTAAGGCAAGCTGTCCTGGAAAAATATATTTAATATCCGCAAGCATCCCAATTGTTATTGTGTATTTTTCACTCGGATTAATAGTTTTATTTAATGTATAAGGGATATAGTTCTCTAAAAAAAGTTTTGTTTCTTCTGGGAATGTCGCCTCAGACAGCCCATTGCTTAGTGTACCATTACTTAGTGTAACAGAAAAGCCCATAGGCGTTAAAATTTTTTTCAATTCTTCACTTATATGATTATGGTCAATTTGTTCTTGCATCGATTCTTTCTTAGGAGTTAAAAATACTTTAAACTTCTGTTCATTATAAGGTTCCGGATAAGCGTATTCTTTTGAAAGGTTAATTTTTATATGAACTGGCAGAGTAGTGTCATTGGTAATAACCGTTGTAATTGTTATGTAGTAATATTTATTACCGCTAATATCTGTATATAAAGTGTCACCCGGGATGTTCATGAGTCCATGGTTCATACCAACTCCAAAATATTTTTGGCACGGAGGATTCGAATGTATTTGGTTTAAATAGGCCGCTACACTTAAATCAGTTTCTGAAGTTGAATCAATATACGGACATTCGTTTGACATTTCTTTTGTTTGATTGTCTGAACAACCAAACCAACATGGAATTGTCAAAAAGGTTATTAGTTTAAATATTTTCAAAGCCCTTGAGATTTTGTTATTTAATAAGTCTGTACATCTTAAACGCCGGGAAAATTCATTCGTCCAACGAAATGTCTGTCTCGTCCTGGTTTTGGTTGATTTTGTGTCAACCTATTTCAGGACAAGACAGCCCGCCTTGTTACCACTAACGGACCCGGGGCTTGTGCTTGCGGCATTTGGAACATTTCCTGTCTACACGCACCCAAGTTTATTTATTGCTTTCCGCTGCCTCTTTTTTTATTTATAATAAAAATACAAAATTCCCCGAAGGGGGCAAATTATAAATAAAAAACTTAGAGTCCGCCCGCATTGCACAATTGCCCCGTGTTAGCTGCTGTTGTTTTATGAGCTTGAGGTGTCCGAAATTTTCCCATTTTTTACCTCTAAATATCGAAACATTCCGATTTTGTATTTCCCGGGAGGAGCAACTTTGTCGTCGAGATAAGCTATTTCCCCAATATTTGGCTGATGAAATTCTTGTTCAATTATTAACAAACCTTTCTCTGTCTTGTAAGGTGTTTTTGTAAATGTATTAGTCAATTCAATAACGGAGTCTTGGGTTTCGTCGGTTGTTTTTGAAATATATACCACTTCCTTACCAAGTATTGCACGAATAATAATGAATAAAACAAACCAAAATAAAAAGAAAGTAATTGCCTGTGTTACCAAAATCATTAGCGTAGAATCTTTTTCAGTGAATCCGATCATTATTGAAATGAAAGAAACTGGAATAAATAGATAAAATAAAATTGTCCCTAAGGTGCCACTGAAGAACATTGGATTTGATGATGTCCAATAAACTAGACTAAAGACAGTTCCGAGTCCGACGTAAACTGATGAAATGTAAAATGAAAGTCGTCTGTTAGAAATTCTTTTTTTTTCCATGTTCCTAAACAATTGCAGCTAACTCCCTTAAAGTATTCATAAACTCCCTCCAATATTGCTGTTTTGCAATTTTACATTAGGTTTTGTAATCCTTTCTGTAATATCAAATTTAACCATTTAATATAAACTATCAAAGGGAGAAATAACTTTTTGTATGCTCTTATCGCTTACGTTGGCATAAGAAAAAAATGAAATAGTTCAATATAAATGTGTAAATTTATCTCTGTAAAAAACGTAATTCTAAAAAAAATGGAAAACCCAACAATTGCCGGAAAAACACCACTACCAGTTAACTTAGAAGCAGGAAAAACTTACGCTTGGTGCGCTTGCGGAAAATCTGCCTCACAACCGTTTTGCGACGGCTCGCATAAAGGTTCATCATTTGTTCCAAAAGTTTTTGTGGCCCAAGAAACTAAAACAGCTTATATGTGCAATTGCAAACACACCAAAAATCCGGGATTTTGCGACGGCTCGCATAATAAGTTGTAGAAACATTTTTTATTTCTGGTTTCTCGTTTCAAGTTTAAATTAAAAACCAGAAACCAGAAACCAGAAACCAGAAACCAGAAACCAGAAACCAGAAACCAGAAATTATTTCTCCAAAACCTTAATCTCCACTCTGCGATTCATCTGTTCTTCTTCCGGCGAAGTTTCAATTTCTACTTTTGGTTGTGTTCGTGCGAATCCTTTAAAACTTAATCGCTCTTTATCAATTCCGTTTTTCACTAAATAATCGTAAACAAATTTGGCTCTGTTTTCGGAAAGAGCAATTTGATGCGTGTCAAGATCCATTCCATCATTTCCATTATCGGTACAGCAAACATGACCTTGAATTTCTATTTTCAAATATTTATTTATTTGAAGCGCGGTTAATATTTTATGAAGCGCAACAATTGAGCTTTTCATAACAATGTGCCGTCCCGGTTCAAAACTCAGTCCTTCAATTGCCAGACTTTCGCCCACTTTTAAATCGTGAATTTCTTTTTTTGGAGGATTTTTATCAGCCTGTTTTTTTACAGGATCGCCCTCGTCGGAAATGCTAACGATAATTTTTGTTTTGTAAATAATATCTACCCTACGATGAAAATAATTTCCTTCTGGATTATTTTCGTCATCGGATTTTAATTCGCCTTTGCCTTCGCATACTATAAAAGTAAATTGGCTGGGAGATTTTTGCTTCAGATAATTTTTTACATTTTCGGCGCGTTGTTTCGATAAATTTAAATTGTAATCGTTATCCCACAAATAATCGGCGTAACCAAAAATTTGTACATCAACAAACAAACCGTTTAATTTTTTTAATAAAGAATCAATTCGGTTTTGATTGGCTTCTAATTGAGAATTATTAATGGAATAAAATAATTTAAGGGTGTCGGTTTTTTGCGCCACTCCTAAAACGAACATACTAATAAAAACGCATAAGTATAAAAAGCGGATTTTCACTATATAAATGTAACAAATTATATCAATTTTAAATAATCAGTAATAACAGCAATATTTTTATTATATTTGATATAAGCTTTATCATTATGAAAAAATTATTCCTATTATTATTTGTTCCGGGATTTTGTTTCCCTCAACAGTGGGCTAAAAAATTACCCTTTAACGCCACTTTCGCTCAGCAAAAAGAAGCGTTTTATAATTACTACAAAAATGTTCCGCAAGGCTGGCTCAGCGACGATGATTATGCACACTTCAAACGCCGCGAAAGAATTATGGAAGAATTTGAAAAACATCCACCGGGCGTAAATCCAAACAACGAATTAATGAAAGCGTATTTGCAAATGCAAAATCCCTCAATAGCTATCGGGGCTAAAAATAAAACAACCCAAACTGCAGCCGCCAACTGGCAACCAATGGGTCCGTTTGGACCAATGACTTACGCAATTGGCGATGGCAGATTAATTTCTGTAAAAGTTGATCCCACCAATAATAATATTGTTTGGGTAGGCTCGGGCAACGGTGGTTTATGGAAATCAACAACAGGTGGCGGCAGTTGGACATTTATGAGTAATGGTATGCCTGATTTAGGAGTTGCTGATATTGCCATTGATCCTACAAACACTAACAATATGTATATTTCAACAGGCGACCATTTTGGTGGCGGCGGCTATTCGTTGGGCGTTTTTAAGTCGACTAACGGTGGAGTTACGTGGGCACAAACTTCCTTATCTTACTCTATGACCCAAACAAAAAATTGTAATAAAATTTTAATTGATAATGCAAACCCCAATAAAATATTTGTTGCGACTACCGATGGAATCTGGCGCTCTTTAAACGCTGGTTCAACATGGAGTCTGGTAAAACCGGGAACTATATTTGATATACAGTTTAACACTGCAAATACTAACACACTTTACGCTAGTTCGGATAGTATTTACACTTCGGTAAATGGCGGCACAACTTGGAAGTCGATACCCGGCGCGCCAACGTATACTTTAAATTGGGGAAGCAGAAGTTTATTAGCAACAACGGCAGCCGACCCGAATACTATTTTTTTAATGGACGAAACTTACAAGGTTTATAAAAGTGTAAATGCCGGAACAAGCTGGACAAATGTTTTTTCAACGGCGTTGGGATACGGCGCTTACGATATGGGAATTGGAATTTCGCCGCTTAACGCCAGTGAGATTTATATTTTTGGAGGTGCGTATTACAAATCGCTGGATGCGGGCTGAACATGGACAGCCGTGCCTTGTTGCATTTTTAATCATTTAGATCAGCAAAGCATGACTTTTGATAATACCGGAACAACAATTTATGGAACCAACGACGGCGGAGTGTATAAGACAATTAACGGTGCGCAAACATGGACAGACGTTAGCTCAGGATTAAATGTAACAGAATATTACCGTTTTGGAAACGCGCCAAACAGTAAAACAGAATTGCTTGCTGGCTCGCAAGATAACGGAGTGCACCGTTACAGAGGAGGAACCTGGTTCGGAATTTTTTCGGGCGACGAAAGCGATGCCCTTATTGATCCGCTCGACTCAAATATTGTTTATTGGTCGCAGGGACCCGTTCTGTTAAAATCATTAACGGCAGGACCTAACTACACTTTAGTACTGCAGGACACCGGAGATTTTTTATGTCCGTATATTATGCACCCCACAAATAACCAAACTATTTTTTTTGGCGGCAATCATGTTAAAAAAACTACTAACGGTGGAGCAACGTGGACAACTATTTCGCCTATATTTGGTCCTTACTGGATAACTTCGATGGCGGTTGCAAAATCAAATCCTAATTATATTTATGTAGCGAGTTACAATGGTGTTAATTTAACCACCAATGGCGGCGCAACGTGGAGTTCAGTAACGAACAATCTGCCAACTTTTTTTGGTGGGTTTGCTTATATAAGTTCTATTGCAATTTCGGCTACTAACCCTAATCATGTTTGGGTAAGTATACCGGGCTGGTTTGCGAATGATAAAGTGTATGAGAGTATTAATGCCGGTGGCAGCTGGAGCAATGTTTCTGCCGGAATACCGAATATAACGGCTCACAGCATTGTTTACAATAATAATTCGCTTAACGACGAAATTTATTTAGGAACCGATATTGGTGTTTTTTACAAAGATAACAGCTTACCTTCGTGGCTACCTTACAATACTAATTTACCGGCGGTAAAAGTTAATGAACTCGAAGTACATTATTTAACCGGTAATTTACGCGCCTGTACTTACGGGAGAGGAATTTGGGAATCGCCGCTAATAACTGCCCTCCCTACTAATGTAAATGGAAATATTTTTAGCGAGTCACAAATAATTATTTACCCCAACCCAGCAAATAATTTTGTTAAGATTGTGGTGGATAATAAAAACGAAAATATTACTGGCGTAAATATTTTTAATTTAATGGGACAGAAAATTATACAAAATGATTTTGCTGGATTTAATTTAAAAGAGACTGAATTAAGAACAGAAAACTTAAGTAAGGGAATTTATTTTGTGGAAGTCACTACAAACAAAAGCGTTTATTCTGAGAAAATAATTATTGCAGAAAAATAATGCTTTAATATTTGTTTAGAAAAACACTCCTTTTTTTAAAGATTCCCAGTAGCTATCTGGATTAGTACGAGGATGAAATGCAAAATATAATTTTGGTTGGCCTCCCAAGTATTCTTTGGCGAACAACAAATTTCCGTTTAATCGTTTAATAGCCCCGTCCTTTAGGGCGGGGATTAAATATTATCCAACGAAATGGGCTTTAGCCCAAATGGGAGTTTTGTTTTATTCGGTAATTGGTAGTACACCCGTATTCTTTTATAGAACAAATTAATTACGTATATTTATATTAATAAATTAATTAATGGCTCCTTAAAAACCTATCCGCATGAAAACAAAATTTATTTTATCAGCCGTAATTATTGCAAATTTATTAATGCATAAAAATTTTTTCGCGCAAGATACTTTTTCTATTGTGGGCGCCGATAGCCTTACCGGCGAAGTTGGCAGCGCCGGCGCATCGTGCGTTGATTTATTTGCAGCCGGATTTACCGACCCTTCTTTTCTGGGAGATTTAATTCCAGCCAAGGGCGCCATTAATACGCAAGCGGCCTATATTACTACCAATCAAAACAACGCACGAACACGAATGAATTTAGGAGATACGCCACCGCAAATAATTTCGTGGTTGCAGGCAAATGATGCGGGCGGCAATCCATTTGTAAGGCAATACGGCATTGTTGGTTTTGTTGGAGGCTCACCGGTTTCGGCGGCATACACCGGAACCAATTGTTTAAATTATAAAAACCACATTACCGGAAAAAATTATTCTATTCAGGGAAATATTTTATTGGGACAAAAAATATTAGACTCGATGGAAGCCCGCTTTAAAAATACTGTTGGAACTTTGGCTTGCAAATTAATGGCGGCATTGCAAGGCGCAAAAGTGGTGGGAGCCGATACGCGATGCAACACCAACGGAACTTCTTCGTTGTTTGCTTTTTTAAAAGTTACAAAACCGGGCGATGCGTATGGAACACCGTACATAAAAATAGGAGTGCGTACAGCCACCAACAGCGCCATTGAACCGATTGACTCATTGCAAAAAATTGCGAACTCAATAAGTTTGTGTTCTATTACTACTGGGATAAATAAATATGAGAAAATAAATTACGTAAGTATTTATCCTAATCCGAACAGCGGAGATTTTTATGTTTCAATTTCGGACGCAAAAGAATCACAAACTATTGAAATATTTATTTATGATATAAGCGGTAAACTTATTTTCAGCGAAACAAAAACTTCATCGAATAATATTTTAAAATTACAATCTGATTTAGCAAACGGAATGTATTTAGTAAAAATTAAACTGCCGGATGGCAGTGTTGATGTTCATCGTTTAATAATAAATAAATAATGAAATCGTTTTTTAAAAAAGCCAAGGGCGTTTTTGTCATTGGCTTCTGTTTTTTAATAGTTTCTGATAACGCACAAATAAATTTAGTGCCAAATCCGAGTTTTGAATTATTGGATAGTTGCGTAAGCGGTACAAGCACTTTTATAACTGTTTTAACTACTTGGGATACTTTAAAAGCTGGCGGTGGTGGTGGGCTAGTTTTTAATGCTTGTTATAATTACACCACAGAATCAAGTGTTCCAAAGAATTTAAATTCTGCAGGCGGTTGCATCGGATTTGGTTCCTATCAAGTAGCACATTCTGGCAAGGGCTATGCGTATTTATTATACTTTAAAAAAAATACGCCCGCAGTTTCTTGGAGACATTATACTCAAGCCCCGCTTACAACAACCCTGACTGCAGGAAAATCATATTGCGTGACCTATTACGCAAGCTTATCAAATAGGGAAAATATGGCTGTTGATGAATTAAGTGCATATTTTGATAACGGTACTATCCAAAGCATAGCACCTCAAAAAGAAGCTATCGCAACCCCTCAGATAAAAAGCTCAACGGGGGTGTTTTATATGAACACTTTAAATTGGATGAAAGTTCAAGGAACTTTTACTGCAAATGGAACAGAAAGTTACATTACTTTGGGAAATTTCAGAACTCCTGCAACAACGAATTATACTTTATTTTGCCTTACATACGGTGTTGCTGGTTATTACGTTGATGATGTAAGTGTAATAGAAACCGACTTGCCAGCTTATGCCGGGCCAGATAAATATATTTTAAATGGCGATAGCACTTTTATTGGCCGCCCGCCGGAAATTGGTTTAGAATGTACTTGGTACAATGGTACTGTAACAGTTGGTACCGGTGGCGGTTTATGGGTGAAGCCCAACACAATAACAACTTATATTGTACAACAGAATATTTGCGGTTTAATTAAAAGTGATACTGTTACAGTTACGGTTGGTTATATTGGCATTAATGAGCTAGGAATTAATAGTTCAGAGTTTATTATTTTACCGAACCCAAATAATGGTTTAATTCAAATAGAAATTTTAAATAAAGAGTTTCTTTTAGAAAATACTGAAATTAAAATTTACGATGTAGCGGGGCAATTAGTTTTCACAGATAAATTTACCGGGCTTAAAAAAGAATTAGAGCTGAATTTAGAAAACGGTTTGTATTTTATTGAACTTATAAATAAAGAAACCAATCAGCGCACAGTTAAAAAAGTAGTGATTCAGGAATAGTTTAAGTTTTTTCAAATGAGAAAACTAGTTCTATGTCAAATGTTTCCTTCAACTCATCCTTCGACTACGCTCAGGACGACGCGTATTTAGAGAAGAAAATACGAATCAAAAAAAAGTGCGTGTCATGCTGAGTCCGCGAAGCATCTGCATTGCGCGGGGGGTTTATTCAGAAATGATTTCGCTTACTATGCCCGATACTTTAACTTTCTTTTCGGATTTCGGCTTGCGTGAAAAAAAGAATGAATGATGATAGAATTTTCTATTATTTCGTAAACTATATAATACGGAAATCGTTTGAAAACAGCTTCGCGATAATGCTTGAATTTGCGCTGAAAAAGATAAGGATTCATCTTAAGCCGGTCTAATAAATATTCCGATTCTTTCTCGAATTTATTACCCAATCCATGTTGTTGATCTTGATAATAGTGAAAAGCAGCAGAATATTCTTCTTCGGCAAGAATAGTTATTTCTAAAGTGTAGATTGACAAATTATTAAGCTAAACGGGTACGTTTTTTAACTTCGCTCCAAGAAGATGTTTTAAGCTTTCCTTGTTTAAATAAAGCAGAGCGCCTTTCTACTTCCAGTTTTTGCTGTGTAGTCATTAAGCTTTTACTTTCGCTGTCTTCATATATTTTTAGCATTTTGTAAACCGCCTCCAATACATTATCCTCTGCATGATTAATACATTCGATAACCTTTTTTCTTATAGTTTTTGATGCCATGTTGTAAATATTTGTACTAATTTAATAAAATAGTATTGAATTCAAAAATACTTTTCCGTATAGGGAACCAAAAAATTATTATCTCTAAAGCGCCCCCTCTCCTTTGGAGAGGGACGGGGTGAGGCTAGAATGCAAACATCTCGGCAACATACCCCGGAACAATTCCAAGCGCCAAAGTAATTAAGCAAGTTAATATCACCACCATTTTTTGCGACATTTCTATTTCGACAGGTTCTTCTGTTGCGGCGGGTTTAAAATACATGGCAATAATTATTTTAAAATAATAATACACGCCCACCGCCGAACTTAATATGGCTAAAATTACTAACCACTTGTAGGTTGTTGCAATCATAATAGTAAGCACAAAATATTTTGCGAAGAAGCCTGCCGTTACCGGGATACCCGCCAATGATAACATCGCAACAGTCATACATCCTGCCAACAACGGATTTCGTTTGGCCAAACCATTAAACGCATCAAAACTTTCGTCACCCTTTTTTGTAACTTTATATAAAATACAAAACGCCGCAATTGAACCAATAGAATATGCTAAAGAATAATAAAGTAAAGCGCCTACGGTTGCATTGCTTCGCACATTAGCTAAAACCACCATTAACATAAACGCCGCGTGACTGATACTTGAATACGCCAGCATACGCTTAACATTACTCTGCATAGCCGCACTGAAATTAGAAATCACCAATGATAAAGCAACAACTGCAGAAAGTATAACTGTCCATATTTCGCTTACGTTACCGAACGCGCTCATGAACAAACGCAAAATAGCAGCGAAGGCAGCGGTTTTTACAATGGTGCTCATTAAAGCGGTTATAACGGTCGGCGAACCCTGATACACATCAGGCGCCCAGAAATGAAACGGCGCGGCAGAAACTTTAAACAACATGGCCACCAATAATAAAACAACACCGGCGTAAAAAAATAGTGGTAAGGTTCCGGGAGCAGCAGAAGAAATATAAGCGCGAATTTGCATAATATCGAAACTTCCGGAGGCGCCATAAATTAAAGCAATACCAAATAATAAAAATCCGCTGGCAAACGAACCCATAATTAAATATTTAAATCCCGCCTCGTTCGACGCCATGTTTCGTTTACGGCTCGCCGCCAAAACATAAAGCGGAATACTCATAATCTCTATTCCTAAAAACAAAGTAGTCATGTTTTTAAAAGCGGTCATCATTAAAGCGCCGGTAATTGCAAACAACACTAAAGCAAAATGATCAACAACATTGCTGCTGTTCTCAAAATAATCATTCGCCATAATGAACCAAAAGAAAGCCGTTGCTAAAATTACACCGCTAAAGGCAATAGAAACTTTATCAAAAACAATCATGTTATCAAAAGCAGAAATGCTTAATCCGTTATTCCACTCCATAAAATTGGCAACATAAGCACCAATAATTCCGAGCAACACCAATGGCAAAAGTATTTTTTTAAATTTAAATATCTCAGCCAACATCGCTAAAATACCTAAACCGCTTATTATTAAAAGTCCTTTCATTTTTTTATTTCTGGTTTCTTGTTTTTTTATTTCCTGCCTACCGTTACGTGGCTTGCGCGACGGCAGGCAGGCTTGTTCTGTGCCCTTATTTCATATTGTTTAAAAGCATTTTCACCGCCGGTTCTGCCAAATCATTTAAAGGTTTCGGATAAACTCCAAAAGCTATCACCACCGCACAAATTGTAATTAGCACCACTTTGTCACTAGTCGCTAACGGTCCGAATGCACCGACGTTTACATTTTTTTCTCCCAGCATAATATTCTGGTAGCTTCGCAACATATACACTGCTCCCAAAATAACAGTGAGCCCTGCGAAACCCGCCATCCAGGCATCGTACTGATAAACGCCGCCAATTAATAAAAACTCGCCAACAAAACCATTTGTTAATGGTAAAGCAACCGCTCCCAATAAAATAATTAAAAACAAAACCGCAAATTGTCCGTTCATGTTTCTTAATCCGCCTAATTTATCGCTATCGCGTGTTCCTGTATGGCGCATTAAAATATCGGCAATTAAAAATAATCCCACCACGTTTACACCGTGACTCATCATTTGAATTAACGCGCCCTGTACTCCTTGCTGATTGGCTGATAAAATTCCCGCAGAAATTAATCCAACGTGTGCAATGGAAGAGTAGGCGATGAGTCGTTTAAAATCTTTTTGTACAATGGCAATACACGAAGCGTAAACAATTCCGAAAACAGAAAGTGTAATTGCGGTGCCGCCCCATTTTGTTAATGCTAAAGGTACAATTGGTAATAACCATTTTATTAAACCAAAAGTTCCCATCTTTAACATAATACCCGAAAGCAACATGGTTCCGCTTGTTGGTGAGGTAACATACGTATCGGGTTGCCATGTGTGAAATGGAAACACCGGCATTTTAATTGCGAAGGCAACAAATATCATCCAGAACACTGCGCTCTGCTGACTTTCGTTCATGCTTCTTCCTGCATTATATAAATCCTGCACGGCCCACGATTTTAATCCGCTGCCATAACCTGTGTGCGAATACAAATAAATTAATCCCACTAACATAAAAAGCGAACCCAATAATGTGTACACAAAAAATTTGAAAGTTATTTTACCACGATTTTCTCCGCCCCACAGTAAACAAATAAAATAAATCGGGATGAGCGCCAATTCCCAAAACACATAAAATAAAAATCCGTCGTTAGAAGTGAACACGCCAACCAACGCCATTTGCATAAATAAAATTAATCCGTAAAAGGCATTTGGTTTTTCGTATGCGGTAGTGAAAGAAGATAAAATAATTAAAGGAACTAAAAAAGTGGTAAGTAAAACCATTAATAACGACATGCCGTCAATACCAATAGAAAAATGAATGTTCAAAGATTTTACCCAAATGTTATTCATGGTTAAATCCTGATAATGATTTCCCATTTTAAACTGACAATAAACAAAAACCGCCAGAACAAATTCGGCCACAGCGGCGCCCAGTGCAAAATTACGCGCAGCGTTTCCTTTAATCATAAAGACCATGAGTGAAGCAACGAGTGGTAAAAAAATTAATAAAGCGCTTAACATATTTTTTGTGACTTATATAATAAAGGTGAATAATAAAATCAAAACAACTCCCAACACCATACTTACTATATAAAAACCAATGTTGCCGGTTTGTAACAGTCTCACTACACTTCCAATTCCGGTTACAGCTTTTCCGGTACTGTTTACAATTCCGTCGACCACCTGAAGATCCATAAATTTATGGAAGAAGGATGAAATGATATCTAACGGTTTTGTTACAACGGCATTATACAACTCATCGACATAATATTTATTGGCAATTAATTTTTGCCAAGGTTTTAATTTTTCTTCATTATTCTCAGGTAAAACGTCATTGGTAATAAACATAGCGTGAGCAAAATAAATGACAACACCCGCTGCTAAAACTGCTAATCCCATTAGTGTCCACTCGGTTTCGTGACTTAAAATACTTGGGTCGGGACGTAAAATTATTGGTGATAAATATTCACCTATCCAATTGTGTTGTCCCCAAAACTCGGGCAATCCAATTAATCCGCCAACAACCGACAAGCCTGCGAGTACCATTAGCGGAACGGTCATTGATTTTGGTGATTCGTGTAAATGGTGTTCTTGTTCGTGTGTGCCACGAAAATTTCCGAAGAAAGTAAGAAATAACATTCTAAACATATAAAAGGCGGTAAGCATTGAAGTTACCATTCCTAAAAACCACAATATTTTGTTATGCTCATAAACGTGCGCTAAAATTTCGTCTTTACTAAAGAAGCCTGAGAAAGGAGGAATGCCGCTGATGGCAATTGTTCCCAACAACATTGTGATATAAGTAATTTTTATTTTTCCTTTTAGTCCGCCCATCTTTCTAACGTCCTGCTCACCACCCATAGCGTGAATTACTGAACCTGCTCCTAAAAATAAAAGCGCTTTAAAAAAGGCGTGCGTTGTAACATGAAATACTGAAGAGCTGTAAGCGCCAACGCCTAATCCTAAAAACATTAACCCTAATTGCGAAACGGTAGAGTAGGCGAGAATTTTTTTAATATCGTTTTGCAATAAACCAATTGTGGCCGCAAATAAAGCAGTAGCAATTCCAACCACCGCAACTGTTTCGGACGCAACTTCTGAAATTGAATAAAAAACATTTGAACGTACTACCATATAAATACCTGCGGTTACCATTGTAGCGGCGTGAATTAATGCAGATACGGGAGTTGGTCCGGCCATTGCATCGGGTAACCAGGTGTACAATGGAATTTGCGCACTTTTACCTATGGCGCCAATAAACAATAATAAGGCTATTGATGTAACAACGGCTGTTCCTCCCGTTCCGGCTTTTGCAAAAACTTCGCCGTAAGAAATACTTCCGTAGGTAACAAAAATTAAAATGATGCCCATTAAAAATCCTAAATCACCAATGCGATTCATCACGAATGCTTTTCGTGCGGCGTTATTGAAAGCAGTATTTTTAAACCAGAAACCAATTAATAAATACGAACACAAACCAACACCTTCCCAGCCAACAAACATTACTAAATAATTATTGCCTAAAACTAAAAGCAACATAAAGAACACAAATAAATTTAAGTAAGTGAAGAAGCGCGAGAAGCCATCATCATCGTGCATGTAACCGGTAGAATAAATGTGAATTAAAAATCCTATACCGGTAATGATTAATAAAAATATAGATGAGAGCGGATCAAATAATAATGAGAAAGGAATTTTTAATGTATCGGAATTAATCCACGAAAATAATTCGATGACGTGTGATTTATTTGCAGAGTGTTGTAATTCTAAAAAAGCAAGAACCGCTACAACAAAAGAAGCCAGCACGCTCACGCAGGCAATTCCGCCCGACAAACTCTTACTCATTTTTTTTCCGAAAAATCCATTAATCAAAAATCCAATCAAAGGAAAGAGGGGAACAAGGCCAATTAGTTTAATCATACTTTTAGTTTGGGGTTTGGAGTTCGGGGATCGGAGTATCTCTCAACTCCGAACACCTAACACCGAACCGTTTCAATTTTTTAAATTCGTTAACAAATCCGTATCAATATGTTTTATGTTTCTGTAAATCATTGTTAAGATGGCTAAGCCGACCGCTACTTCAGATGCAGCAACCGCCATAATAAAAAATACAAATACTTGTCCTTTTGGATCGTTATGTAAAGTAGAAAAAGAAACCAGCATTAAATTAACGGCGTTAAGCATTAACTCGATACACATAAAAATAATAATAGAATTACGACGCGCCATTACGCCAACTGCACCTATGATAAAAAGCACCGTGCTTAAGAGCAGATAATAATTTATTGAGATTCCGTTTAGCATATTATTTCTAGTTTCTGGTTTCTTGTTTCGGGTTTAATGAGAAACAAGAAACACATAATTATTTAATTTCTTTCTTCCCTATCATTATCGCTCCCACCATTGCTGCCAATAATAATATGGATGCAATTTCGAACGGGAACAAAAAATCTTTGAATAAAACCATTCCTAAATTTTTTATCAATCCTATTTGAGAACTGCCCCATTGTTTGTATTGTAATTGTTCGGCGCCTTTTAAAGAACCCACCATTACAAATAATAACATTCCTCCCGCCACAGCGGCAATAATTTTATTGAGCCAGGTACGTTGCGGTTCGGTGTCTTCATTTAAATTCATTAACATAATCACAAATAAAAATAACACCATAATAGCACCGGAGTAAACTACAATATGCACCACCGCTAAAAACTGCGCGTTTAATAATAAATAATGACCCGCAATACAAAAGAAAGTAAGCACTAAATATAAAACGCTGTTAATGGGATTGCGACTGAACACTACCATTAAAGCAAACATAATAGCAAGGAAAGAAAGTATTCCGAAAAGCCATTGAGTTATTGTGTATCCTAAAATCATATTTTTGTTTGGGGTTCAGGGTTCGGTGTTCGTAGTTTTTCTCCGAAACACGAACTCCCAAACCGAACTATATTAATGTTTCTTTCCTTTATTTAAACTTTTTCCGTCAAACAATTCATTATGTTTTAAGCCGGGCAATTTTTTAAACTCAATTACTTCTTTTGTCTGACGCTTTGTAACATCAATACGCGCTGTCATTTTCTCTACCAACTTATCTTTTCCATAAATAAAATCTTCGCGCTCGTATTCTGTATCAACAATTTTATCGGTTAAAAATATCGCCTCCTTCGGACAAGCTTCCTCACACAATCCGCAAAAAATACAACGCAGCATATTAATTTCGTAAATACGCGCATATTTTTCTTCACGATACATTCCTTCTTCTCCTTTTTTTCTTTCAGCACTTTCCATGGTAATGGCTTCGGCAGGACAAGCAACCGCGCACAAACCACAGGCAGTACAACGCTCTGCACCTATGTCGTCGCGCTTAAGAACATGTTGCCCGCGATACACGCCGGCCATCGGACGAAGTTCGTCGGGATATTTTACGGTAGCTCTTCTTTTAAATAAGTGACTTAAAGTAATGCTCATGCCCTTTATGATTCCGGGCAAATACAAACTTTCGGAAAACGATTGCTCTTTGTTGGATACGACTTTGCTTCTGCTAGTTAATTTCATTTTACCCCCTTTTTATTCCCCCTACGGGGAAATTAAATTTTATTTAAATATTGATATAAGCGAAAAAATTATAATAAAATAAATTTCTGCTCCTTCACACAAACTAATTATTCCGTTTAATAATTTTTTCTTCATATTAAAAATGTATGTTGCCTCTAAAATATTCTACTACCACTGTAATTGCTAAATTCAATAAGGATAAAGGCAATAAAATTTTCCATCCTAAATTCATTAATTGGTCATAACGGAAACGCGGTAAAGTCCAGCGCACCCACATGAATAAACAAATAAATAAAAATATTTTTGTGAAGTAACAACCAAATCCAATTAATGAAATTAGCCAGGAACCTTCTGCTAATCCGATGGCATTATAAAATTCGTGTGCGAATGGGAAATTGTATCCGCCAAAATAAAACCCGGCCATAATTGCCGATGAAACAAACATGTTAATGTATTCGGCAAATAAAAACAATCCTAATTTCATTGACGAATATTCGGTATGATAGCCGCCCACTAATTCGCTTTCGCATTCAGCCAAATCAAATGGTGCGCGATTGGTTTCGGCCAAAGCACAAATAAAAAATATTAAAAAGCCCAGGGGTTGATAAACAAAATTACAAAGCCCGGCATCCTGCTGCGCAACAATTTCGCGTAAGCTTAATGTTCCTCCTGTAGTAATAATTAAAGCAATAACAGAAATACCCATTGCAATTTCGTAAGAAATCATTTGCGAGGAAGCACGAACCGCACCAAGCAAGGCAAACTTATTATTAGAAGCCCAGCCGCCAATCATTATGCCGTAAACACCAATGGAAGCAACGCCTAATAAATAAAGTATGCCAATATTAATATCGGTAATTTGCATTGGATAAACCACACCACCAATTGTAACATCTTTCGACCATGGAATAATTGCACCGGTCATTAATGAAGTAATCATAAATAAACTCGGGCCGAGAATAAATAAAAAGCGATTAGAAACGTTGGGAATAATTTCTTCCTTAAAAAACATTTTTCCGCCGTCGGCCAATGGTTGTAATAAACCAAACGGACCGGCCCTGTCGGGACCAACACGATCTTGCAAAAACGAAGCGAATTTTCTTTCCCACCAAGTAGAATAGGCGGCAACGCCAAGCGATAAGCCGAACACGCAAACACAAATTATAGTTTTATAAATTAAGAACGCTATCATTTTCTTAAGGACGTTTTTCTAAATCCATAAATCCGAGTGCTTTTTGTTGTTTCATTATTTCTACTTTTAAATCATTTAAATGTTCGTAATGATTTTGTGAGATAACTGATTGACGCGCGATAGGCGATGGTCCTTCAATTACCCAGTCTGATTTCTTTTTATGATCGTAACGGCACGAGTTGCAAATAAATTCCTGAACTTCATCCCACTGATCTTTTCGCGCTGTAACACGCAAAACATCTTCGCCTTTTAACCAAACTCTTGTTTTACCCGAACATTTTGTGCACTTACGGTGTGCATCCACAGGCTTTGTAAACCACACGCGTTGCTTGAAACGGAATGTTTTATCGGTTAGCGCACCAACGGGACAAACATCAATAACGTTTCCGGAAAAATCATTGGTAATTGCTTTGTCGATGTATGTAGAAATTTCTGCTGCATCGCCGCGATGAATAGCACCATGTACGCGGTTATCTGTAATTTGATCACACACTTTTACACAACGGTAACATAAAATGCAGCGCGTCATGTGTAATTTAATTTTATCACCAATGTCAATGGTTTCAAACTCGCGGCGTTTAAATTCGTAACGGGTATTAGCCGAACCGTTTTCATAACCCAAATCCTGTAATTTACATTCACCCGCCTGATCACACACCGGACAATCTAAAGGATGATTAATTAATAAAAACTCAACAACGCCTTTACGCGCTTCTAATATTTCGGGAGAAGTAAAATTTTGAACTTCCATTCCTTCCATCACCTCTGTTCTGCAGGAAGCAACCGGTTTAGGCATTGGATTTGGATTGGCTGTTGAACCTTTACTTACTTTTACAATACAAGTCCGGCAATATCCACCGGAGGTTTTTAATTTGGTGTAATAGCACATTGCAGGTGGAGCCACTTCGGGACCAATCAAACGCGCAGCTTGTAAAATGGTAGTACCTTTTGGCACATCAATTTCTATTCCGTCAATTGTAACTTTCATTAATTAATTTTTAATCTTATTGATTAATTCTTCAATTTCTATTTTTAATTCGGGTAAGTCATTTATTATAATTGCCCACAAAACTTCATGGTTAATATTATCGTAGCTGTGG
>JAHEYG010000042.1 GCA_023251725.1 Sphingobacteriaceae bacterium | reverse complement strand
ATGTATAACGCCCAGGCTGTTTTGCACGACGGCACAATAGCAATGGCTCATTTTTTACTGAATATTGATAGTCAGGATGGTTCTTATGCCTCCGACATTGCCCCGCAGTTAGGAATGGAAAGCACTTCTTTATCGAGAATTATTGTTTCGCTGGAGGAAAAAAAATTAATTCAACGTATTCCTGACAAAACTGATAAAAGAAGAATTAAAATAAAACTAACGGCCAAAGGAAAAGGACAAAAAGAACTGGCTAAAAATATTGTACGAAATTTTAATCAGGAAGTTGAAATCAAGATTGGCAAACAAAAAGTAAGCGATTTTTTTAAAACCATCGATAAAATTACCGAATTAGCTGAAGAGAGAAATAAGTTGGTTAAACAGTAAAGAGAGACAAAAGGGATTGAAGAGACTTAAGGGACAAAAGGGATAAAAAAATAAGATAAAAGACTCAAGAATAAAGATTAAAGATTAAAGATTAAAGATTAAAGATTAAGGGAATTTTAATTAATAAACATGAAAAGGAAAATAAATAATATTGCTGTTCTTGGTTCGGGTGTGATGGGCTCGCGAATTGCTTGTCATTTTGCCAACGTCGGATGCAGTGTAATTTTGCTTGACATTATTCCGAAAGAAATTGACGCAAACGAAAAAGCCAAAGGATTAACGCTCGAAACAAAATCGGTGAGAAACAGAATTGCAAACAACGCTCTTCAATTTGCCATTAAATCTAATCCCTCTCCACTCTATAAAAAACAATTTTCTTCGCGAATTACCATTGGCAATTTCGACGATGATATAACTAAAATTTCAAAATGCGATTGGATAATTGAAGTTGTAATTGAAAATTTAGAGATTAAAAAGAAAGTTTTTGATAATGTAGAAAAATTCAGAAAATCCGGAACCCTTATCACTTCAAACACTTCAGGAATTCCGATAAATTTAATGACCGAAGGACGATCTGATGATTTTAAAAATCATTTTTGCGGAACACATTTTTTTAATCCGCCACGCTATTTAAAATTATTAGAAATTATTCCTACCAAATTTACAAGCCCTGATGTAATTGAATTTTTAATGCGTTACGGCGAACAATTTTTAGGAAAAACTACTGTGCTGTGTAAGGATACTCCTGCCTTTATTGCCAATCGGATTGGCGTTTACGGCATACTATCGCTTTTACACATTGTTGAAAAAATGGGACTAACAGTCGAAGAGGTTGATAAATTAACCGGTCCGGTATTAGGCCGACCAAAATCGGCCACTTTTAGAACTTGTGATGTGGTTGGTTTAGATACATTAGTTCTTGTTGCCAACGGCTTAAAACAAAATTGTAAAACCGATGAAGCTAATAATTTATTTACTATCCCAAATTACATTCAAAAAATGGTGGATAATAAATGGGTGGGCGATAAAAGCGGACAAGGTTTTTACAAAAAAGTAAAAAACGCTTCCGGCAAATCAGAAATATTAGCACTCGATTTAAAAACTTTAGAATACAAACCTTCTCAAAAAGTAAAATTTGCCACTTTAGAATTAACCAAACCCATTGATAATTTAAAAGAACGCGTTAAAATTTTAATAAGCGGAAAAGATAAAGTCGGAGAATTTTATCGTGCCACATTCGCCGGATTGTTTCAATATGTATCCAACCGTATTCCGGAAATCTCTGATGAATTGTATCGTATTGATGATGCATTAAAGGCAGGATTTGGCTGGGATCTGGGTCCGTTCGAATATTGGGATGCCATTGGTGTTAAAGAATCGATTTCTTTAATGGAACAATTGGGAAACAAACCTGCCGATTGGATTTATGAATTTTCAAAAACAAATACTTCATTTTATAAAATAGAAAACGGCGTTCGTAAATTTTATGATTTAAATTCTAAAACTTATAAAATAATTCCGGGAAGCGAGCAATTTATTTCTCTCGAAAATATTCGTCCCACCAAAACTATTTGGAAAAACAGCGGACTCACCATTACCGATTTGGGCGACGGAATTATCAACGCCGAGTTTCATACTAAGATGAATACCATTGGCGGCGAAGTTTTACAAGGACTAAACAAAGCAGTTGAAATTGCCGAAAAAGATTATCGCGGATTAGTAATTAGTAATGAAGGCGCAAATTTTTCGGCAGGTGCCAATGTGGCCATGATATTTATGTTAGCCGCTGAACAAGATTGGGACGAATTAAATATGGTTGTAAAATTATTTCAGAATACCACCATGCGTTTGCGATATTCATCAATTCCTGTTGTTGCAGCGCCGCACGGATTAACTTTAGGAGGGGGTTGCGAAATTTGTTTACACTCCGATAAAGTGGTAGCACTCGCCGAAACTTATATCGGGCTGGTTGAATTTGGAGTAGGATTAATTCCGGCGGGCGGCGGCACAAAAGAATTTGCTTTGCGTTTGAGTGATGAATTAAAAGATGGTGATTTAGAATTAAATATTTTCAGAGATAAATTTTTAACAATAGGTCAGGCAAAAGTGGCCACCTCGGCACATGAAGCTTTTGAGATGGGACTTTTTAGAACAGGAATCGATAAAACAATTGTCTCTCGTAGCAGACAGCTAGCTGAAGCTAAAGCCGAATGTTTATTGATGGCGGATGAAGGTTACACAAAACCCGTTGCACGAAATGATATTCGTGTTTTAGGAAATCAGGCAATGGGTTTAATTTATGCTGGCGCTAATGCGATGAAAAGCGGCAATTACATTAGCGAACACGATCAAAAAATTTCTGAAAAATTAGGATACGTTTTAGCCGGTGGTAATTTATCGCAACCTACAAAAGTATCTGAACAATATTTATTGGATTTGGAAAGAGAAATGTTTTTATCCCTTTGTGGTGAGAAAAAAACGTTAGAACGATTGCACAGTATTATTAACGGAGGGAAAGTTTTACGAAATTAAGAATTGAGGATTGAGAATTGAGAATTGAGAATTGAGAATTGAGAATAATATAAATTTAAAGATTATTGAATACGCTTTCAATTTTCAAGAAAAAAAGAAATTAATAAATTATCAGTGAGGAATTGATCTCAAATCTCAATACCTATATCTAACATCTATACAAAATGAATGCATACATTATAGCCGGTTTAAGAAGTGCGGTGGGAAAAGCGCCCAGAGGATTATTTAGATTTACTCGTCCTGATGATTTAGCTGCCGATGTAATCAGACAGTTAGTTGGCTCGGTGCCACAAATCGACAAAGAACGCATCGATGATGTAATGGTAGGAAACGCCATGCCTGAGGCGGAACAAGGTTTAAATGTGGGAAGAATTATTTCTCTTCTTTCGTTAGATACCGATAAAGTTTCAGGAATGACAGTAAACCGTTATTGCGCATCGGGTTTAGAAACTATTGCTATTGCGAGTGCAAAAATAAATGCAGGAATGGCCGATTGTATAATTGCGGGCGGTGTAGAAAGTATGAGTTTAATTCCGATGGGAGGATGGCGCGTTATTCCGAATCCAAAAGTCGCGAAAGAACATGCCGATTGGTATTGGGGAATGGGTTTAACCGCAGAGGCCGTTGCGAATGAATATAAAATTTCGAGAGAAGATCAGGATTTGTTTTCTTACCATTCACACCAAAAAGCATTAGCAGCAATTAAAGAAGGAAAATTTAAAAACGAAATTGTTCCAATAAAAGTCAGCGAAGTTTATTTAGATGAAAATCAAAAGCGAAAAACACGCGAGTATATTGTAGACGCAGATGAAGGTCCGAGGGCTGACACCTCTGTTGAAGCCTTATCGAAATTAAAACCTGTATTCGCTAATGGTGGAAGCGTTACAGCCGGAAATTCTTCTCAAACCAGCGATGGTGCAGCATTTGTAATTGTAATGAGCGAACGCATGATGAAAGAATTAAATTTAAAACCTATTGCTAGATTAATTTCTCATGCAGTTGCCGGCGTTCCTCCACGTATTATGGGAATTGGTCCGATTGCTGCCATCCCAAAAGCATTAGCGCAAGCCGGATTAAAAATAAAAGACATTGATTTATTTGAATTGAATGAAGCATTTGCATCCCAATCATTAGCCGTAGTGAGAAACTTAGAATTAGATCCAAATAAGGTAAATGTAAACGGAGGAGCAATTGCATTAGGACATCCATTAGGATGCAGCGGGGCTAAATTATCAGTACAAATGTTTAATGAATTAAGAAGGCAAAATAAAAAATACGGAGTGGTAACGATGTGCATTGGAACGGGGCATGGTGCAGCAGGGGTATTTGAGATATTATAGAAAGCAAATTGAAAATTGAAAATAATTTAATTTTAATCAAGCTAATAAGTTTAATTCAAAATAAAAAAATAATTCTCCCATTACACTACTCATATCTCACTACTCATATCTCAATTCTAATACTATGAAAACAAAAGGCAGCGAATTTCTCATTAAAGAAACATTGGCACAAGATATTTTTATTCCGGAACAATGGAATGAAGAACAACTCATGATGAAAAAAACATGTGAAGATTTCATTGCAACAGAAGTCTCCCCGATTCTCGATAAAATAGATAATCAGGAAGAAGGTTTGATGGTTTCCATAATGAAAAAAGCAGGAGAACTTGGTATATTAGGAATTTCTGTTCCAGAAAATTTAGGTGGATTGGGATTCGATTTCGTAACATCAATGTTAACTACTGAAGTAATTGGAACAGGACATTCAGTAGCTGTAGCACTGTCGGCGCATTCAGGTATTGGTACATTACCAATTTTATATTATGGAAACGAAGAACAAAAAAAGAAATACATTCCAAAATTAGCAACCGGCGAATGGAAAGCCAGTTATTGTTTAACAGAGCCCGCCAGCGGGTCTGATGCCAACAGCGGAAAAACAAACGCAAAATTAACCGCTGATGGAAAACATTATATTTTAAACGGACAAAAAATGTGGATCACCAACGGTGGATTTGCAGATATATTTACTGTTTTCGCAAAAATTGACGGCGATAAAAATTTATCTGCCTTTATAGTCGAAAAATCTTTTGGAGGAATTACTTTAAATGCCGAAGAACACAAAATGGGAATTAAAGGAAGTTCTACACGACAGGTATTTTTTACAGATTGTAAAGTTCCTGTCGAAAATTTATTATCGCAAAGAGAAAATGGTTTTAAAATTGCAGTCAACATTTTAAACATTGGTCGCATTAAATTAGCGGGCGCTGCAATGGGCGCAAGCAAACACACCATTACACAATCGGTAAAATATGCCAATGAAAGAATTCAATTTGAAAGACCAATTTCTAAATACGGCGCCATTCGCTATAAATTAGCTGAGCAATGCATTCGTACTTTTGCTACAGAGAGCGCTATTTACCGCGCTTCACAAAATATTGAAGACGCCATTAATGAATTAATTGCAGGAGGAATGGACGAAGCAAAAGCCATTTTAAAAGGCATTGAACAATTTGCAGTAGAAGCCGCCATTTTAAAAATTAACGGATCAGAAACTTTAAATTATGTAGCGGATGAAGGCGTGCAGATTTATGGAGGTATGGGTTACAGTGCCGAAGGCCCGATGGACAGAGTGTATCGCGACTCACGCATCAACAGAATTTTTGAAGGCACCAATGAAATAAATCGTTTATTAATTGTTGATATGATTTTGAAACGCGCTTTAAAAGGCGAATTGGATTTAATGGGTCCTGCACAAAAAGTAGCAGCCGAATTAGTGGGCATTCCTGAAATGCAGGAGGCGAACGATACATTATTTGCTTACGAAAAAAAATTAATTACGAATTATAAAAAAGCGGTTTTATTGGTAGCAGGAGCCGCGGTTCAAAAATTAATGGCCACGCTTAATAAAGAGCAAGAAGTGTTAATGAATATTGCAGATATGGTGATTGAAACTTATGTTGCCGAATCTACTTTGCTTCGCGTTGAAAAATTAGTAAACATGAAGGGAGAAGAAAATTGTAAAGAACAATTAAACATCATGCGTTCATATATTAATACGGCGTGTGATAAAATTTGGGTGAGCGGTAAAGAAGCGCTTAATAGTTTTGGGGAAGGTGATGAATTAAGAATGATGATGGTAGGATTGAAACGATTTACTAAACAAGAAGCCTTCAATCCTAAAGTAGCAAGGCAAATTATTGCACAAAAATTAATTACTGAGAATAAATATTGTTTTTAATTTTAGTAATAAAATATTCCCATTAAAAAATTACTTAATTTAGTCTGATAATTTTATTTCCTGAAGAATTCATTATATATCTGCAGATTTTTTTTTATTGGTCTGTTGCTGGCGATATACTTTCCTTTACATTCTCAATTTGCAAGATTCAGGCATATTACTGCTGAAAACGGGCTTTCTCAAAACGCAAGCACATGTATCATTCAAGATAAAAAAGGTTTTATTTGGATTGGAACCTTTAACGGTTTAAACAAGTATGACGGCATTAAAACCAATGTTATTAAAGGTACCATAAATGAAAAAGACACTAATGTAATTTTATCAAGCTCCATTAAATGTTTATATAACGACGATGAAGATAATTTATTTGCCGGCACCAATGGTGGTGGAATGGCGAGACTCAATTTAAAAACCGGAAAAGTAACCAATTTTATGCGAGATTCTCTCCGTAAAAACTGGATCAATTGCAATACCGTAACCGTTATTAAAGAATATGAACTCGGCAAACTTTATATTGCTACCATTGATGGTTTATACATTTTTGACAAAAAAACAGAAACGTTTACAGAAATAAAAAATAAAGGCGCTAATAGCATTCCATTCCCAACAAACAACATACGCTGTATGACACGCGACACACGCGGACATATATGGTTTTCGCATGTTGGAGCAGGAATAACAGAATACGATCCTAAAACTAAAAAATGTAATTTCTATACTCAAGACGCCATCGATCCCAACAAAAAAATCAATTCCAATAACGTTCGAAATATTTTTGCTGACAGTAAAGGACTAATTTGGGTAAGTTGTTGGAATATTGGCTCAAATATTATCGATACAAAAACAGGCAAGGTTTATAACGGTCACGATACAACGAACGCATTTAAATGCTTAAGATACGCTGCGTTGGTTTCACAATTTTATGAAGATCGGAAAGGAAATATTTGGTTTGCCACTGCCGAACATGGCTTAGGGAGATTTGAAGTTGGAACCTATAATCATCAGTTTTTTGAAAACAATAAAGATGATCCCGAATCCATTAGCGACAACACCGTATTTAATATTATGGAAGATAACAGCGGCCTTATTTGGGCAGGAACATGGAAAGGTGGAATCAGTATTTTAGATACAAAGACTTTAAATTTCGGTTTATTTAAACACGAAAGCAATAACACTAACAGTTTATTTAATAATAATGTGTTTTGTTTTTGTGAAAAATCAAAAGATGAAACTTATATCGGTACAGGAGGCGGTGTTTCTATTTTTAATAATCGCACGAAACAATTAAGTCAGTTACCGCACAATGAAGCCCTTTACGAATCGATAAAAAATAATTCGCTTGTTTATGCCATTTATAAAGAAACGGATGGTTCGTTATGGATTGGTTCGGGAGGTGGCGGCTTATACCGTTATTTTCCGGATAAAAACAAATATCTAAATTATAATACCACCAGCGATCCAAACTCCTTTTCTCATCATTCGCCCTGTGCCGTAATTAAAGATAAAAAAAATCAACTATGGTTTGCCACTACCGGCGGCGGATTAAATCTTTACCATCCCGATAAAGATAATTTTACAAGGGTGCTGAGCGAAAAAAATAACGAAAACTCTCTCACTAGTAATTTTATTACATCAGTAGTGATGCAAGAAGATGGTAAATTTTGGGTGGCAACAGGAGACAATGGTTTAAATTTATTTGATCCAGAAACTAAAAAAACAAAACGCTATTTGACTGACGAAAATAATCAACCGCTTTTTCCGGATATAGCCATTGCGTCATTATTTATTGATAAAAATAAAAATTTATGGGTGGGCACCACTTCCGGTTTATGTTTGTTTAATTTAAAAACCAAAATAATTAAATCTTATTTAAATCTTCATCCTATTTTTACATCTCTTATTTATGGTATTGAACAAGACAATGATGGTAATATTTGGTTTTCAACCGCCATGGGGCTTTGCAAATTTAATCCACTTAATTTAAGTTATAAAGTTTATTCCACCTTTGACGGTTTGCAGGGTACTGAATTTTGTTTAAGAGCAGCGCACAAGACTACCAATGGAAAATTATTTTTTGGAGGCTTAAAAGGTTTTAATACTTTTTATCCAAATTTAATCGCTTCCAATGAAATCGCACCCGGAGTTGTACTAACAGGCTTTACGGTTTTGAATAAAGAATATAAATTACCTCTGGAAATTTCTTATGTAAACGAAATCGATTTAACCTATAAAGATTATTTCTTTTCACTGGATTTTGCGTCGCTTGATTTTACCGATCCAAAAAAAAATAATTACGAATATAAGCTGGAAGGCTTTAATGATGATTGGGTTGAAATCGGAAACAAACACTCAGTAATGTTTACTAATTTAGATCCGGGAGAATATACTTTACTCGTAAAAGGAAGTAATAACGATGGTGTGTGGAGCAAAGAACCAGTTAAAATAAAAATAAATATTACTCCGCCCTTCTGGAGAACCAAATGGTTTTATTTACTGTGTTTGCTCACCGTTATATTACTAATTTATCTGTTCATAAAAAGTCGTGAACAAAAATTAAAACAAGAAAAAGCAATTCTCGAAAATAAAGTCGAAGAACGCACTACCGAATTAAAGGTGGAGAAATTAAAAGTGGAGTCGGCCCACAAAGACATAAAAGATAGTATTCAATACGCCAAAAAAATACAAGAAGCCATATTGCCGGTGGATGAAGAACTAAATAAACATTTAAAGGATTATTTTATTTTATACAAACCCAAAGATATTGTTGCGGGAGATTTTTATTGGATGGAGAAGGTTCGTTGGCAGAAGGCAGGGGGAAATCGGCAATCGGCAGAAGAAAACGACCCCCAACTGCATACTGCCAACTGCGTACTGATAGCCGCCGCCGATTGTACAGGGCACGGCGTACCAGGCGCATTTATGAGTATGATTGGCTCAACGTTTTTGAATGAAATTGTAAGGAAAGGCATTTTTATGCCCGATATTATTTTGGATGAATTAAATATTCAGGTGCGCCAAACTTTAAAACAAGATTCAGAAACCAGTCAGAGCAGAGATGGAATGGACATTGCTCTATGTTTAATTGATAAAGAAAAAAATAAATTATTTTATTCCGGAGCTAATCGTCCTTGTTTGATTGTTAGAGATAAACAAATATTTGAATACAAAGCCGACAAATTCCCCATTGGAGGAATCCATCGCAATCAAAAAGATAAATTTACTCTCAATGAAATAGAAATAAAAACCGGCGACTTGTTGTACTTGTTCTCTGACGGTTATGCCGACCAGTTTGGCGGGCCAAAAGGTAAAAAATTTATGCACAAAAAATTAAAAGAAACACTTATAAGCATTTCTCAAAGGCCAATTTCGGAGCAAAAACTGTTGCTCGATAATATTATTACAAACTGGCGCGGAAACACCGAACAAATTGATGATGTTTTGGTGATTGGCATTCTAATCTAAGTTTAGACTAAAATTATGATGCTCGATTTTTCATTTAAAACCTACTCTCCATTCATCCATTTCATTACCATAATGAAAATTATGATAAGGATAACGACTTTAATAATTAAACCTTTCATGTTTTTTTAATTTATAAAACAAAGTAAATGCGATTTAGAACGTGAAAACTGCCCACTATTTACTAGGCATTACCCATGTAAGATTATAATGAAAATTGTATTAATTTGTATTAAGATTTAATTTCTGTTCGAAAAAAAGAGGTCGATTCTTGTAGGTGTTTTTACCTATTTTTGTAGGTGTTTTTACCTATTTTAAGGCCTTTTCCGAGTTTCCATCCTTAAATAATTGTATCTTTTCGTATTGATCAAATTAAAAGAAATAATAACACAACTCGATTCTGAGTCTTTTAAAGACATTGAGAAACAATTAATCAAAACTCATGCCGACAATTTTCTGGTGCTCGCTCAATCTTACAAATCCGGGAACGACTCCGATTTACAAATTGCCGAAAAATTAAAACTTACCTCCAATTCGTTTTATGTATTGAAGTCGCGTTTGTATCGTAAAATTCAAACGCATTTAGCGGGCGAAACTCCTATAAATAAACTGGAAGTTCTAAAGCAATTACAAAATATTGATGAGATGTGTTTTACAATACCGCGTGAAACATTAGAAGCCTTGCTACAAAAACTCGAGAAAGATTTTCTCGGATTAGAAATGCATAACGAGTTAATTTTGGTTTATGGCGCGTTTAAAAAAGTTTATTTGCATTCCGAACGATACTTTCACTATTCGCAATTATACAATAAACAAATTGCTTTTGCATTATCGCTCGAAAAATCAATTGATACATTAGGCAACTTTAACCGTGTGTTGGGAATGTATGGTTTTTCGAAATCACCCGAATTACTTAACCTGTTACATGCTCTTAAAAACGAAATTATTAGTCACTTCGAACTTAACCCTTCTCATCAGATTGAGATTATTAAAAATATTGTTGAGTTACAAATTGCTTTGTTTTGCGAAACTGAAAAAAATAATACATACGATATTTCAGAAGCACTCGCCGGTACCCGAAAACTATTTAACGAACTTCACGATTCTTCACCGGTTAAAAAATGGAATTTAGCAATCGATTTTTTACATTTTGAATATTATAAGAAATCCGAACAGCTTAAATGTGCCATTCAATATTATGAAAAAGTAAATGCGAGTTTAAGATCGTTGTTACTATATAACGGAATCAGTAATACTTCAAGGTTTTTTATTTCTAAAATCCGCTTTTTAACAGACCAGGGAAAAACAAATGAGATTAGTGAAATTATACTTCCGGATATTTATTTTGACGGGCACGATAAAGCAACCAAAATATTATTTGGGATGTATTGCGCCATGCAAAATTATTACTCACAAAATATAAAGAATGCCATTCAAATTCTTAATGAATTAATCAATAACCATTGTTTTAAGGATTTTTTTCACATTCAGTTAGAAGTAAAATTAACGATTGCTTTTTTTTACATTTCAATCTCTGAAAACAGACTGGCCGGCAGCTTGCTTAAAAGCGTTTATAAAAAAATTAAGGTAGACGAATTAATTCATTATTCGCATGCTTTAGACCTCATTAAATTGTTCGGAATGCAACTTTCTAAAAACAGTGAAAATAAAAACAGGCTTAAAGAAGCCGATTTATTTACATTATTTTCGGCTCGAAATTCAGGAACTTACGAAATCCTCCACCATTTACTTCCAGAGCTGCAAAAAAAATTTACTACTAACCTTAATTTAAACCGGAGCCATGAAACGAAAAGAACCTAAATGCAAATATAAAAACGTAATGCTTCTGGAAGAAAACCAGCTCGATAATTTTATTAATGCAAAAATTATTGAATCCACCAATTTTTCTAGTCATGTTTACGTTTGCACAAATAGCGAAACTGCCATCGAGTTTTTAGATGGCCTCTCCAACTCGAAAAATATTTCGTCCGAAACTTTTCCTGAAGTGCTTTTTATTGATCTTCAAATGGTGTTGAAAGGCGGATTAAGATTCATTAACTATATTAAACAAATATCGAATAGCAAATTAAGGAGGGCTAAAATTGTTATTTCAGGCTCTTCTTTTGAGTTACAAGACAAACACAAAACGGAAGGTATTCTAAACGACCTTGTTTTTTTGCACAAGCCTATAACGGCTAAAATGTTGGCCCTTTTGTAAACTAAACATTCCTTACCAAAATTATTACAAATATTTTTTTATCGATTTTTTAATGGTTTAAAAGAACGGATTTGTTTATCTTTATTAATATTTAATCGCCAAAATTTCGGTATTAGTTTTACGATAATTTTATTTTTTAAGTATTTTATTACTTACTTTGTAATGAACTCTCAATAAATAAACCAAATAAATAAGAATAGCTTACTACTATTATAGTGCCAATTATGAATTCTCAAATTACTATAGGAGTCGTGGATGACCAACAATTGTTCAAACTTGGAATGATTGCCCTATTGAAAGAATTTCCGAAGTTTAAAATAACCCTTGAAGCTGAAGATGGTAGGGATTTACTTGAAAAATTAAAAACACCTAAGTATAAAAAAAATATTCCTGAAGTTCTTTTGCTGGATATTGAAATGCCAAACATGAATGGTATTGATGCCACCGTTGCCCTCCGTAAAAAATATCCCAGCATAAAAATCATTATTCTCACTATGTATAACGAGGAAGAAATGATTATGCATTTAATTGAACGGGGTGCCAACGGCTTTTTACCAAAGAATTCCAATATCTCCATTGTAGCCGATGCCATTGTGGCGGTAAAAGAAAATGGCTATTATTTTACAGAGCAGGTTTCAAAAGTAATGGTAAAAGGCTTGGTGGTTTCTAAACGAATTAAGCCTACTTTTAATAAGGCTAAGCTTACTGACCGCGAATTAGAAATTATAACGCTTATATGCAGAGAGCTAACCAATAAAGAAATTGGCGAAATTTTATATTTAAACAATCGAACCGTGGATGAATACCGAAGAAGAATACTGGAAAAAACCGGCGCTAAAAATACCGCGGGTATTGTGATGTACGCACTTAAAAATAATTTAGCTAATTAGAATTCCTTATTAAAAAAAACTCCGATTGTGAGTCGGAATTTTTTAATTAATGAGTTAATACAGTTATATTGGGTCGCAAGGCAAGGTTGGATTCGAATCTCCATTTATTGAATTCTGACCCGCTTTACACTTTGTAGCATTCAATACTTCGAATTTCCCAACAAAAGTATTTCCTTGAATAATAATAAATTTTGCACCGCTAGAAGAAAATTTACCGCTTATATTCGCTTTTTTTATAGATAGATTACCTCCGGTAAATTTAATGGCTCCGTCGTGAGTAACGGTTTTATCGCCACTTATCAGTAAGAAGGAACCTGGGTTTGTTGACTCAATTTTACCCTCAATATGAGCACTATCAACTATAGATAAATAACCGCCGTTAATGGTAATTTTGCCATCGAAAGCCGTAGTGCCGTTAATAATAACCGATTGCCCTGCGGCAACAATAATATTATCAGGAAAATTGTTTGGTATAACCGTTCCTGAAGCAACTACGCTGTTAATTTTTCCATTTCCTGTTGAATCCAGACTAAAATCAACAATGTCGCCAACTTTAGATTGATTTGCATCAATAAAACTTATTTCCGTGCCTACATCCATTCCCGGAGTTCCGTCAACCGGATCAGCCAGAGATTCTGTTACAAGTATTTTTCCCGAAGTAGTTGCCGGGGAGCCTCCCATAGGGGGCGCTTTTACTATTCCTCTTGCCATAATATTTAAATTTTAGGTTTAACATTCATTAATAAGTACAATAATAATAATTTTTTTGAATATTAAAAATTTTATGCATAAACTTATATTTCCTTATGTTACATAAGAATTTCATAGTATTTGTTATCTTGGCGTTTTCAAACCTCCTTTTTTCTTCCCCAGAGCTCGATTCATTAAAATCTGTTTTGGCCAAAGCTAGCCTAAAAGAAAGAATTGTTATTTCCATAAAATTGTCGGATGTATACTTGCCCTTAAATAGCGATTCTTCCATGAAATATGCTAAACAGGCATTTGAGTTTGCAAAACTAAATGAATTCAAAGGTTTTCAGGCAGCCGCCTTAATGTGTAAGGGCAACGCATTTTTAATAAGAGGCGAATACACAAATGCTCTTAAAAACTACATAGAATCTGAAAAGCTTTATGAAAGTGAAAATGATATTGCAGGAAAGTTAACGGTACTAAATAATTTAGGGCTAGTTTATGAATACCAAAATTTATTTGATAAAGCTCTAATACAATACGAATCTGCTTTAAAAATCGCTAAAGAAATTGGGGATAAACCTCACATTGCTTCGAGCTTAGGTCACATCGGTTCATTATATTATATTAAAAAGGATACCCTTAAAGCGCTTGAATACTTTCAGAAATCTTTAAAAATATATCAAGAGATAAATGATTTACCAAATGTTATGAATGCTTTAAATAACGTTGGTATTATACTTCAGGAATTAGGGAAATTTGAGGAGGCTTTACAACATCTTAAACCGCCTTTATTTCATTCAAAAAAAATGGGAGACAAAAAGGGTACTTCTCAATCCTTTCACAACGTTGCACTTGTTTATAAAGATATGAAGGATGATGTAAATGCCATCCGTTATTTAGACAGTGCCGTACTTGTGGCCAAAGAGATTAAAGATTACGATGATTTAATTGAAATATATTCAACGATTTCTGAAATTTACAAAGTTCAAAATAATTATATAAAAGCCTTTGAGTATTTCCAGCTTTCAGTTGGATCAAAAGATTCTTTATTTAGCCAGGCGCGCGATAAACAATTTATAGAGATGAATACCAAATATCAAAGCGAAAAAAAGGAAGCCGAAAATAAAATTTTAAAAACCGAAGGGGAAAAACAAAAAGCTATTAATACTGCCATTACTGTTGGTTTAATTTTATTGGCGGCGTTGGCATTTTTTATTTTCAGGGGGTATCGACAAAAACAAAAAGCAAATATATTATTGAACGCACAGAACATTGAGATTAACGATAAGAAAAATATCATTGAACAAAAAAACAGAATTGTGGAAGCACAAAACAAAGATATTACCGACAGCATTCGTTATTCAAAACGTATTCAGGACGCTACTCTGCCGCCCGATAAATTATGGGAGGAAACATTACCCGAATCGTTTGTGTATTTTATGCCTAAAGATATTTTGAGTGGCGATTTTTATTGGCTCGAAGAAACCGATAAACATATTTTTGTTGCTGTAGCCGATTGTACAGGTCACGGTGTGCCGGGAGCATTAATGTCGATCATTAATTATAATCTATTAAATAAAGCCTTGCTCGAAAAAGGATTAAGCGACCCTGCCGAAATTTTAAATTCAGTAAATGCCGGTTTAACTGTTGCCCTGCATCAATCGGGTAAAGAAGCGGCGGTTAAAGACGGTATGGACATTACTTTAATATCTATCAACAAAAAAACAAAAGAAGTTACTTTTGCCGGCGCCATTAATAGCATTTATGTTATTTCCAATAATGAAATTACCGAATACGATGGCAATAAATTTCCGGTGGGTGCTTTTATTGAGGAAAAACCACAGAGTTTTACTTCCCAAAAATTAAATACGAAAAAAGACGACACAGTTTATTTATTTACCGATGGTTTTGCCGATCAGTTTGGCGGATTAAAAGGAAAAAAATTAAAATATAAATTATTTAAAGATATTTTGATGGACGCCTCTTCTCATAAAATAACTGAGCAAAAAGAAAAAATTCATAACCGTTTCACCGAATGGAAAGGAAATTTCGAACAAATTGACGATGTTTGCGTAATAGGGATTAGAGTGTAAAGAGGTTATCCGTTAACGGTTAACAGTTAACGGTTAACAGATAACAAATAACAGATAACGATTAACAGATAACAATTAACAGTTAACGATTAACGGATAACGGATAACGATTAACAGATAACGGATAACCTATAAATTCTCCTTGCAAAAAGTAATATTAAATTGTATTCTTGTATTCCCTAAAATAGATATATGAATTTTACTAAATTAGTTGTTGTTTTAGTAGTGTTACTTGTGTTGAACGCGTGCACTTCTCAAAATAATGAATTAGCCAATGTTTTGGCAAGTACAGTGACAAAAGATTCTGTTCAGGCTTCTGAAAACGAAACCTCCAAAAATTTTCAATATGTGGCCGACCAGTTTGCCGATTTGCGCGTGTTGCGATATCAGGTTCCCGATTTTGATAATTTACCTCTTAAAACAAAAGAATTAATTTATTATTTATACCAGGCGGCGCTGTGTGGACGAGATATATTATGGGATCAAAATTATAAATACAATCTTACTATCCGTAAAGTGATTGACGGTATTGTTAATTCGTATATTGGTGATACAAATGATCCGGAATGGAAAAAATTTATGGTGTATGCTAAACGCGTTTGGTTTAGCAGCGGCATTCACCACCATTACAACAGCGATAAAATTATTCCGGAATGCACACGTGAATCGTTCGAACAACTTATAAAAACCTGCAATCAGCGTGCAATTCCTTTACAAAAAGGAGAAAACATTGATAATTTTATTGCCTTTATTATTCCCATTATTTACGAACCGTTCATCGCTCCTAAAAAAGTAAACCTCGATGCTACTAAAGATATGGTGATTTCTTCAGCCGTTAATTTTTACGAAGGAGTGAATCAAAAAGAGGTGACTGACTTTTATGAAAAAATGAGCGATAAAAAATCCAAAACACCTTTAATGCTCGGACTCAACAGCAAATTAGTTAAAGAAAATGGAAAGTTGGTGGAGAAAGTTTGGAAAGTTGGAGGAATGTACACTCTCGCCATAGAAAAAATTGTTAGTTGGTTGGAGAAGGCGATTACGGTTGCAGAAAATGAAAAACAAAAAACAGCTTTAGAAAAATTAGTAAAATATTATAATACAGGTAGTCTGAAAGATTTTGATGATTATTGTATTGCCTGGTTGAATGATACAGGTAGCATGGTTGATGTAGTAAATGGATTTATTGAAGTATACCAGGATCCGTTGGGGAAAAAAGGTTCTTTTGAATCGGTTGTTTCTGTTAGAGATTTGGAAGCCAGCAAACGAATTGCTACCATTGGCGCAAATGCACAATGGTTCGAAGATAATTCTCCCATTCTTCCGAAACACAAAAAAGATACAGTAACCGGAATTTCTGCCAAGGTAATTAATGCTGTTATTGAGTCGGGTGATTCCGGTCCGGTTACACCAATAGGAATTAATTTACCCAACAACGAATGGATTCGCGAAACGCACGGTTCTAAATCGGTGAATCTTGGAAATATTGTGGAAGCTTATGAGCAGGCGGCGGGACCCACTGTTGTAAATGAATTTTATTTTAATGATGAGATTCGCGAGCGGGTAAAAAACTTTGCGCCTCTTGCCGATAAATTACATACCGATATGCACGAAGTAATTGGCCATGCCAGCGGAAAAATTGAAACAGGTATCGGACAACCTCACGAAACTTTAAAAAATTATGCCAGTGCCTTGGAAGAAGGTCGCGCCGATTTAGTAGCGCTGTATTATTTAATGGATCAGAAATTAATTGATTTAAAAGTAATGCCGTCGTTTGAAACCGGTAAAGGCGCTTATGACGAATACATCACTAAAGGATTGATGATTCAATTAGCGCGCGTTAAACTTGGGAAAGTAATTGAAGAATCGCACATGCGCAATCGGCAGATGATTGCTTTGTGGGCTTTTGAAAAGGGGAAGGCGGAGAACGTTATAGAGAAAAAAGTAAATGAAGGTAAAACTTATTTTGTGGTGAATGATTATTTGAAATTAAGGAAATTATTTGGCGAATTGCTGAAAGAAATTCAGCGCATTAAATCGCAGGGCGATTATAAAGCGGGACATGATTTAATTGAAAACTATGGAGTAAAACCCGACCCGGAATTACACAAAGAAGTTTTGGCGCGTTACGAAAAATTACAAATTGCGCCTTATGCGGGATTTATTCAGCCCCGATTGGTACCTACAATAGTAAATGGCGTAATTACCGATATTAAAATTGAATACCCGAATGATTTTACTAAACAAATGATTGAGTACGGTAAAATTTATTCGTTGTTGGGGGTGAATAATTAATTTTTACCTCAAATAATTCGACACACTCGCCTTATCCGTAATTTCATAAAAAGCTTTATGAATTTTTCCTCTGATACCGAGTTTTGCTAATTTATTTTCTTCGGCGTCGGGATAAACACGGTTGGATAAAAAAACCACAATCAATTTATTTTTTGGATCGGCCCAGGCAAAAGTTCCGGTAAATCCTGTGTGACCGTAACTTTCTAAACTTGCGGACTCGGTAACAGGCGAATCTTTTTTTGGATCGGGCTCCGGTTTTTCGAAACACAAACCGCGGCGGTTGCCAGGACAAAAATGACAACGCGTAAAATCTTTTACTACATTGCTGTCTAAATATTCTGTACCGCCATAAATGCCTTTGTTCAAATACAATTGCATTAATACCGCTAAATCTTTTGCGTGACCAAATAAACCTGCGTGTCCCGCCACTCCACCTAACAATGCCGCACCCGGATCGTGTACATAACCTTGCACAATTTGTTTACGGAATTTAGAATCGTTTTCAGTGGGAGCAATTTGAGTTAATGGATATTTATTTAGCGGGAGATAAGTTAATCCCAAACCTAAAGGTTTATAAAAAGTATTTGCAGTGTAAACATCTTCTGTTTCTTTGGTGATATTTTCAATTATTCGCTGCACAAAATAATATCCTAAATCGCTGTACAAATATTTTCCTTTGTTTTCTACTTTACTATTTATTATTCTGCTAAAAATACTATCGCGGAATTCTTTTTTCACATACAAATCTTTTGCTACATGTATCGGAAAATTTTCTGAATATTTTGTGTCGTAAATTCCCGGTTTAAAATTTCCTGCTTTGTCGATGGTTTTTAACCAGAACGGAATCCACGCCTGCAATCCCGCCTGATGCGAAAGCATTTCTTCGAGCATCATATCCGATTTGTTGCAACTTTTTAATTCGGGTAAATAATTACAAGCAGTTTCATGGTAATCGAATTTTTTATCAGAAGCCAATTTCATTAAAGATAAACACGAAGCGGCAATTTTTGTTACCGAAGCTAAATCGTAAATGGTATTATTATTTACTATGGTAGAATTTTCATCGTAAGTAAAATTTCCGAATGACTTTTGATAAAATAATTTTCCGTCTTTAATAGCCACCACCTGACAACCGGGATAAGCTTTCTCAGAAATCCCGTTACGCGCGATACTGTCAATAACGTTTAAGGTTTTTTTTTGAATGCCAATAAATTCAGGATCCACAAACTGAATTCTTATTACCTGATGAATATCTAAACCCGTATTGTATTTAAAATATTTTGTAGTTACAGGTAATTTTCCGCTAACCGTAATGGCACCAAAAATTGCATCAGCGGAAGCTTTCTGACTAAACACCGAATTTTCATAAGCCATAATAATTCCTTTTAATTTACTGGGCGACTTCAAAGAATTTAAAACATAAGGCGTACTAAAAAATGTAGCTATAGTTGGTTTCGTTTTAGCAATAGAATCAATAAAAATCAAACTCTGCCACGACACACCAAAATTATTATCGGGTTTAAACCCCGATTTATTTATTTGTAAAATAATTAAATTGAAATTTTTTAATTTCGAATACAAAGAATCAATTTCTTTTTTGGGAGCGTTGTGCTCAATTCCAAAATGAGCAATACTCGAATAATTTGATAAAGTTGAATAAAACAAATTTTCTTCTTTCACGCCAATAGAAACTTCTGCAATTTTTAAGGTGTCGAGCGCTTTCAACGGCAATAACTGATTATCATTTTTTAAAAGCGTAATAGTTGCCTCTGCTAACTTCGAATTTAATGAATTAGATTCTGCAGTATTTAAATCATTATACAAATTTTTTAAATGCACAATTGGTTTTTTATTTAATCCCACCCAATATTTTGCTTTCAGTATTTTTTTGCAATGCTCGTCCACTTCTTCCTGAGTAATTTCCTTATTGGCAATTGCTTTTTTAATTTCTTCAATTCCTTTCGGCACATCTTCCGAAAATAATAATACATCATTTCCGGCTAACAATGCTTTCACATCAACAATTCCCGGAGGATAATAATCGGCCACGCCTTTCATATTTAATGCATCGGTAAAAATTAATCCTTTAAATCCTAATTCTTCTTTTAATAATCCGTTTACAATTTTGGGAGATAAAGTTGAGGCCAAATTTTTTGTTGTATCCAGCGATGGAATATTTAAATGCGCCACCATAATACTCGCCAATCCGTTCTTAAATAAATATTTGAAGGGAAATAATTCCAGCGAATCCAATCGCTCTCTGCTTTTATCAATGAAAGGTAATTTTTTATGCGAATCGCTGTCGGTATCTCCGTGTCCGGGAAAATGTTTTCCGTTCGCCATCACATGTTCGTCTTGCATACCTTTCATATACATAAACGCTTTTTGCGCCACCTTGTATTTATTCTCACCAAAACTTCTTATCCCAATTACAGGATTGTTAGCATTATTATTTACATCGGCTACCGGCGCAAAATTTACCTGTATCCCAATACGTTTACACTCACGCGCAATTTGTTTTCCCATAAAATAAATCAACGAATCGTTTTGAATGGCACCCAATGCCATTTGTTTCGGATAACGCGGCGTACTGTCGAGTCGCATCGCCAATCCCCACTCGCCATCAATACTGATTAATAAGGGTGTGCGAGCAAGGTTTTGATAATAGTTCAATAATTTTCCTTGTCGCATTGGTCCGCCCTGCATCATTATCAATCCGCCGATATTATATTTTTCAATTAATTCGCGAATGCCACGAACATGTTTCATGTCTTTATTGCTGTAAGCAGCCACCATAAACAATTGGGCAATTTTTTGATCGGGGTTTAAATTATTAAAAACCGAATCGACCCAACGCATTTCTGAATTTAAGAAAGCAGGTTGCTCATCTTTTGGTTGTTTGTATGAAAAATTCAAAAAAACAGCGAGCGAAATAATTATGAAAATACCTTTAATGCGCATCAGAATATAAATTTACCCAATAGAATAACGGGAGTTTTTATGGAATAATAATGTTTTTAACAATGGGTTTTTGATTTAAAAACAGCTTAAAACCACGGCTAAAATTAAAATCACTATATTTGCCACAGTTTATTGGTTCTTTACAAATAATTAAAGATTAAAAGGGAATCGCGTTTAATTCGCGAACAGTTCCCGCTGCTGTGATTCTCAGTATTCTTTTTCATTCTTAGCCACTGTCCGCTCAGGCGAACGGGAAGGCGAAAAAGAGAGATAAGTCAGAAGACCTGCCGAAAAACATTGAGTTTGTAGCTTTCGTGGATAAAAGCTAACGAAATGTATGAAAATTTTTAAACAACATCGTTACCCGATTTTTGTTGCTGCAATTTATTTTGCATCAGCTGAGTTTGTTGCGGGACAAATTAAAGACACTGTTCCTTTAAATGAAATCATTATTTCAACTGTTAAAGCTGAAAAATTTACAGCCGGAAAAAAAAATCAGAAAATAGATTCTTTGACTTTGCAAAATTTTGCGAATTCAAATCTTTCCGAGCTTTTAACTTATAACAGTTCGGTCTTCATGAAAAATTATGGTCCGGGAAATATTTCTACCAGCAGTTTACGCGGAGGGAATTCTTCGCAAACCGGTGTGTTGTGGAACGGATTTAATATTCAGAATCCGATGTTAGGGCAAAATGATTTTTCGCAGATACCGAATTTTATTTTTGATAATGTGGCCATTGAATACGGCGGCACAGCAGCTTTATGGGGCAGCGGAGCCATTGGAGGAAATATTCAATTAAACAATAAAGCAAAATTTAATCGCGGATTTACAACTTTATTAAATGTTGGAGCAGGAAGTTACAACACCTTAAAACTAAATGCGGGCATTCATTATTCTGATGCCAAATTCAGTACCAATACAAAAGTGTATTTAAATAAATCGGAAAACAATTTCAATTTCATTAATGTTTCCGAAAAGTCGCAAACACATTCCGACTATAACATTAAAGGTTTTTTGCAGGAAATAAGTTATCTATTTTTAGATCGCCAGAAAATTACAGCAAGAGCATGGTATAACAAATCTTTTAGAAATTATTCTCCTACACTTGGTAATTCTATAGGCAAATCATCGCAGGAAGATGAAAATTTAAAAATTACTGCCGATTGGATCAGTGAAGGAAAAAAGATAACACCCGCTATAAGATTTGCCTATTTTGAGGATGTTTTAAATTATACAGATAGTATTGCCAATATTTTCTCCAACAATAAAACAAAAACCTTAATTACCGAAGGCGATGTGTATTATAAAATAAACAATAATCATAAAATTTATTTAGGATTGAATTATACCAATTATCAAGCCACTACCAGTAATTATTCTTCATCGCAACACGAACTTAGCAAAACCGCTTTTTTATTGGGATACAATTTAAACCTTTTAAAAAATAAATTATTTTTTGACTTAAATCTTCGGCAGGAAATATCAAGTGCTTACAATATTCCATTTACCGGAAGCGGCGGAATTTCATACCAAATCATCAAACAAATAAAAATAAAAGTAAACGCTGCTAAAGTTTATCGCTTGCCAACTTTAAACGACTTGTATTGGAAAACCGGCGGCAATCCTAATTTAAAACCCGAAGACGGCTACACTTACGAAGGAGGTTTGGATTTTGCTTTACCAATAAAGAAATTTATTTTGCAAACTGAACTAACTTATTTCGGAAAACAAATTAATAACTGGATTAATTGGGTACCGGGCCCCAACTCCTTCCCTACTCCATTAAATGTATTGCTGGTTTACAGCAGGGGCACCGAAAGCTCAAGCAGTTTAACTTATTTAAATAAAAATATGAAAATCAAATTAGGCATTAACACCACTTACGTTTTATCTACTTCGGTTTCTTCGGCATTGCCAAACGATGCCGCGGTTGACAAACAGTTAGTTTATACACCGCGCTACAATTATGGCGCAAATATTTCTATAAGCATTTACGACTTCAGTATTCAGTATTTTCATAATTATGTTGGTTATCGTTATACTTCGAGTGATAACACCACTTGGTTAACTCCTTATGACGTTGGGAATTTAAAAGTAGCCTACGTTTTTAAAATGAAACCCGTGAGTTTTTTAACTACAATTCATATCAATAATTTATTTAATACCGATTATAAAATTATTGAACAACGACCAATGCCATTAAGAAATTACGAAATAAGTATTACATTAATTTATAATAAACCTAATAAAAACAAAATAATATGAAAAAAACAATTACACTCCTTAGTTTACTAAGCTTAACATTTGCCAAAGCCCAAGTGGTGACGGCAGATTTCGAAAATTTTTCTTTACCGGCCGATTCTTTTTATTATAGCGCAGCCGAAGTGGATTTTCAAACTTCCAATGCGGTTTTCCAATACGATTATAGCGGATATTGGAGCGGCGGATTTGCTTATACCAATAAAAAAGATTCATCCAATGGCGGTTATCTGAATTTATATAATTGCATTGCTTATAATGGTTATAATAATTCTAATTATTATGCGACCGGAAACGATGGAGGAATTATTAAATTAAAATCACCAAGCAATTTCGTAAACGGTTTTTATATTAGTAACACAACTTATGCCTGGAAATCGATGAAAAGCGGTGATATCATAGCAAAAAAATTCGGCGGCCCAACCGGTAATGATAAGGATTGGTTTAAAGTAACCATAAAAGGATATTTGGGAGGAACAATAAAACCCGATAGTTCTACTTTTTATTTAGCCGATTATCGATTTGTAAATAATGCATTCGATTACATTCTTAAAAGCTGGCAATGGTTTGATTGCAGTAATTTAGGGAATGTTGATAGCATTCAGTTCCATTTGTATTCAAGTGATATGACTGGAATTTATTTAAATACACCTTCTTTTTTTAGCATTGATAACTTTACAACGAGCCAGAGTGTTGGGATAAACGAGATTTCATTTTTTGAAAAATTGAATTTATATCCTAATCCGTTTGGTTCGGTGTTGGGAGTTCGGAGTTCGGGGATAAGCGGAGAAATAACCAACTTGAAAATTATAAATATGTTCGGAATAGAAATTAAAAATGTTGAATTGAAGTCTGAAAATTCTGAAATTAATCTGAGTGATTTAAATTCGGGAATATATTTAGCTGTGATAGAAACTAAAGATCAAAAGAAAACGTATAAAATTATAAAAGAATAAAACCTCCCTTCTCCTCATAGGAGAAGGTGTCCCGAAGGGACGGTTGAGGTCCAACAAAATATTATTTAAAATGAAAAAATTATTAATTTACTCTATTAGTCTTTTCTCACTAACGGTGTTCGCACAATTCCCCAGTCAGGTTGGTGTTTTGGGTACAACGGCTATGTATAAAGACAGCAGCAAATTTGTAAGCTGGGGCACGCATTGCCACGTGGTAAAAGGCTTGCAGGATATAAGCACACCGAGTTTAGGTTTGGTAACAGTTGGCGACAGCAGCATGGTAATAGGAAAAGCCGACGGCAGTGTTGTTAGCTTGGGAGATGCGGGTTACGCCATTGTAACTTTTACTGCGCCGATAAAAGATGGTCCGGGTTTTGATTTTGCAGTTTTTGAAAATGGTTTTAATGATACATTTTTAGAATTAGGATTTGTTGAAGTGAGCAGTGATGGAATAAATTTTTTCAGATTTCCGGCAACGAGTAATTCACCTACTTCACCTCAATACGGAAATGCCGCTGTAATGGATGCCACCAAATTAGATAATCTTGCCGGAAAATACCGCGGTTTGTATGGAACACCATTTGATTTAATTTCGATGATGGGAATTCCGTTGTTGGATATTAATAATGTTACGCACGTAAAAATAATTGATGTGGTAGGCAGTATTATTTCTACTTACGCGCGTTACGATAAAAATAGCAATATCATTAACGATCCGTGGCCAACGGGATTTGCATCTTCCGGATTTGATTTAGATGCAGTGGGCGTTATTAATCAGGCGGGCGTTGGGACGAATGAATTGAATAATGAATTTTCTTTTCAGTTATATCCGAATCCTATTAGTTCGGTGTTGGGAGTTCGGAGTTCGGGGTTGAAGGGAGAAATAATTAAAATAAAAATTTTAGATGTTTTGGGTAAGGAAATGAAACGTTATGAATTAAATTCAGAAAATTCTGAAATTGATTTGAGCGATTTAAATTCGGGAATTTATTTTGTGACCTTAGAAAATGAAAAATCACACTTCGACAGGCTCGTGGTTCGTAAAAAAATAATTAAAGAGTGAAATTTTTAAATTACATATTGTTATTCGGAATTATTTTTATAGGATTTTCCTGCGTAAAGGATAAACCCGATGATCCGATTAAACCACAAGTTACATTGAGTAACGGGCATAAAACTTATATTACCAATGAAGGAAAATTTGGGGGTAATACTGCCTCTGTTTCTCTTTATGATTTGGGTAACGGTCAGATTATCGATGATATTTATAAAATTCAAAACAACAATGCCGTTTTGGGGGATGTATGCCAAAGCATGATAAAAGCCAACAATAATTTTTATTTGGTTGTAAATAATTCAGGCAAAATTGTTGTGGTTGGCGCTGATGATTTTAAATTAAAAGCAACCATAACAGGATTTACTTCACCACGTTTTATTTTACCGGTAACCTTTCAAAAAGCTTACGTGAGTGATTTATATTCTAATTCCATTTCCATTATAGATTTAAATACCAATACAAAAACAGGAACCATCGCTTGCGGCGGATGGACAGAACAAATGACTTTAATTTATAACAAAGCTTTTATCACCAACCAAAAAAGAAATTACACTTACATTGTAAATACCGTAAACGATCAGATTATGGATAGCGTTAACGTGGGAATTTATTCGGGAAGCATTTTGATTGATAAAAATTCTAAAATCTGGGTATTAAGTTCGGGCGATAAATCAAATTCTATATTGGGAAAATTATCGCGCATCAATCCCGTTAATTTACAAACTGAAGCCACTTTTACTTTCGCTACCAATGATGTTCCCTCCAATCTTTGTATTAATGCAGGTAAAGACACACTTTATTTTTTAAACAGCCATGTTTATCGAGTGGAAATTAGTTCTGCAAGTCTTCCAACAAGCGCTTTTATCAGCAGCGCGGGCAATAATTTTTATGGTTTGGGCGTTAATGATAAAGATTTTACTATTTACCTTAGCGATGCCATTGATTATATTCAGAAATCCACCATTATGGTGTACCAAGCAAACGGACAACAAAAAACCACTTTTAAAGCAGGAATCAACGCTTCGGGTTTTTATTTCGAATAAAATTGTTCAACTAAGGGTAAATTTTCACCTTTTTGATTTAACGAATAACTCGAAACATTAAATTAAAAATGTTTAATGAACATATTTTATTTTAACTTTGTCATTATTCATTTCTTGTTATATGTTTTGCGTTATTTTAACCAAGATTTTACTCCGTTCATAATATATTTATCTACTGAATAACTCTCTCAACATAATCTCTTTCGACATTCCTTATCCAGCTAATTACGGCGGCGTTATTGACGTGTTTTATAAAATTAAAGCGCTCAACGAAAAAGGGATTAAAATTTATTTGCATTGTTTCGAATACGGGCGCGCGCATTCTAAAGAATTAGAAAAACTTTGCGAAAAAGTTTTTTATTATCCCCGCAAAACCGGTCTTTTAAATAATTTATCTCCTCTGCCCTATACAGTAAAATCCCGTATTTCGGATGAGCTGGTTAAAAATTTATTGGGTAACAATTTTCCTATTTTATTTGAAGTGTTGCACACTTGTTATTTATTAAAGGACGAGCGTTTTAAAAACCGATTTAAAATTTATCGTCACAGTAATATTGAACACGATTACTACCGGCATTTAGCGGTTGCAGAAAACAATATTTTGAAAAAGATTTATTTGAATAAGGAAGCGGATAGATTGGAAAGATTTGAACCAATAATTTCGAATGCCGATTTAATTTTAGCGGTATCCACAAAAGATCTCGGCTATTTTAAAAAAAATTATCCCAATGTAAAATCAGTATATTTACCGAGCTTTCATCCCAACAATAAAATAAATATTAAAGAAGGAAAGGGTGATTATATTTTATACCATGGTAATTTAAGTATTTCCGAAAATTATGAGGCAGCATTTTGGCTCATTAAAAATGTTTTCAGTAAAATAAATTATCCTGTAAAAATTGCGGGCTTAAATCCGCCTGAAACTTTGAAAACTGAAATTGATAACCCCGATAGCAATCGGGGTAAACACATTGAGCTCATCGCGAATCCAAACGACGAGCAAATGAATTCTCTTATAGATAATGCACAAATACACACTCTTTATACCGAACAAGCAACAGGTTTAAAATTAAAATTGCTTAATGTTTTATTTAAAGGGAGATTTGTGTTATGTAACGATAAAATGTTAGCAGGAACCGGATTAAACGCCAATGAAAGTTTATTTATTTGTAACTCTCCCAATGAATTTATTAAAACAATAGAATTGCACTTTAATTTGAAATTCGAAAAAACTTTAAGCACAATAAGAGAAAAACAATTGGAAAATTTTTCGAATGGGAAGAATGTAGAGAGGTTGATTGGGTTTTTGGAACATTATTAAAAATCAAAAAGCTCCTTAGGTGATACCTTTAAATACTTTGCAATTAAAAAAACGGAATAAATACCTGAGTTTAATTGGCCCCTTTCTAATCTGCTTATTTGACTTATTTCAACATTAATGCTGTAGGCTAACTCGGCTTGTGAAATGTTTTTTTCAACTCGTATTCTTTTAAGATTTTTGCCGAAATCAATTAAAAACTTTTTATCTCTTAAATATCCCACATGCAATTTTGCATATTGAGAGAAACTTAATTATAAGCAAATTTGCTTATATTAAAAAAAGTTGTAAATTTGATTAAACAAATTAAATTTTTCATCATGAAAAAACTTTCTTTATTTCTAGTAGTTGTTGTGTTTGGCATAAACTTAACAGCCCAAATTAAAATTTTCCCCGGAGGTAAAACCATTGTTGGTGATCTGGGCGCGCCAATACCACCTACAAAACTAACCATAATTGGTAACACTTCTTTTTTGTCGGCTAATGCCCCTTATACTTCTGCGGCATCAATTAACGGAAATAATATATTTTCAACGCCGACAAATCCGGATTATACATGGTTGGGAAGTACTAATACCGGAATTTTTCATCCATCAACTTTTGAAATGGGTTTTTCTATTAACGGTACCCAACGTTTGCTTTTCGCTCCGACCGGAAAATCCTATTTCACCGCAACACCAACTTCCCCTGCGGCTGATGGAACAATAAATGCCTTAAATATTAATATTAATGAACGTGCGATTGCAATAAAGCATAATGCAAATGCCGACTGGTTCCAAGCAGTAAATGTTGATTTATCCCGTCCTTTAAATGTTGGATATAGATGTACTTACCCCGGTACAGTAGGATGGTACGTAACAGGTGCAGGTTGGATGTTTTCAATGAACAGTTACATAGGTAGCGACCAATCTTTAAAAACAAATGTTTCTACCATTACTAACGCCCTGCAAACAATTACACAATTGCATGGTGTAAAATATAATTTGTTAGGTGAAGTGGCTAATCCCGGTTTGTACGGCGGTAGTGTAAGCCAATATTACGGATTTCTTGCCCAAGAAACTCAAACCGCTATCCCAGGAAATGGCGTGGTAAAATCCGGAGAGGATGGTAAATTTCTTTATATTAGTTACGATATGATTGTTCCTTTTTTAGTGGAAGCCGTTAAACAATTAAAATCACAAAACGATACTTTAAAACAA
>JAHEYG010000115.1 GCA_023251725.1 Sphingobacteriaceae bacterium | reverse complement strand
TGATATCATAAACACCCGGAAAAGCAGTTCCCGAAAAACTACCCCGAACGCCATAAGTAAAACCCCTTATTTCGCGAAGTAAATAATTGATTCTACTGTTAAATGCCCCTCCAAATGAATAATTCATAATTACGTTTTTAAAATAATCGCCGGTTGCATCATAAGGAATTCCCATACAACCCACTCTTATTTCGGATTGCGGAGCATTTTTTTTATCGATAAAATAAATTTTTGTTTTAGCTATTTTTGGAAGCGGTGACTCATTTGCATTGAGCAAAGGATTGGCTTTAAGTTTAGAAAGAAATGCAAGTTGTCCTAAAATTTCATTTTTAGTAAAATCGCCGCTAATAGCAACCGACGAACCGTTAGTTAATAGCTGATTGTAGAATTTTTTTAGATCTTCAATAGAAATTGAATTAATAGTTTCGGGAGTTCCTAAACTATTAATCCCCATAATATGATTACTACCATAAATAAGTTTATCGAAATTTAAATTAGCAATGGCCGAAGCAGAGGTTTGCATTTGGGTAATACCATCTAACTGTCTTTTTTTAACAAGCGTAAAATCTTCTGCATCAAACTTAGGCTGGAAAATAATTTCATCGGCTAATTTTAACGTGGCACTTAAATTTGTTTTTAAGGAAGAAATAACCACATTTATTTCTTCGTCGCCCGAATTCACTCTTATCGAACTTCCTAATTTATCTAACAATTTTTGAATTTCTTCAGAATGATGCAATAAAGTACTTTCATTTAAAATGGCGGCTGTTAAATTCGCCATTCCCGGTTTTTCTTTAGGCTCAAAACGGTGTCCGCCCGAAAAACTTATTACAATATTTACTTTCGGAATTTCATTGGTAAATACACCAATTATTTTCATTCCGTTTCCTAATTTATCGGTCCAAAACTCGGGCACCTGAACCAATGCAGCCGGTTTGGCGGCCGGCATTTTACCACGATTAAAATTATCTTTTGGTTCGGTATAAGTAAGATTTTTGTACTCGTTACTTTCTTGCTGAATATTGCGGTTATACATTTTCCAGGTATTTTCCTTCGCAATTAAATCGCTTTTACCTTTAGGAACGCAACTTAGTATAACTGCTTTTTTACCTTTAATATATAAATTATAAACTCGCATTACATCCGCTTTTGTAACTTTTAAATAATTTTGAATTTCTTTTTTAATAAAGTTGGCATCTCCTGTATAAGTAAAGTTGGCGGCTAATTGCGCGCCTTTACCCTGAACCGTTGATAAACCATTGTATAAATTACTTTGGTAAGAGGCTTTAAATTTTTCCAGGTCTTCGTCGGTGGCACCGGTTTTTTCCCAATTATCCAAAACAGTCCATAATTCTTTCTCAACATCACCTAACGGTGTGCCTACATTGGCACGAATACTAAAATCAAACTGACCGGCCAACTCCCTTGTCATCTCAAAACAATTAGCAGACACCGCTTTTTTGGTTTTAATAAATGCTTCATACAATGGAGAACTTTTAGAAGAAGATAATATTTGTCCTAACACACTTAAAGGAGCATCATCGGGATGTTCATTTGCTACTGTTGGAAAACAAATTCGTAAGAGCGGAAATTTGATATTGTCTTCGTAAGAAATATAACGGTTGTCGCTTAATTTTACAGCGTCTACTTTTTGAGGTTTCACTTCAGGTCCGCGCGGAATAGAACCAAAATAAATCTCCGCTAATTTAATTACCTCATTGGTATTTACATCTCCCGCAACGGTTAATACAGCATTATTGGTGCCGTACCAACGCATATAAAATCGCTTCAGGTCATTTACATCAACTCTATTTAAATCTTCAACATAACCAATAGTTGTCCAGCTATAAGGATGTGCTTGCGGATATAAAGCCTCACCAATTTTTTCTCCTGCTAAACCATACGGAGCATTATCATAACGTTGCCCCCTTTCATTTTTTACAGTTGAGCGTTGAATTTCAAATTTTCGCTGAGTAACCGAATCCAATAAAAATCCCATTCGGTCCGATTCGAGCCAAAACATTTTTTCTAATTGATTGCTGGGCACTGTTTCAAAATAATTTGTACGATCGGTATTGGTAGACCCATTTAAATTACCACCCGATTCGGTAATTAATTTAAAGTGCTGATCATCTCCAACGTGTTTTGAACCCTGAAACATCATGTGTTCAAAAAAATGCGCAAATCCCGAACGCCCTTCCTGCTCACGGGCAGAGCCAACATGATAAGTAACGTCAAAATAAACTATAGGATCAGAGTGATCTTCATGAACTAAAATAGTTAAGCCGTTATTGAGAAGATATTTTTTATAAGGAATAACTATTTCATTTTCTTTTTTGCTAACTTCTTCGATGAATTTTGCACCGGGTGTTTCTTTGGTTTGACATTTTATTTGATGGCTTGTTAAAACCAACGAAATAAAAACCGTGCTAATTATTAATTTTGATTTCATAAACTCTTAAAACAATTTAAATTAAAATGATAATATTTAGAAATATAAAAGTCTTAAGAAAAATCTAATAATAAAAGTGAAAAACTCAAATAAAAAAAATAGCTCCGAATTACAGAGCTATTTTTTTTAGAATATCACCCAAACCAGGGGATAATTTATTTTATAAGTGTAACATGTCCGGTATACTCATGAGCTTTACTGAAAACATCAGTTACATTAATTTTCCAAATGTAGGCATCGTCCTGAGATAATTTACCGTGGTAAACGCCATCCCATGCCTGGAAAAAATCTTCAGTATAATATAATTGTTCTCCCCAACGGTCAAAAATTCGAAGCGCATATTTTACAATACCAAATCCTTTTGGTTGAAAAACATCGTTTAGTCCATCACCGTTAGGAGTAAATGTATTCGGAACAAAAATTCCAAAATCTTCACCAACAATAATTGTCTTTATAACAGTATCCATACAACCATGGTTACTTATTACTACTAATGTTATAGGATATTCACCTGCTTCAGTATAAACAAAATTTGGGTTCTGCAAGTTAGATTGATACTGAGCCGTGCTCATAAAATACCAATTCCATCCTGCGATTGTTGCGTTATAAGAAGCATCTGTAAATACTACATCTGCATTATTTACGATAGGATGGTAAGGTGCATAATTGAAATCCGCAATCGGTTTCGGATAAACTTCTGCCGTATATGTTGCTGACCCGGTACAGCCATTAACGTCAATAATAGAAGCAGTGATTGAATAAATGCCTGTAGTTTTATAACAAGTAGTAGCCACAAAAGGACCCGATGGATTTGTTCCGTCGCCCAAAGTCCAGTTACACGTTTGAACTGAAACTGAACTCACACAAGTAAACGTTACACATAATGGGGCACAGCCTTTATTCGGACTCGATATTATATTTGCTGTAGGATTTGGATTTACTATTGTATTAATTGTTGTACTTGCTACACAACCGTTAGCAGACGTTGCGGTAACACCATAAATTCCTCCAACAGAAACCGAAGTTGCCATAATAGTAGGATTTGGTGAAGTAGACATAAATCCACCGGGCCCATTCCATAAATAAGTAACACCACCACCGGCAGCTAAATTTAAAACATCATTTAAACAAATAGGGCTATTGGTAATTATGCTTGGAGTTGGAGCAGGATTTATTCCAAGATTTGTTACTGCAGTATTTGTACAAGTGTTTGCGTCGGTAACCAAAACTGTATATTGTCCGGCACTTGCAATTGTAGCTCCTACCACAGTTGGATTTTGTAAACCGGAAGCAAATAAATTCGGACCGGTCCAACTATAAGTTATTCCACCGCTCGCACTTAAATTAGCATTGGCATTTTCACAAACTGTTGTTCCTGTTGCAGAAACTATCGGTTGTGGATTTACTACAACGCCTGATGAAATGGAGTTCACACAAAGATTTGCATCCGTAACCGTTAAAGTATATTGTCCTGAATTATTTAATACCGAAACTGCTATTGTTGGATTTTGTGTGGCATCCGTAAAACCAGATGGTCCGCTCCACGAATAAGACGTGCCGCCACTTCCTGTAAAGGTAATTGGCATACCAATACAAACAGGACTATTGCTTACTATTAATGGAGTAGGTAAAGGATTAATTGAAATTACACTTGTAATACTTGCTGTACAAGTTCCTGAAGTAACTAAAAGTGTATAAACACCGGCAGCAGGTAAAGTTACAGCGGCAATGTTTGGATTTTGAGAGTTACTATTAAATGCATTTGGTCCGGTCCATGCAAAAACCGCTCCGCCGCTTCCTGTTAAATTCAATATACTTCCTACACAAGGCGTATTGGAAGTAATGGTAGGATTTGGTAAAGGGAATACAGCTACGTTAGAAACTGTACTATCCTTACACCCGGCAGCGCTTGTAACAACAACCGTATATACACCGCTCATTGCTAAAGTAGCATTTGGAATATTCGGATTTTGTAAAGGAGAATTAAATCCGGGGCCTGTCCACGCATAACCTGTTCCGCCGTTTGCAGTTAAATTAATTGTTTGATTTAAACATACTGTAGGATTATTTACAACAATTACCGGGAGCGGATTAACTATAACAATTGTTACCACTGTATTTGTGCAGAGATTTAAATCTGTAACAGTAAGAGTATATATTCCTGCATTGGCTGCTATTGCGGATGGGATATTAGGATTTTGCAGAGGAGAACTAAATCCTGCAGGCCCGGTCCACGAATACGTATTACCGCCATTACCGGTAAACGTAATTGGTTTAGCAAAACAAACAGGGCTATTACTATTTGCAATGGGTACAGGAAGAGCGTTAACAACTACATTTGTTGTAGCAAAAGCAGTACATGTTCCAATAGAAATCATAACTGTATAAGTTCCCGACATTGCAGGAGTACTGTTTGCTTGAGTTGCATTTTGAATATTAGAAGCAAAACCACCGGGGCCCGCCCAAGTATAAGTTGTTGCAGGAGATGTGTTCAATTGAATTGTACTTCCTGCGCAATATGGTCCGGTATTACTAGCCGAAGTTGTTGCCGTAGAAATAACAACGTTTGTTGTAAGAGAGGCAGTACAAGTATTTAAAGTTACCAATAGCGTATAAGTTCCTGCATTAGCAAGAACTGCTGCGGGTATTGTTGGATTTTGTAATGCAGATGCAAATGCAGCAGGACCCGCCCAAGAATAAGTTCCGCCACCACCACCGGTAAGATTTAAGTTATTCCCAACACATAAAGGACCATTGTTATTAGCAACAGGAATTGGAAGAGCATTTACGACAACATTGGTTGTAGTAAAATTAGTACAACCTGTTGGACCGGCGACGGTAAGAGTATATATACCAGCATTACCAACTGTTGCTACAGCAATAACTGGATTTTGTAAAATTGAATTATAAGCGCCTGGTCCTGTCCAAGTATAAGTTGTACCACCGGTACCGGTAAAATTAATTGTAGCGCCTGCACAAACAGGAGTATTATTTGTAGCTGTCGGTGTTGGGAGGGCGTTAACTACCACATTAGTAGTTGCAGAAGAAGTACAAGCGCCCGTGGTAACAAAAACAGTATACGTTCCACCCATCCCAATGGTGGCAGCAGCAAGGGTTGGATTTTGTAAATTAGATCCAAATGCTGCCGGACCGGTCCATGTATAGGTTGTTCCGGCAGGAGTATTGAGCTGAATAGTTGTTCCGGCGCAATAAGGTCCGGTATTAGTTGCAGAAGCAGTTGGAGTCGTAATGGAAGCATTGGTGGTTGCAGTTGCAGTACAGCCAAGCAACGTAACGGTCACTGCATATACCCCACTGTTGGCAGGAGTAGCGGCAGCAATAGTTGGACTTGCTAAGGCAGAAGCAAAACCTAATGGTCCGGACCATGAATAAGTTCCACCTCCTGTGGCAGTAAGAATAAGATTTGATCCCATACAAAGCGGACCGTTATTATTTGCCGTAACAGTTGGTTGCGGATTAATAACTACTACGGAAGAAGCAGAAGTTGTACAACCTGCATTTGTAACGGTATGAGTTACAGTATAAGTTCCGGCGGCTGTAAAATTTACCGGGCCGTAAGGGGTAACAAACCCTGTTGCAGGAGCTCCACCGGCAGGACTAAAAGCAAAAGTGTGAGTTCCTGCCGCTACAGCTGCAGTAAATACAAAACTATTTCCTACTAAACATTGAGTATAAGTTGGTGTTGTGAATGCTGGGTTAGGCCCTGCCGGAACATTTATTACCACCGAAGCAGTGCTTACACAACCAGAAGCATTTGTTACAGTATGGTAAACTGTGTACGTAGTAGAAGGTGGAAAACTGACGACTGTTGTAGTAGCGGTAGTGGTAAAACTAGGTGGAGCACCGGCACCAACAAACGAATAAGTTTGCACAGCCGGTGGTCCAATGCCGGTATTGGTGAATGAATATGTTGTACAGGCGTTAGAGACATTAAATGTTGGAATGGGATTAGGAACAAAAGTAATGTTAACTGTTCGAGTAATTGGTGCACAAGAACCCAATGGATTCATGGTTAAGGTATAATTACCGGAGACGGCAGTTGTAAAAGTTTGATTAGTATTATTGGTGATACCGCTTCCGGCTGGTCCCATCCAATTATAGGGCCCGAGTCCGGTAGGTGCAGTTACAGTTGCTGTAAGAGCGCCACAGGCTGAAACATTGGTTGCTACAGTTCCAATAGGGAATTGAATATTGTTTACTGTTACAGTCATCGGTGAACATTTAGCATCAAAAAACGCCCAGCCTTCGTGTGCCCAACCATCACAATCACCTACTGTAACTTCAATGGTAACGCAAGAACCTAAATATGGTGTTAAATCAATAGAAGCAACTTGCCAGGCTGCAGTAAAAGAAACTCCTGAAGTGTTAATTGTCCAACCAGGTAAAGCAGGCGCTACACAGGAAGCACCGGGTGGAGTTAAACTAAATGAAGGGCAGGGTAAAAGCACGTTAGCACAATTAAGTAATGAAACTTTCATATAAGGTTGATCGCAACAAAGATGACCGGAACCATTCATTGCTGCCATATAGGCGAATTGAAATAATGCATTAGTTGCAGCTACCGGAAAAGTTTGGGTGATTCGCACAACTTCACCTATATTAATAATGTTGTCATTCATTTGAATAACCTTTGTACCTCCCAAAGGAGAATTAGGGATTAAAGTTAGCGGTGCAGGACAAGCAAAAGGAGTTGTTCTTATCCAAGCGTTATTGGTTGGGAAAGTTGGACAACAACCACCCATAATACAAGATCCGGTATTACTTCCTTCAGAAATTGTCCAACCAGCTAAAGCTCCAACCACCAAACCTACAGGAGAGGCTTCAAAATCTTCGTTAACACAAGGAGCGGCATTTATAACTGGATTTCCACCTTTTAAACCATAAGAAGTATTCATTGAGGGATTTTGGGAATATTGATATTTTGCATTGATAAATTCTCGTTTAGAACGGTACATAAATACTTTGTACTCGCTTCCAAAAAAGCCTCTTTGCATAGCTTGTTGATTTAACGAAACTTCATCGAATCCCCTAAGAGAATCAGAAGGGAAAACATAACTTAAATACCTGAAGTTTGTTTGACTTTGAGTATTAAAATTTAAAGCGAATAAAAAAATAATCGCCAATAAAAACGGGGATTTAAAAATTGATTTCATGCTAAAAAAGGTTTCGACTAAGCTACATTTTTTACTGATAAAAACAAGTTTTTTCACTCATTTGTTCTATGGTTTCACTAAATTTATTAAAGAAATTATGAACATATTTTACCAATGAAAATTTAAAAATTAAGAATTTATGGACCAGCCCTTTTTTGATTTTCCTTTTCAAAAAAACTTTAAATCTATTTAGTCGAATCTCAAAAAGTCATTTTTAGATTTTGTTTATAAAACAAAAGGTCAAAAACAGATTGTAGTAAATAAAATAATAAGTTAATGAGCCTCCGTTTCCAGAGGTTCATGACT
>JAHEYG010000114.1 GCA_023251725.1 Sphingobacteriaceae bacterium | reverse complement strand
TATGACACAAACCGGAGCTCCGTCAACTTGCGGATCATGTGCTTGTGCGGTTGCATTACCTATTGAACTTCTTTTTTTTTAATGGTAATTGCGAAAATAAAAAAGTGAAATTAAATTGGGCCACTGCAAATGAAAGGCAGTCCGATTATTTTGTGATAGAGAAAAGTAAAGACGGTTTGAATTTTGAAGCGATTGGAAAAATTAAAGGAACGGGAGAGAGCAATAAAACAATAAATTATTCTTTTTTGGATGAGGAAATATCTCAGCGAACATCTTATTACCGGCTTAAACAAACCGATAAGAATGGTAAGGCTAAATATTTTGATATTATTTCGGTAACCTGTGATGAAATTGTAGAGCTTAACATTTATCCGAATCCCAATGAAGGAGTTTTTACAATTGAAGGAATTCAGCAAAACAGCGAAATAATAATTACTGATTTGCTGGGACAAACTGTGTTTAACGTTATAAATTTAGAAAGTAGATCGGAAATTAATTTAACCCATCTCCGTTCCGGAATTTATTTTTTAAGAGCAGATTCCCAAAATCAAATCAGCATCAAAAAAATCATTATCAATTAAGAGGCATCAAAATTCAATTAATTTAATCTAAATTAATCGTATAATGCACCCCTGTATTCCTAAAAAATATACTATTTTTGTAGGTTCTACGTTATTATTAATCGTGAAAACAAAGTGCTTCATATTTTTAACACTTTTAACAGTGGCAATTTTATTTCAAAATTGTACCACTAAAAAAAACACGTTTGTACATCGCGGTTATCATAATTTAACGGCCCGTTTTAATGGTTATTACTGGAGCAATGAAGCCATTAACGATGGTATTTATAAAATAGAAAAAAACAATAAAGAAAATTACGACAAAGTATTGCCGGTATATATTTTACCCACTAATGAAAATGCGAAAACCACTTTTCCTGAATTTGACAAAGCCATAAAAAAAGCTTCATTGGTTATTCAAAGGCATACTATTCGCGATAAAAGTGATAATGAAATTGCAAGTGCCGGAAAATGGATTGATAATAATTGGATTAACATTGGAATTTCGCATTTCTATAAACGCGAATTTTTTTCCGGAATAGAAGCTCTCGATTACGCCTCACGAACATATGTAAAATCAAAAGATAAATACGAGGCTCTTTTGTGGCAAGCCAAATCATTTAACGAAATAGGTGCTGTTTCTCAGTCGGAACCCATTATAGGTTTATTGGCTAACGATAAAAAATTACCCAATAAAATAAAAAGTGCGTTGTACGCTGTTAAAGCCGATTATTTTATTAAACGCGGTTTAAATAAAGAAGCCGTGCAGGTTTTAACCGACGCGGTTAATCAAAAAAATTTATTTACGGGGATAAAGAAAAAAGAAAGAGCCCGTTATGCTTTTATTGCAGCGCAACTTTTTGAGCAGGAAAGAAATTATAAGAGGGCCAGGTTATTTTACGAAAAAGCCATTGACCTTAAGCCGGAGTACGACATGGTGTTTTATGCCACCATAAAATTATCGAGATTGGTGGATGTAAAAAATGCCAATGTAGAAAAAGTAAAAGCCAAATTATTAAAGATGACCAAAGATTATAAAAACATAGATTACTTGGATGTGATTTATTATACTTTGGGAGAAATTGAAGAGAAAGAAAAAAACATAGAGCAGGCCATTGTTTATTATAAAAAATCGGCTAAAAGCAGTGTAACTAATCCCAATCAAAAGGCCTTATCGTATTTAAGATTAGGTGAAATTCATTTTGATAAAACCGATTATACTGCTTCCGGATCTTATTACGACAGTACCGTGGCTGTATTACCAAAAGATCATCCCGATTATTCTAACATTTCTAATCGTCGTAAAACATTAGAAGTGTTGGTGGGATATATAAAAACAATTCAACACGAAGATAGCGTTCAAAAAATAGCTCGAATGAGTGAAGCCGACAGAAATAAGGCCATTGATAATATGATTGCCAGATTTGAAGATGAAGAGCAGCGTAAAAAAGATGAATTGGAAAATGCGCAAGCGCAAAACCAATTAGCTTCCAATACAAATACATCTGCGGCCTCAAATAATTTAAACACGGGTGGAGGAGCCTGGTATTTTTATAACCAAACTACTTTAAGTTTTGGAATTGCCGATTTTGCAAAAAAATGGGGTAATCGTAAATTAGAAGATAATTGGAGAAGGAGTCAGAAAAGTTTGGTAGCCGAAGCCGACAACCCTAATGATATCAATGCCAACAATCCAAAAAATAATGCGAATGCAAAAAACAAAGACCCCCGCAAAACCCGCGAGTTTTATTTAAAGAGAATGCCTTTAAGCGATAGCTTAATGAAAGTATCCGATAACAAAATTATTGAGGCCGATTATTTACTGGGCGCTACTTATAAAGAAGATTTAAATAATAACAAAAAATCAATAGCCGCCTTCGAAGATTTAAATAAGAGGTATGCCGAAAATAAATATAAGTTAAATTGTTATTATCAATTGTATCGTATTTATCTGGCGGATAAAAATCAACCGCAATCCGATTTTTATAAAGACAAATTATTAAGCGAATATCCGAACAGCGAATATTCAAAACTCATAAAAAATCCAAAGTACGCTGAAGAAAGAAATGCTTCACGCAGCGAAGTAGAAAAATTTTATGTGAGTACTTACGATAATTACAGCAGCGAAAATTATACCGGTGCCTTGCAACAATGTGTGGATGCCAATGACAAATACGGAAGAACCGAATTTACTCCCAAATTCGAATTCATCCATTCTATGTGTTTAGGCAAACTTCACGGTATAGATACTTTAGAATCGGCCATGAAACAATTTACCATTTTGTACCCGAAATCGGAACTTACTCCTAAAGCAAATGAAATTTTATTGGCCATAAAAAAACAAAGAAATCCTTCCATGTTTTCCGGAACAGGCATAAACAATCCCAATAAAATGAGTGCCGATACCTTTAAAATAAATTTTGATATCGAACACATTGTTTTAATTATCGCACCCGATGATCCAAAAATTGTGAATCCGTTCAAACAAGCCATCGACGAATTTAACCGGCAATATTACAGTAATAAAGAATTTTCAATAACGGATAATCTTTTTGCCAGTGCACAACAAATGATATTAGTTAAATCTTTTCCAAATGCACAAGAGTCGCATGGATATTTAGATAATTTAAAAAACGATTCTAAAATTTACAGCGGAAGTATTAAAAAAGAAGTTTTTAGTTTTTATATTATTTCTACTGAAAATCTCCCTTTGTTCTATAAAAAAGCCAATGGCAATTCGTACCGTTTGTTTTTCGACGAGGCCTATAAGACAATTTTTAACAATCCCAACAAATAATAGCAGTTTTTAGCTGAAAAAAATGCTTAAATTGCATTCAAATAACAATGAAATTTATACAATTTTAAATCATATAATCATTAAATCATAATCCATGTTAGGAATAGGAAATAAAAATACAAGTACAGAAGGTTCAGCCATTAATTTAATTGGCAACGGAACTCAAATTACAGGCGACATTAACTCTACCGGTGATGTTCGCATTGATGGAACTTTATTTGGGAACATCACCTTAGAAGGCCGTTTGGTAATCGGTAATAATGGTAAAATAGATGGTAATGTTACTTGTCAGAATGCCGATGTTTCGGGAGAAATAAAAGGCAAATTAAACGTGAATGAAACTCTGGTTTTAAAAAGTACTTCTAAAATATTAGGTGATATTGTTACCGGCAAAATTGCCATTGAGCCCGGGGCATTATTTACGGGCACCTGTAATATGGGAGCTATCGTAAAAAATATTAATAATGTCGCCGAAAAATCAATCGCCTCAAAAACCGCCTAATAATTATTTAAAATACGGCGGCATGGCTTTTCAAATGTTTGCTGTTATTGGCATCGGAAGTTTTGGTGGAATGAAATTAGATCAATACTACAAAACAAGCACTCCAATTTTCACCATTATTCTTAGTTTATTATCTATTTTTGCATCCCTATATTTGGTTTTAAAAGATTTTATTAATCCTAAATCCTGAGCATGTTTGTTAAAGCCTTAAAAACTCTTTTATTTGTTTCTCTATTGGCAATTGCCATTTCGCAAGTGCTTAATAATTTGAACTCACCAAAAGTGTTTGCGGGGTATTGGTACTTCAGCGTGATTTTTTTTGCCGGCGCTGCCTTATTAATAAATTTTATTTTTTATAAATCGGATGGCGATCCCCGGACATTTGTTTTTAAAATTATGTCCACCTCAATGCTTCGATTATTATTGTGTATGATAGGAATTTTTATTTACAGCATTTTCGACAAAGCACATTTTTTAAGCTTCGCCATTCATTTCGGATTGCATTATATTTTATTTACGATATTTGAAATATCTTATTTGATTAAATACACAAAAACAAAAGCCGAGAACCTATGAAAAATGTTAGAGTAATAATTATGGCGTTAAGTTTATTAAACATTAATGCATTTGCACAGGATCTGAGCAAAAAAAGCGACATTAAATTTACCATGCCTCAGGAAACCACTAATAAAAAAGGCAGCGAGTATAAATTTACTTCGGTAAAAAATTTAGATGCAACGCCTGTGCAAAATCAAAATATGACGGGTACATGTTGGTCTTTTTCAGGATTATCTTTTTTTGAAAGTGAATTAATAAGAATGGGAAAAGGCAAGGAATTTAATTTAGCGGAGATGTTTGTAGCCACAAAAGCTTATCCTTTAAAAGCCGATAATTTTATTAGAATGCATGGTAAAAGTAACTTTGGTGAAGGTGGCGGTTTCCCGGATGTGGTAAATGTTATTCGCAAATTCGGAATGGTTCCTGAAGAAATTTACAGCGGTAAAAAAGATATTAAGGCACCACACAATCACGGTCTGCTCGAAGCTACATTAAACGGCATTGTAAAAGCCGCCGCCGATGATAAAAATCAAAAAATAGATTTAGAAGCAGTGCATGCGACTATTGAAGGTGCTTGCGAAGCCTTTATGGGAAAAGTGCCTGAGAAGTTTGAATACAAAGGAAAAAATTACACGCCCAGAAGTTACGCGGATGCTATGGGAATTAATCCGGATGATTATATTTTTGTAACTTCCTTCACCCACCATCCCTTTTATTCGAAATTTGTTATGGAAATTCCCGATAACTGGAACTGGGATCAGATGTACAATGTACCATTAGCCGATTTAAAAGAAATAATTAATTATTCATTAGATAACGGTTACACCATTGCCTGGGCGGCAGATGTAAGCGAAAAGGGATTTATGTTCAGAGATGGTTTAGCCATTGTACCCGATAAACCTTTTGATAAATTAACTGATGACGAAAAAAAATCGTGGACACTTAAACCTCAAACGCAATTAAACATTACCCAGGAAGTTCGACAGAAAGCTTTTGATAATTACGAAACACAAGACGATCATGGTATGCATATTGTAGGGAGCGTAAAAGATCAGAACGGAACCGTTTATTACAGCGTAAAAAATTCTTGGGGAAATGAATTGAATGAATGTGACGGTTATTTGTATGCCTCCGAAAGTTATGTGCTTTACAAAACCACCAGTTTAATGTTGTACAAAAAAGCTATTCCGCCAACTATCGCAAAAAAACTAGGAATTGTTCAATAATTTTTTTTGATAAATCTTCTTTTGTAGAATAATTTTTTAAAATTTCCGTTATTTGCTTATTCCCGTTGGTTTTCTTTTTTTAAAATGGTGACTTTTATGGTTAAGTTTTTTCAAAATTAATAACAAAACAAGCAATTGAGTAAACGTGCCAAACAAATGAGTGAATCTTAAACCAATTGATTTACAATTTATTACCACACGAAATCAGGGCAAAAACTATCTACATTTCATAAGCTTCAAAAAACTAACTAAACCTTTTGCACGATTTTTGCGTCTAAGTATATATAAAGCAAATCATGGCAACCAAACAATTAACAATACCAATGTTCCCACTAAATATGGTGGTTTTACCGGGTGAGACCGTTAAACTTCATATTTATGAAGAACGATATAAGCAACTCATTAACGATTGCTTGCAAAACGAAGCCCACTTCGGCATTCCATTTTCAATTAATGGCCGCGTTAAATCTCACGGCGTTGAGGTAAAAATAAAAAAGGTTCTTAAAATTTTTGAAAGTGGCGAGATGGATATATTAGTTCAGGGCGTAAGCGTTTTTTCAATTCTAGATTATTCAGCTGTGCTAAAACCAAAATTGTATGGCGCCGCCATTATTGAACACGAAGAGGTAGAGGAAACTGCTGTGTCTAATTACCTTCAGGAGTTAGCAATGGAATATTTATCGCTTTCTCAAAACAAAATAATTGATTACGATATGTTTAAAACCGCTAATGTTTACGATATCGCCAATCTTCTTCAGCTTTCTGCCAAAGAAAAATTTCAACTCATTACTGTAAAAACATTCAATGATAAAGAAAAATTTTTATCCAATACTTACCGTCAATCAATATGTATTTATGAAAAAGAGTCTGAATTAAAAGACCGTTTTATTTTTAATTAATCTATCCTTCCTCCATTTTATCTTTCTCGCTGAGTGGACCCTCTCTGTAAATGAGTGAGTAGCCATTGTTTGTTTAATAAAATAATTTATTTTTATAACAAACCATTTTCAACTATGATGTATTTTTTTTCTCCCCGATTCTGCTTTCGAATTTTTCTCACTCTCATTTCCTTATTTGGAATTAATTTTTCTTCAGTAGCCTGCTCGCCACTTACAGTTCCTATTTTGGTAAGTCAAAGTATTGTAGGACCTAATTTGGTTTTAAATTGGAATTCAACTACCATTTACTGGTGTTCTGATGTTATGATAGTTGAAGTTACTTGTAATGGAAAACCGTATACCGGTTTAGCTGCTTTTAGTTTTACGTCTACACCCATGACAGGGAATGCTGCCACATATTCTTATCCGGCAATGAATATTCCTCTTGCCAATTTTTGTCCGGGCACAACTTATCAATTCAGATGCAGAGAACAAAATAACCCTGTTGGCGCAACCAGTTTGTGGACTGCAAATTTTTCATTTACAACTCCCGGCGTTTTGGTACCTCCAACATTAAATATTACTGCAACGCCTCCCAACATTTGTTTTCCCGGCAATTCACAACTTGTAGCTAATGCTACCGGATGCGGCGGCCAGCCCTTCACTTATTCTTGGACGCCTGCTATTGGTCTTAGTTGCACAACATGCTCAAATCCTATCGCTTCCCCTGCTGTTACCACAACTTATAGTTGTACTGTAACCGGTAGCCAATGGGGTTGCTGGACAATTACTAATTCAATTACAGTAAATGTTTTAGCTGCACCTCCTGTTGTAGGAATTATTAATGTTGCTCCGATTACAATATGTACAGGAAATACCGCTACATTAAGTACAACATCTTATACCGGAACTTTGCAATGGCAATCCGGGCCAACTAATGCAGGACCATGGACAAATATTTTAGGTGCTACAACAGCGCCTTATGCACTTGGCACACTAACGGTCAGTACTTGCTACCGTGCCGTTATTACGGGATGTGGCGGATCGTTAAATACAAACACTGTTTGTATTACAGTTAATCCAATGCCAACTGTAACAGTTAACTCACCATCAATTTGTGCAGGACAAACCGCCAATCTCACTGCTAATGGTGCAACAAGTTATGTTTGGTCGGCCGGTGCTGTTACAACCGGAGTCAATACTGCTTCTGCTATTCCTGTTGTTACTACCACTTATACCGTTACCGGAACTTCGTTGGGATGTTCTTCAACCGCAGTTTCTACAGTTGCAGTTAACCCCTCCCCTTCAGCGATATTGAGTCAAACCAATGCAAGTTGTGGATTGAATAATGGGATAGTGATAATAACCAATACCTCACCGGCGGGCCAAACGGTGGTATTATTTACATTTG
>JAHEYG010000113.1 GCA_023251725.1 Sphingobacteriaceae bacterium | reverse complement strand
TCGCTTCAAAATTCAAACCGTCTTTACTTTTCTCTATCACAAAATAATCGGACTGCCTTTCATTTGCAGTGGCCCAATTTAATTTCACTTTTTTATTTTCGCAATTACCATTAAAAAAAAGAAGTTCAATAGGTAATGCAACCGCACAAGCACATGATCCGCAAGTTGACGGAGCTCCGGTTTGTGTCATATCCTGCACACTCACATCGTCCACAAAAAAATAACCAAAAGTACATCCCACCTGAGTAGTGAGCGCATCGGTTTTAAAATTGCCAATGGTTAAATAATTTTCTCCACCTACGGCCGTAAAACATCCGCACACCTGCGACCACGATGTGGCATTACCTGTTAATGCCGTAGCGGTTACCTGAGCTAATACCGGAATATTGGTTGTGCTGCCATAATTAAATACAGGCCCAGTACTAAAATAACCCGACATATCTTTTACCTGACAGCCCGCTTGAGAAGTTGATAATCTTACAAAATATACCAGTTCATAACAATTACCGGCTATTAACGGTCTGCTAAGAGGGACTTGAACATATTCTCTGTATCCGCCGAAACCATAAAAATATTCGCCCACCGTGCAATTTCCTGTTCTTGGTGGAGGAATTGGAACAAATGCACCCGGTGCACCGGTGCCGCAATTTTGGTAATCGGAGGTTCCGCTGGTGGGGCAATACCATGGGTAAGCAATTCCAACTTCGCTAATTCCATTGGCTAAAACTGAACATCCAGTTGTATATGGACAAATTCCTTCAAAACTGGGATCGGGAACAAGATTGGCAGGAGGTAGTGGCGCATTTATTGTTCGTGAACCTGCAGGGGCGGTAATAATTGGCGCTTGAACAGTGCCGTAAGTAACACTTGTACACTGAGCGTCGACAATTGAACCAACAGGTGCCGTTGCCTTTATATCGTAAGTTAAAAAAAAGTAATAAACGCAACCTGCCGTTAATGCAACACTGCCTGCAAATGAAAAAACCCCGTTTGGAGCAGCTACAGTCGCGCCAAATTGTACGGGGTCGGCCGATGCGCAATTAGCAAAAATTACAGGACAGGAATTTGAATACCACAATTTAGCATTCGAAATTGTTGTAAGCGGACTTGTACATCCGGTTGTATTAAAACTAAAACTGGTAGCATTGGCAGCTGTTACTGCGGTGGTAAGAACTAAGGCAACTATTTCCTGATTTTGATTGGTGGCGTAACACGGTACGGTATTTAATTGTTGGGTTGTGCATGTCCACGCCAAAAGACCGTTATGAAAACTATTTATAATAAAACAGAAAACAAGAAAGCGCAGCCTCAAATAATTTTTGAGGTTTTTTAATTGGAATGCAAAAGGAATAATTATAGGGCCGATTCCCTCACTCCGTTTTCTTTTATTTGATTTTAGGAGCATTTGTTATAACAAACTTAACTAAAAAATCTTTACAAAGCAACTTCTTAAGATTTTAATTCTGTTATGGCCAACCAGGCCATTAGTCCGCTACCAATTTTTAATGCTTCTTCGTCGATATTAAAAGTGGGTGTATGTACGCCGGCAGTAATTCCTTTTTTTATATTTCCGCTTCCTAATCTGTAAAAACAGGTGGGAATCACTTGCGAAAACCAGGCAAAGTCTTCTGCGGTCATTCGAATTGGTAATTCTTTTACATTTTCTTTTCCTAAATATTCGATGGCTGCTTTTTTACATTGCCCGGTTAATTTTTTGTCGTTGATTAAAAACGGATAGCCTTTTACGATTTTTAATTCGGCTTTTACTTTATGTTTTTTACAAATTTGGTTTATTATTATTTTTATAGCGTCGTGCGACTTTGCCCTCCATACTTCATTCATTGTTCTGAAAGTGCCAGCCAGTTCAATTTTTTCGGGAATAACATTGGTGGCGCCTTTCCCTTCTATTTTTCCGAACGCCAATACGGTGGGAATTTTTGATTTTTTGTTATTCGGAAATTTCTTTTTCAGTTGCAACAATATTTCTGCAGCAATTAATAATGGATTAATGTATTCTTTTGGCATGGCCGCGTGCCCACCTTTTGCTATAATGGTTAAATAAATTTCGTCGGTGCTGGCCATGTACATGCCACTTCTGAATCCTACTTTGCCTGCTTCCATAGAAGGAAAAACATGTTGCGCCAAAGCTTTATTTACATTTGGGTTTTTAAGAACGCCTTCTTTTATCATTAAAGAAGCTCCGCCGGGTAACACTTCTTCGCCGGGTTGAAAAATTAATTTTACAGTTCCTTCCCACTCGCTTTTTAATTCGTTTAAAATAGCAGCCGCCCCAATTAAACTTGCGCTGTGCACGTCATGTCCGCAGGCATGCATGATACCATTATTAACAGAAGCGTATGATACATTGTTTTTTTCTAAAATGGGAAGCGCATCCATATCTGCGCGAAGCATAATGGTTTTTTTATGGGGATTTTTTCCTTGTATCAAAGCAATAATTCCGGTTTTAACGTGACCGGTGGTATAAGAAATATTTAATTTATCCAATACAGAACAAATATATTTTGAAGTTTGTGTTTCTTTAAATGATAATTCGGGATGCCGGTGCATATAACGCCTTGCTTCCAAGGTCAGAGGAAAATTCTTTAAAGCGAGTTGTTTTATTTTATCGGGATGAACCATCATTTAAAAAAAATCATTTTGATTCCCAGCAAAACAATAATTACGCCAAAAATTTGTTTAACTGTTTTCTGATCAATGGAAATGGCAAATTTACTTCCGAAATAACTTCCCAAAATAAAAGTGGAACCAATAATAAAGGCGGTTTTAAAATCAACATAACCCGCTTTGTAATAATTCATCACTCCTAAAATACCAATGGGCAGCAAAAACATAAATAAAGTAGTACCCTGCGCTTGATGTTGCGTAAAATTTAAAAAATAAACCAACACAGGCACAATAATTATTCCCCCGCCAATGCCCACCATACCGCTTAATAATCCTGCTACTAATCCCACCAATAAAAGTATTAAAATGCTTTGCATATTTTGTTTCCGTTAAGTTTTTTAAAAATCGGTACTCAATGAAAAATACGTAATTCCTTTCTCCACTTTCCAATCGTCCACGCCATTGGCAAAATCGATTCTAACAAAATATCCTAAAATGCGGGTTCTAAAACCAAAACCAAAACCACCCACCAAAGGATTTTTTTGATTGTAAATAGTTAATGTAATCGGATTACCGTAATAAACATTTTTATTTAACACGTTATCATCGCTCAATGGATCTAAGCCGTACCAGGCCATTCCGAAATCACCAAAAGCAACAATTTGAAAATTACTAATGAAATCGGAACGAATGGGGCGGTTCAACAAGTATTTAAAAATAGGAAACCTCAATTCGGAATTAAGTACTACAAAATTATTTCCATTACGTATGTTTTGATTAAAGCCCCGCATATTTGTAGCGAGCGTTTGAAACTGATATTGATTAGGATTTACAACATTAATGCTATTATCGAATTTTGCATTAAACCAATTATCTACTCCGCCCAAATAATAAATTAATCTATCGGTACCCCATGAAGTTCCGCCGGCTAATCGGTTACACCAAATAAAATCGCGGTGAATTTTTTTGTAAGTTCTGGCATCAAAACCAAATGTAATTAAATCGTGCTGCACACTTTGAATTGACCGCCAATATTCGCCCCAGGTTTTAAATCTAATTCCGTTGTATAAATTTAATCCCCGCTTACGGGTATTATCAAAAATAAATTCGAGTCGCGCGCCTGCATAATTATCGTAAATATTTGGCTTCGGCAAAGATAAATCTCCTACCGATGCAAAAACGGTTCTGTCGTTTCGGTACATAATAGAAAAACGTGTAGCCGACACTTCATTAAATGGTAATTTTAGCGAATACCTTACGTCGTGCATTTGAATTTTTGCTACATCGCCATAATATCCATTTACTTTTAAAAATGATTGCCGGTGTAAAACCAATTGATGATCGATTAATTTTTTACGGCTTTCGTAACTCAATAAGTATTCGTTATCCAAAGTTCCCGAAATACGAAATCCCGCAACAATTCTGCGGTCCTCAAATAAATCGGTGAGTCCTATTTTAAATAATGCGTTTATTCCGGGATTCAGATAAATAGGATTGGCGCCACCTGTATACCGCTGATACGAAGTTCCGAGAAAAGAATTGTCGAGCTGCGTAACAATATAATCGGTATAAAAAGACGTGTAGTAGTTTTGCTGAATAGGAAAATGCAATTCGTTTAGGGGACCCTGTTTTTTAGCAGCTGTTGTATCCGCTTCAACGGGTTTATCGAAACTAACGGTTTGCGGGTTACTCTTTTCTTTAGGTTTGTTTTTATCGCCGGCTAAAGTGTAATTATTAAAATCGATGCCTTCTGGTTTTTTATAAACCGTGTCTTTTACCACTTTAGAAATGCCCTCTTTGTTTTTAGAAATTTCTTCTTTTGCCTTAGGAGCAATAAAAGAAACTTTTTCGGGATCATAAAGGGATGGCCGAGCCGAAATTTTATACCAGGTATCTTTTAAATGTACTTCGGGCGCATCCGCTACTTTCACTAAATCATTCACCACTAATTTATATTCGCCTTTGTAATTAAATATTTGGCCTACTTTGGTGAATTTAGTATTGATAGAATGTTCCATTATGTTTCGGGAATAATTTGTAAGGGGCTTCGAATTAAAAAAATACCGGTAATGTTCCACCGTATCCACAAACGAAATACTGCTGTCAAAAGCAGCTATATAACGGTTGTAAATTCCGTTTTTCTCACTTAAATACGACACCTGCTCTTTCGAATATTCCTGCGGCAGCGTTTCATTTACTTCGGGCGTATTGGTCATACGAATCAATACCTGCGAATGAAAAGGATATGTACAATAAAACAAATCGTTATAGCGACTTAATTTATAATATATTTTAGCATCGTCGGTCGACCTAACGGTGTCCGACTTCCTATTACTTTCAAATACAATGCCCGTGCTGTTTTGTATAAACACCGGGTTATTATCGTCCCAAATATCATTGGTTAATTGTTCAAGGCCACCGTTATTTAAAGTGAGCACAAAAATATCTGACTGGCCATGACCTTTTCTTACTCCGGCAATAACTAATTTTTTTCCGTCGGCGCTGAACGAATAATTACTTATTTTTTCGAAACCGGTAATGTTTCTTTGATTTTTTTCTTTGGTTTCTAAATTAATGGTGTGAAGTATAATCTGATCTCTTCGCTCGTAAACCATGGCTACAATTTTATTATTGGGATGCCAGGCCAGTAAAGGATAACTGTAATCATCCATTCGTTCAATTTTGCATCCGTATTTTAATAATTTTTTCTTCTTGCCTGCCTGCAGTTGCGCAGGCTTATGATCGGTAGGCAGGTTTTCTCCAACAGTAGTTAACCAAACTTTAAACTGACTCATTTCATTAGAAGCGTAAATAACTTTTTGTCCGTCGGGACTCACTTTTAATTCGTAATAATGCCGTGTTTTTTTTGGTTTTATCAATACATTTATACTATCCGGCAAAGTTCTTGTGGTATCGTTGTAATGGTAATACCGGCGATTAAATGCTTCCGATAAATCGGCAATTAAATTATTTAGCGACGAGCCGGTAACGGTTAAAAAAGCGCCGTCGGGACTACGAGTAACTTTAGTCATATATAAAATACTTGATATAACCGATTCGCCTTGTATATCGGCCACGTGATACCAAAGTGCGTGGCCTGCAATTACTGCTTCTTTACCTGCCAAATGATTAAATTTATAGAATCGATTGTTTTTAATAACATCCATTAATTTTATATCCGAATAAGTATTCCATCCTTCAGATAAATAGGCGATAAGCCCTAGTTTGAACCAATCGGGAAGAGTTAACAAAGTAGAATTACGAACCACATCGCGGGCGCGGCCGCCGTACATCATTTTATCAATTATTAATTCGGCTAAGCCGGCACGAATTTGCCGGTCGAAATCGGCGTGATTGCCATTGAAGTAAATACAAATTTTATCTCCCACAATACGGGTAACTCCACCCAAGTTGCTCGATTGGTCGTCGGTTAAACCTAAATTAGTTTGTTTAAAATCGTTTTGATTATTGTAAACAATTACCTGAAGTTTATCTTCTATTTGATAATCGAGGTGCTTTTCCATTAAGGGCAATTGTTTTGCCAGCGAAACAGCGGCGTAACGGGCCAATTCCAATCCGCCGGCGTATGAATAAATTTTATAGCGGTCGAAATCAAAGTAGGTCCACTCAAACTTTTGGTATTGCATGCGGTTTTTTCCGAAATCCATTTGCATGCCGTAATAAAATTGGGCAAAAGATAATTTAGGGCCTAAAAAAAGACTCAGCAACAAAAAGTAGAAGATATGCCTAAAATTCATAATGAAGATGAACCTTTAAAGGTAAGGATTTTTTTGAGGAAAAACGGGGATTTTATTTAATAAAAAAGGGAACCCATTCGATTCCCTTTTTTAAATAAACCAAATTTTAAATAATATCTAACCTTAAACTGGAGTTAGTATCTTTGGGTGGACAAATTACAACTTCTATTTTAAGCAAGTTAAAAAATTTTATCGTCATCTTTTCAATAAATTTTAGTTTTAATTATTAATAATTAGTTTTTTTATAGAACTGCCTTTTGAATTATTAAAGAGAACAATATAGGATCCGCTTTCGTAAAAAGAAACATCAATATCATTATGACCGTTTAATTTCATCTCGTTATTTACATTGCCGTATATATCAAAGACTTTAATTGTATAATCGCCATTTTCTTTAACAATTATTTTTTTTGTGTATGAGTTATAATAAATGTTAGTGGTAATATTTTCAATAGATTTAATCCCAACTAAATTATTACACGTAAGCGAATCATCCGATAAACAAACTGCATCTACATAATAATACGACGCATTAAAATCAGAGTTTGTTGTACTGTTAGACATAAGTCTTAAAGTATCTGTATTTGCATCACTCTTAAAATTACCAATCGTAATGAACAGTTCGTTTCCTGAAGCAATAAATGAACCTGAAATTTTCGTCCAGCCATTTTTATTACTTAAAAATTGGCCTGATGGATTTTGAATTTGAGGCGAAAAACCAAAAGCATCCCAATCTGTCCTGCTTATTGCATTTGGTGTGATATAAATACCAAAATCATCGGTGGCATACCTTGAACTGTCTGATAAAGAAACATAAATTGCAATGTAATATTTCTTATTTGCAACTAACGTACTTGTTAATTGGCCTTGAACATATTCTCGATAAGTTTGAAAAAAATCATAATATGCAAACAATCCTGAATATGCATTACCATTATTAGCTGTTTGATAACCCATAAAATTTGTTGGAACATTCACACCCGTTGGAATATTGGCGCAAGTATTAAAGTAATCCGGTGTCCCAACAGTTGGTGTATCCCAATTATTAGAGTAATTAATTTGAGCAGCACCAGTTGGACAGGCAGTGTATGTTTCAAAGCTCTGGTTTGGCACAAGGTTTACTTGCGCCCCAATAAAAGCCGTTGTTAGCAAACCGTAAGCAATAATTAATATTTTTAAATACTTGTTTTTCATTTAAATTAATTTTGGGAGCTTATTAAGGGAGCTAATTATTTGTATCATCTAAGGTATAACAATTTTGCAAAGAAAAAAGTACAATATTGGGTAAGAACTTACATGTTTGTAAAACTGCTTAATTAAATTAGCACAATAAATTAATAAGAAAAATCTTAGCTTATTGCATTTACAAAAAGATGTTTTCACAACTGCCCCACAAACTCAATTAAAAGTTTGCATGCATCTGTATAATCTGTTAAGAAAAGTAAAAAATTGTAGCTCAAATAATTACAAAATAAAGCTCATTTTTGATGCTTTTTGAGCGTTAATTGCTATATTTATGAGCTACAAATTATTACAATGGCCAAAATAAACCTTAATAAGCATAACGAAGTGCTTGCCTTTATTAAAGCAAATCCATTATTATCCTCCAAGGAAATACATGAAGGGCTGAAAATAGATGTTGGATACGCCACCG
>JAHEYG010000041.1 GCA_023251725.1 Sphingobacteriaceae bacterium | reverse complement strand
CAATAATAACTTCTTGTCCTTCTTCAGTAATTTCAAATTCAATCTCTCCTGTTTCTGCATCACGCGCAATGGTTCCCAACGGAACATCTAAAATCTCATTCTTACCTTCTTTACCCGACGATTTTGCACTGGAACCTTTTTCTCCTTCTTGCGCAATAACGTGCTTGCGATATTTTAAATGTATTAAAGTCCAGAATTGTTTATTGCCGCGTAAAATAATATGTCCGCCACGCCCGCCATCGCCACCATCGGGGCCACCCATTGCAGTGTTTTTATCGCGGTGAAAATGCATTGAGCCCGCGCCGCCTTTTCCGCTGCGGCAGCAAATTTTTACGTAATCAACAAAGTTTGTGTCCACTTAAATTTAGTTCAGATAATTTTTTTGAGAGGGAAATTATTTTTTCTTTTTTTTCGAAACCTTCTTATTCGATTTTTTGGGAGCTGGTTTCTTTTTATTTTTTTTAGGAGAAGATTTTTTAGAAATTGTTTTTTTCTTCACAACAATTTTTTTCTTAGCCGAAGATTTCTTAACTATTTTTTTCGAAGATGTTTTCTTTACGGCTTTTTTAATTTTTAATTTTGCATTTTTAATTTTACCTCCATCCTTCTGTTTACCGCCAACTGCCAACTGCTTACTGCCAACCGCCTTCTGCTTACTGCCAACTGCCAACTGCTTACTGCCAACTGCTTTCTGCCCACTGCCAACTGAACTGCGAACTTCTTCAATATCCCGTTTCAATTCATCCGAAATTTCAGTAGCCACTTCAAAATCATTAACGGTTAAATCTAAATGTTCAATATCGTTTTCTAATTGTGTTAATTCAATTTCTGCTTCAATAAAAATTAATCGCGTGCAAATTTGTTTAAAAATGTCGCTAACGGTCCCGGCGCCACTCACAGAGTGAAATTTACCTTCGGCCGAATAATATTCTTTTAAAGGAAGCGTTTTTGTATTGTATTCGTTAATACGGTTTCCAATCACAGTTTCATTAGCGTCATCGGCTCTTCCTGATTCTTTTCCTCTTTCTAATAAGCGCCGGGTTAATTCAATATCCCCCACTTCTAAAGCAATCATACAACTAATCGCGGTTCCTTTTTTCTGCAATAAATCATCTAACGCTTCGGCTTGCGCTTTTGTACGCGGGAAACCATCAAAAATAAAACCATAAGCGGAAGGATTGTTATCCACTTTTTTCTCAATCATACTAATTACAATATCGTCGCTCACTAAAATGCCGCTATCCATAATGGCTTTTGCTTTAACGCCTAGTTCGGAGCCCTGAGCAATTTCGGTGCGCAATAAATCGCCGGTTGATAAATGTACCAAACCAAATTTATTAATGAGGTTTTGCGATTGAGTGCCTTTGCCTGCGCCCGGAGGTCCGAATAAAACGATATTTAACATGAGTTATTTTTTTAAATTATTTATGCTAATACAAAAACATTTTTTTGATTTCTTCCTAGTCCGTCGTAATCCAAACCATAACCCACCACAAAATCATTCGGAATTTCAATTCCGGTATAATGTATTTTAATATTATTTTTTAATGAACTTGGTTTAAAAAATGCGGTAGCCACTTTATATTGTTTAATATTTTTTTTACTTAAAACGTTTATTAATTTTTCGAGCGTTAATCCGGTATCCACAATGTCTTCAACAATAACAACTGTGCGATTAGTTACATCTTCTGTTAATCCTATTAATTCAGTTACCGAACCCGAACTTGTTGCCCCGTGGTACGAAGCCACTTTTACAAACGAAATTTCGCAGGGGAAATTTATTTCCTTCAATAAATCCGATGCAAACATAAAAGCACCGTTGAGCACCACTAAAAAAATTGGGAACTCGTCTTTAAGTTCCGCATTAATTTTAGCCGCCACATTTTTTACAGCCTCCTGAATTTTTTCGGAAGAAATGTATGGTTTGAATTGCTTATCTTTTATTTTTAATAGCGACATTTAAGGGTAACAAATATATAATTTTTACTGTTATAATTGCTAATTTTGTGTATGGCTGCTATTGGGAAAGATATTTTATTGTCGGCAAAACTGCTTTCAGAGGGGAAATTAGTGGCTATTCCCACCGAAACCGTTTATGGTTTGGCGGCCAACGCCCTTGATCCGATCGCCGTAGCTAAAATTTTTGAAGTTAAAAACCGGCCGTTTTTCGACCCCTTGATTTTACATACTTATTCGCTCGAAAAAGCAATGGAGTATGTAAATGATTTTCCTGAGCCTCTGAAAATATTAGCAAAAACTTTTTGGCCAGGACCATTAACTATTTTGCTTCCCAAAAAAAATAATATACCCGATTTAGTTACATCCGGTTTGCAAAATGTGGCTGTAAGAGTTCCAAATCATCCAATGACATTGGCTTTGTTACAAAAAATAAATTTCCCACTAGCGGCGCCGAGTGCAAATCCGTTTGGGTATATAAGTCCCACAGAGTCATCGCACGTAGAAAAACAATTGGGAAAATGTATTGAATATATTTTGGACGGTGGGGTGTGTAAAGTGGGATTGGAATCTACTATTGTGGGCATTGAAAATAATGGAGTTTGTATTTACCGTTTTGGGGGATTAACAGTGGGAGAAATTGAAAGTTTTGTTGGAAAGCTTGAAATAAAAATAAATAAGTCGGATAATCCGAACGCTCCCGGACAATTAAAAAACCATTATTCTCCAATAAAACCATTGCTGATTGGAAATATTGAAACGCTGATGGAAGAAAATAAAAGTAAAAAAATTGGAGTATTATGGTTTGGAAAAATTTCTGAAAAAATAAAAAATAGTTTGAATATTAATCTTTCTGAAGAGGGAAATTTAGCAGAGGCTGCCGCAAATTTATTTTCTGCTTTAAGAAAATTAGATGAAAGCGATTGCGAAATTATTATTTGTAGCCACATGCCAAAAACAGGATTAGGATTAGCTATAAATGATCGTTTAGAAAGAGCATCTGTTATTTAATTTATCATTGAAATTCAAAATTTTTTGTGCTTTTGATTATTATTCCATAATTTTACTTAAACCTTTAAAAATGAACGCATGAAAAAAATCTACCTTTCTTTATTAGCTTTGAGTTTTATTATTCAATTAAGTAAAGCGCAATTAACCTTAACCAAGGCATTTAATGAACCTGTTATCGGAAATGTTAACACCAGACAGCAATACGATTCAACAACAGCCATTCCTAAAACAACCGGAGTCGGCCAGAACTGGAACTTCACTTCTTTATTGACTAATACTTTTGTTGAAACCAGTACCTATACAACTGTTGCTTCTACACCTAGTGCCGCAATTTTTCCCGGTGCTACAATTTCTGAAGATCAAGGCGGGGGTAATTATTTTCATTATAAAAGTACAGCTTCAAATTTCGAATATCAGGGAATTCAGTTCCCCGGAACAGTTATTAATTTTTCTAATACCGCTGTTGCCGATATCTGGCCAATAAATTTCGGATACAATTCAAATGATGCATTTGGCGGATCTACAACTACAGGTACTGTTACTTCAAGTATTTCAGGTACCATTAACGTTAGCGGGTCCGGAACCGGCACAGTGGTGATGCCGGGCGGGTTAGTTTTAACCAATTGTTTGCAAGTGATAAATGCGATTACTTTTACTTTAACATCAGGGCCAACTACTCAAATGCAGGTGCAAAAAGAATATACTTATTATCACAGTTCTAATAAATTTCCGGTTTTAAAAATTCAGTATAGTGCACAAACAAGCGGCACATTAACTACCAAAAAAATCGATATTAAAATAAATACTGCGGTTGTGGCCGGAATAAAAACAACTGAAATCAACAACGATTTTTCTGTTTTTCCGAATCCTTGTAATGAACTTCTGAATGTGGCAATGAATAACGCTTTAGGAGAACCAATAAATGTGAGTTTTTCTAATATACTCGGGCAGATAGTTAAAAATGAAAATTTAGGAAATGAAATTTCTATTCTTGCAAATATTAATGTTAGTGATTTACCTAAAGGAATTTATTTTGTAAATATTAAAAGCGGACAAAAATTCTCAATGAAAAAAATAATTATAGAATAATTTTTGGGAATTAAATTTTGCAAATAAAAAAAGCCGCTGAAATTTTCCAGCGGCTTTTTTTTAAAATTCATCTTCATTAAAAAAGAAATCATCCTTGGTAGGATAATCGGGCCATATTTCTTCAATTGTTTCGTAAGCTTCGCCTTCGTCTTCCATTTCTTGCAAATTTTCAATCACCTCCATTGGTGCACCCGATCGCATGGCAAAATCAATCAATTCGTCTTTTGTTGCCGGCCAAGGAGCGTCTTCTAACCACGATGCTAATTCTAAGGTCCAATACATGTTTTATTCTTTGCTTTTAGCGTTTAAAATGTTCACTAATTTTGTGCAAAGAAAAAAAAATATTTTGATTTTAAGCTAAAAAAAAAATTAAAAATGCAAACTCTTTAGAAAAGAACGTAAAATACTGACTGTCAGATTGCTATTTTACCATCAAATTTCAAACTCTTTAGCGAAAAATTCCTTTTTCTTATCGGCAAGCATAATTTTGTATTTACCCTTTTTAAAATCTTTCAAATTTACGTTTACTAAATAGTCGTTATTTCCGGGGGTGAGCCATTGTCCGGTTATAATTCCCACTTTATTTCCTGCGGTATCCAAAATAAAAAAGTAGGCGTAACAAATTTCATCTACACTATAATTTACTTTTCCTTTTAATTGAATGGGACTTTCGTGAATATTTCCGTAGCTATTTATTTTTACGCGTTTTAATAAAGTATACCATTTAACCGGTTCGTGTTTTAACTGCGAAACAAAATTTCGCAGCGGAGAATCGGTGGTATCGTTATAAGAAACAATGTTTGAACTTGGTTTATTATCGCTGATGGCCCATACCGCATATTGTTCGGTATTTGAATCGGCCGGATGTTCGTTTAAGTAAACAGCAATTCGTGCCAAGGCCGTATCAGCCATTTTTCCGGTTTCATATTTAGCGCCTTCTATTGGTCCCGAATGATCGGCCTCGCAACAATAACCTTTTATTTCAAATATCTTCTGCTGATGATTTCCCAAAGCCAAAATCTGATCGCGCGTAACTAAAATATCCTGGTATTCTTCTTTCACCGAATTCATTCGCCATCCCGCAGGAATTATAATTTTTAATGAATCTTTGGTTTCGTTTTTTATAGAATAATTTACCCGCAATCCGCCATTGCAAATAACGCTGGCCTTAATTAAATTGTTTTTTAAAGCTTTCTCGATACTTAATGTTGTTTTAGCATTTACACTCGCAGTAATGCATAAAACAATTACCATTAATTTTTTTATTGGGGAATTCATCTTGGCCTCCTATTTAAATTATAATAAGCGAAAATGCATTTGGTTACATAATTATATTTTTTTGGGAATCATAGCAAGGCCCAATTTTATATAGATAATTAATAATATTGTTTTCGCTTGCTTTCATTATTTTTTCGTTTAAGAATTGATTTAAAACAAATTTGTAACTTGCTCTTGATTTAGAAAAGAAAATCAAATGGATAGATTTACCGGACTCATTGGGATAGTTGTGATTTTTGGAATAGCAGTTTTGTTATCTAACAATAGAAAAGCTATTAATTTGCGTTTGGTATTAAGCGGACTCGCCCTCCAACTTCTAATTGCCATTTTAGTTTTAAAAGTTCCGTCCGTTACAAGGTTTTTTGCTTTGTTGGGAAAAGGAATGGGAAAAATTGAACATTTCGCTACACAAGGCGCCAGTTTTGTTTATGGAGGAATTATGGTGGATACGCATGGTAACAGCCTTCAAAGTTTTGGAGCCCCCCACACTTTTGTTTTTGCGTTCAGCGTTACCGCGACAATAATTTTAGTTTGCGTTTTGGTAGCCATTTTATATCACATCGGTTTTATGCAACGAGTTGTTTCTTTTATTGCACGTATCATGAATTATGTGATGAAAGTAAGCGGAGCAGAAGCTTTAAGCAATGTAGCGAGCGCGTTTGTGGGACAAGTGGAAGCCCAGGTAATGATTCGTCCGTATTTAGCCACTATGACAAAAAGCGAATTACTTTCTTCAATGGCCGGAAGCATGGCTTGTATTGCCGGCGGAATTTTAATTGTGTATGTGAACATGGGCGCTAAAGCAGAATATTTATTAACGGCAAGTTTAATGGCGGCTCCGGCGGCTTTGGTAATTTCAAAAATTATTTATCCCGAAACCGAGGAATCGCAAACCAAAGGATCAGTTAAGCTCGAAGTAAAAAGTGAATACACTAATTTAATTGATGCCATTTCGCACGGCGCGGCAGATGGGATGAAAATTGCGGTGAATGTAATAGCTATGCTAATTGGATTTATTGCATTGATAGCATTTATAAATTATGGATTGGGAAAAATTTTTCCGGAACTTTCACTGGATTATATTTTTGGGAAAATATTTTATCCCCTCGCCTGGTGCATGGGCGTGCCAGATGCCGATGTGCAAACTGTTGCTACTTTAATGGGACAAAAAATAAGCATCAACGAATTTGTTGCCTTTGATACACTCACTCATAAATTAGCGGCGCCGCTAAGCGAAAAAGGATTAATTATTGTAAGTTTCGCTATTTGTGGTTTTGCTAATTTTGCTTCGGTAGGAATGCAAATTGGAGGAATTGGCGCTCTCGCCCCTGAAAGAAGACCAGATCTTGCAAAATTGGGAATACGCGCGCTCATCAGCGGAACCTTGGCTTCTTATTTATCGGCTACTATAGCGGGTATGTTATTATAAAAAAAGGCTGCAGAAATTTCCGCAGCCTTTTTTTATAAATGAAGAAAATAAATATGTAATTATTTTTTTTATTCTTTAATAAACTTAGAATAATAAAACTGCTCACCTGGTTCCGAGATTTTCAAATTATAAAATCCTTGTGCTAACTTCGAAACATCAATTTCATTTGAATAAGGTAACTTCAAAACAATTTGCCCTAAAGCGTTTGTTATTTCAATTTCTGAATTTTTAAATTCATCTTGCTTTGGCGAAATAAATAAAGTATTTGAAACTGGGTTGGGGTAAACATTTAAGTTAGATATTAAATTATTAACTTCTTTAATCCCCACACCCGAAGCGCTACATTTATCGGTATAATTATAATTAATGCAACGCGCAAGACTAATTGCAAAGCCATTTGTTCCTGATTTTAAGTAACCGCCAACATATAATGAATCATGGTAAAATTCTATGCAATCTACCCCTTTGTTGAAATAGGTTGTAGTATCTAAGGAACAAAAATTCGAACCGTCGAAAGTAACAATGCTATACATCTTTGCGTTATTACACAAATCAAACTCCCCTCCTAAATATAATTTATTTTTATAAATTTTGTAAGCGTTTAACCATGCTAAACCATTTGGCGCGAATAACATTCCCGTTCCTACACTTTGCCAATTAAAACCATCGTATCGAACAATACAATTACCAGGGTTGCTTGGATGATTATAATAAGAATAAGACCCAATAACATATAAATTATTTTTATAGATAGTAATGCCTCTTATGTAACCTAAACCATACATTCCTATTCCGGGGTTTACCCAAGCTGTGCCATTCCATTTAACTATATCTTTTAAGGTAGTACCATTATCCATTATACCGCCGGCATAAATTTCTCCATTAAAAAACTCAACATCGTAAACAAAGTTTGAATTCGTTGGGTATATGCGAGGTAAATTGTTAACTGCCGACCAATTTACGCCATCAAATTTTGCCAAGCTATGTGCTGCAACGCCACATACGCTGTCAAATGCTCCCGTTAAATATAAATCGTTATTATAAATTTTAAACTTATAGCCAATACCAGAACCAGGACCAACATCTGAATCCTTAAGGCCAGTTTTAAGAGGTAGCCATTTTGTCCCGTTCCATTTGGCAATTCCGTTTACGGTATAATTTCCTGAAGTTAAAAACATACCTGTAATATAAATTGTATCCTTATATCTAATAATTGAATTAACCGGATTTGGAATGCAATTAGTACACCAAGGAAAACTCTTTAACCAATCCACACCATCGCCCATTCTGAACCACTGCCCATTTTTGTATTGGCCGATTCCAACAATAGTATCGCCGTTAAAAACTCTTTTATATTGCCCACCAACAAATAATGAATTTGAAACAGAATCAAAATACAATGCATGGGGGGCAGCGCGCAAATTAGTATCAACCTGAGTCCAGTTTTGACCGTAAAGTGATTGCTTCGCTTCGATAGCAATGACGATTATAAATAAATATGTAATTAATTTTTTTATTCTTTAATAAACTTAGAATAATAAAACTGCTCACCTGGTTCCGAGATTTTCAAAGTATAAATTCCTTGTGTAAGTTTTGAAACATCAATTTCATTTGCGAAAGGCAATTTTAAAACAGTTTGCCAAGGAGTATTTATTATTTCAATTTTCGAATGTAGTTTAGTTAAATAATTTTCATTAATCAGAAACTTTAATTAATTTTTTTAAAAAAATGTTTTCATTATTTTGTGTAATAGACAAGTGATAAAAACCAGGACAAAACTTTTCGGTAGAAATTTTTATTTCTTCCTCTAAGTTTGCATCTGAACAATAAACCAGTTGGCCTAATACATTATGAATCTGAATTTTTACATTTTTATAATTTCCGTTTGATGAAATAAGAATTTGGTTACTAAATGGGTTGGGATAAATATTAATGTTGATTGATGAAGCCTGAATGTTTTCTACCGCCGCAAAAGTACCATCATAATAGGCAATGCCATTTACAAGCATATTATCGATAGAATCACCGCAAAGTACATAAATTCTGTCCCTGTAAAAGCCGATATTAAGAACAGGCAAATCAAATTTATGAACACCAAAAGACAAGAATTTCGTATCATCCCATGCTACCATATCAGTTGAAGCTACCGTATCAGCGTATTTAAACTCCCCACCCAAAATTAATTTATCATGGTATATTTTCATGTCAAAAACTGTCCCATAACCCAAAGGATGGTAAATACCGGGTATGCTGTCCCAACTTGTTCCATTCCATCGCGCAAGGCTATTACCGGGATTGCCAAAACTCTTTGAAAAAGTTCCTCCCACATAAAGTTTATTTTTATACACACTCATGGTTCTCGGAACGCCCATTGCATAACCAAATACATTACCGCCAACATTTGACCATTTTACTCCGTTCCATTTCGCCATTCTACGTATAGTATGGTCATGACTTCTAAAATTTCCGATTACATAAATTTCATTGTTATAACCAATAACCCTATCCATTTCCGGAAATTCCCAACTGGTTGTATCAATAGCATGCCAAACGCCATCATAATAAGCAACATCGTTAGCCTTAATACCTCCAATTGAATCGAAGGTGCCTGCCGCATAAAGTTTCCCGTTTATAATATTCAAATCATAAATATTTCCATGAACCTTTGAGGTTCTCAGCCATTTATTGTTACCAAGTTTACATAATTGTGGAGGCTGAACAGAAGCCGGATAAAAATTAAAAGTCCCACAATAAATATCCCCCTGATATTTTGTTATGGCCCTTGGACGTGGCCCCGTTGAATCACTAAAAAAACTCCACGAAGCACCGTTCCACCAAGCAAAATTATTGCAACTGCATGCGCCGCCTAAAAAACTAAAATCGCCCGCTACCAAAAGACGGTCGCTTGACGTATCTTCAATCATTACCCATCCTTGCAGATTCAGCCCGTTTCCAACCTTATTCCAATTTTGAGAATGTAAAGGGAAATCGTTAAAAAGTGAGCTGATAAAAATAAAATATATAATATGTTTTAAATGTTTCATTCGTTTTATTTGCTCAATATTACTTTTTGTGAATATTGTTTATTATCGTTATAAATATTAACGAAATAAATTCCGTTTGTTAATTTCGACAAATCAATATGAAATTCGTGAGCTGTAATTTCACCGGAATAACTGTAAACAGTTTGACCTAATACGCTTTTTATTTCGATTTTAGTTTTGCCTAAATTTTCAAGTTTGATTGTAATGCCACTATTGGTTGGGTTAGGATAAATTAAAACTGAACCGCTATTTATTAAGGTGTTCTCTTTTATACCGATAATTGCATTCGGTCTGAATTCTGCGATATATGCGTCAGAAAAATTTGGGTTGTTATTTGACGTAGGCTGAATATAAGAAGTACCTAACGGGGCGTTAAGAGGTATAGTAGTTGCATTAGCGCTACGCGATAAGCCTGTAATGAATACTTTATTATTGGATGCTGAAATATCAACACTGTTTAACGTCAAACCAAACAAGACCGGTATAGCATAAAAGAGTTTGGACATTTTCTTAAGTTTAACAATTATAAAACTACAAAAGAAAATGGAAGAAAACAACAACCAATCAAAGAAACGTGGAAGAATACCACGCAGTTTAATCAAAGATATTTTTTGTTAATTTATTCGAATTATTAAAATCCAATTGAATTCTATGCACTGTATCAACCGTTGTTTTTAAAGTATCGATACTTGCAAATAAAAATGAAATATTATTGTTTCCGAAAAATAATTTAGGATTCGTTAATTCAGTACAATACTTTACTTGCGTTACATTATTGTAAGCCGAATCAAAAACCTGACCATCATTTTTATAAAATAAATAAGCGGGATTATTGGGTTCGCTACTAAAATCAATAGGGGCATAAACTGGCGTTTGACTGTACCGAATGAGAGCAATGTCGAAGACGTTAGTTAATCTTTCATTGAGCGAAGCAAGATAAACATGCCCTAAATTATCAGTTGAAAGGTCAACATGTGCATCACGTAAACCGAAACCATCTTGATAATCAATCCACGCTTGATTTCCACTTGGCGCAAGTTGATAAAGAACTCCGTCTAAAGACGAATTATTTTGTGATGCACCACAAACATAAAAATCTCCTAAAATATCAACCTCGATTTTTGGAAGAACTGCACTAAAGCCCGTACCCCTTTGAAGTTTATGAACCCAAGAAAAAATTCCTGCGTTATTATATTTTACAGTATGATAATCGTAATTAGTTCCGTTTTGAGCCAAACCCACAATTGCATACGTTGAACTTAAATTGAATATTAAAGACGTTGCATAATCATCCCCGCCGAAAGCATCGTAAGATTTTGAAAAAACTGTTGCCCCGTTATTAGAATTTAATCTTGCGAAATGATAATCCTGATTGGTTCCTGTGTTTGTAATGCCACCACAAATTAAAACATCGCCACCATTTAATTTAATATCTAAACTTTGGTCATCGAGATTTGCGGTACCGTTAATTGTTTGCGACCAATCAAAATTTCCGTTAATAGCGTTTAATCTTGTGGTGTAAATATCCTGATTTGAAGTTGTGTTTTTCAAATTCCCTGTAACATAAAGTTTATTGCTTTGCCAAACCAATGAGTTTGCAACATCATCGCCATTGGCAGTTCCGTTTTTTGTGTAAACATATTGCTGAACTCCTGAACTATTATATTTAATAACAGTGAAATCTTTTCCAGTTGTTGCACTTGATGAAAAACCGCAAACAAAAACGTTAGAACCATCAAAGGCGATTGAAAAACCTTTATCGTCAGAATTTCCCCCACCGTTATATCGAGCCACCCAAATCTGATTACCGTTTAAATCGTATTTTATGGTAGCTACGTCAAAACCGGAAGTAATATCCTGACTTCCGCCGGTAACGTAAACATTTCCTGAATTGTCTACCGCTATGTCAAAAATTCTATCATCCAAACCAGCTTTATCGTACGTTTTTTTCCATTTAAAATTACCAACGGTATCGTATTTAAGAAGAATAAAATCCTGTGAACCCGCTCCGGTTTTGGTGTGTCCGGCAATATACACTCCATTATTAACTATATCGAGTGCCGAAGGAATGTTATCAGCAACTTCTCTTGAATTACCTACCGGAGGATAGGAAATGAAATCAATGTTAGGAATTGGATATGGTGATTGACCGAAAGTTGTTAAGCAAATAAGACTTAATGCAGAGAATAAATTTTTCATTTTCGTAGTTTATGAATACTAAGATAAGAATTTTTTACTTATTGAAATTATTTTAACATCAAGTTGAGCTATCAAGTTTATAAAATACTTATTGAACTATTTAAACAAAAAAGCATTATTTCTTATACCGAATTTACTTGAGGGTTTTCACAAGTATTTGACGCCCCATAAAAAATCAAAACCACCCATGTTTCTCCCGTACATTACTAACCCATAAACAACTGCAATTCCAAATCCTACCCAAAACAAAACTACCCTGAAATTTCCGCAGCCCTTTTTTATAAATGAAGAAAAATTATTTTTCAATTAATAATTTTTGTGCGCCTAATTCTTTTCCATTCTCATCAGAAACACGAATTAAATAAATACCGATATTTAGATTAGAAGTATTTATTTGATTTATTTCTGTTTCAATCAAATTATTTTTTAGAATTAATCTTCCCGTCATATCATAAACAGAAATATTTCCTTTTGAATTTTTATCGGTTTTAATATAAACAACACCCGAAGCAGGGTTGGGGTAAATTAGCAGACCGTTAGTATTGGTTAGGTTAAAAGTTGTTACACCTGTTGTGTTGGGTGCGTAGCCCCAAACTTCTTGTCCCTTTACGCCATCATTCGCCTGAAAATAAATCGAAGCACCCATGGCAATTAAATTTCCCGGAAACGAACCGTTTGTTCCTGGATAAATATCGCCCGACATTACAGTACCAAGTGTTGTTCCATCGGTTTGCCAAAGTTCAGTTCCTCCTACCGCATCAATTGCAGAAAAATAAATATTGAATCCCATTACAGTTAAATTGCTGGGATTAGAAGTTACAATACCCGGATAAATATCTTTTACCATGCTTGTTCCGGCTAACGTTCCATCACTTTTCCAAAGTTCTCCGCCTGCTGTGCCATCAATTGCATTGAAATAAAAATTACTTCCTAATATTGCCATGTTTGAAGGGCTTGAACTTCCCGCTCCTACATTAATATCTTTTACTAAAACAGTTCCTGCTAAAGTTCCGTCACTTTTCCATAGCTCCGAACCGTTAGTTCCATCATTAGCACTAAAATAAATATTAGACCCCATCACATTAATTGATTGCGGAGTGGAGCCTGCTGCACCGGGATTAATATCTTTTACCATCGTAGTTCCCGCTAAGGTTCCGTCGCTCTTCCATAATTCGCCTCCATTAGTAGCGGTAATGGCATTAAAATAAATATTACTTCCCATTACCCTGTAAGAATTCGGACCTGAACTTAAAGTTCCGGTATTCACATCTTTCAATAAAGTGGTTCCTGCAAGTGTTCCATCGCTTATCCATGGCTCGCTACCATTGGTACCGTCATTTGCATTAAAAATAATATTTGATGCAAGAACTGTGAATGTTGTTGGACCGGAACTGCTAGCGCCCGGATTTATATCTTTTAATAAAACGGTTCCTGCTAAAGTTCCGTCGCTTTTCCATAATTCTGCACCATTAGTTCCGTTATTTGCCGAAAAATAAATATTACTTCCCATAGCAGTAATACTATTAGGGCTCGAACTAACTGTTCCTGTATTAATATCTTTTAAAAGCACAGTACCTAAAGCAGTGCCATCGCTTTTCCAAATTTCTTGTCCGTTCACTCCATCGCCGGCCGAAAAATAAATATTACCTCCCATAGTTGCAAATGAAAATGGATTTGAACCGTTAGGGCCGGGATAAATATCTTTAAGCAAACTTGTACCAAGGGCGGTTCCATCGCTTTTCCAAATTTCTTGTCCGTTAATTCCGTCGAATGCCGAAAAATAAAAATTAGAACCCATTACGGTTAATCCGAAAGGAAATGAACCGCTTGTTCCGCCATTTATATCTTTTACTAAAACAGTTCCGCCAACGGTACCATCGCTTTTCCAAAGTTCTCCACCAATAATTCCATCGTTTGATACAAAATAAATGGTAGCGCCGTTATTAAAAATATTGAAAGGAAATGAACCGTTAACTCCGGTCTGGATATCTTTTACCAATGTAGTTCCTACTGCGGTGCCGTCACTTTTCCATAATTCACCACCAACAACATTATCATTTCCGCTAAAATAAATATTGGTTCCCATAACGGTTATGCCGGACGGGCTGGAGTTTAAAGTACCTGTTGCAATATCTTTTAATAAAGTTGTTCCGGCAAATGTACCATCACTTTTCCATAATTCATTTCCGTTTACTGCCTCGTTAGCATTAAAATATAAATTAGTTCCCATTACAGTAAGTCCACCGACACCCGAACCAGGTGCGCCCGGATTAATATCTTTTACAATGGCAGTTCCGGCTAAAGTTCCGTCACTTTTAAAAAGTTCGGAGCCGTTGGCAGCATCAGAAGCTGTAAAATAAATATTGGTTCCTAAAATTTTTATTCCATTGGGATTTGATGCGGTAGCTCCGGCATAAATATCTTTTACCAATGAAGTTCCGGCTAAGGTTCCATCTGTTTTCCATAATTCTGCTCCGGCAACTCCATCGTTGGCCGAAAAATAAAGGTTGATTCCCATAAGAGCAAAACTAACCGGAAATGAACCGGTGGCTCCAACTCGAATATCTTTTACCATACTTGTTCCGGCGAGTGTTCCGTCGCTTTTCCATAATTCATTTCCTGTTGCAGCATCAGTGGCAGCAAAATAAATATTGGTTCCCATAACTGTAAAACTGCTCGGGCTTGAACTAACGGCACCTGCATTAATATCTTTTACTAAAGAAGTTCCGGCTAAGGTTCCATCACTCTTCCATAACTCAGCACCGGCGGCGCCGTCATTTGCATTAAAATAAATATTAGTTCCCATTAGGGTGAGTCCGCTTGGGCTGGCGCTTAGTGTTCCGGTATTAATATCTTTTAAAAGCATTGTTCCGGCAAGAGTACCATCTGTTTTCCAAACTTCAGAACCGTTTGTAGGATCATTTGCTGAGAAATAAATATTGGTTCCCAAAACAACCAGGCTAAAAGGATTTGAGCCGCTTGTACCGGGATTAATATCTTTTACCAATGTAGTTCCGGCAAGTGTACCATCCGATTTCCATAACTCTGAACCAGTAACAGGATCGTTGGCTGAAAAATAATAGAAAGCCCCCATTTTTACACCGTTACTTGGAGACGAACCCGCACCGATAGTGTTTACGTCTTTTACCAAGAAAGGCGCTTGCGCCAATACAGAATTACCAAAAGCGAGAATACTAACTGCGCCGAGAATTGATTTGTAAAGTTTTTTCATGATTTTTAGATTAAGATTTAACCAAAAATAGCGAATGCAATGATGGTTTAATATTCGCTCACTCATTAAGAGTGCTGATTTACTAAATGGACTAATGAATTGTATTTTTTAATTAACAATTGAATCCAAAATTTAATTGGACGGTTAATCGTTGTGGTTATCTCAAATGAATAAAAATAAATTCTTAATTCTTCATTTTATCCCATTTTGCATTCGGGATATAAGTCGAAAAAATTTGCATCTTTTAATTAAAACGGTCAATTAATCCTGCGATTAATTAAAGCGTATCACTTTTAGATAGATGTTCTTTTTTTTACCGTTAATAATATAAATAGTTGATATTAAAATAATTAACCATCGCCTCTAAAACGTTTAAGTAATATAAAAAAATCGTATATTTATAATGTTGAAATTTAATTTAAAAATAAAATGTCAAAACGAATAATTTATTTTCTCGTTACAGTTTTTGTTTTTCTTTTTGCAAAAACAAATGCATTAACTTACTTTTCAAAGTTAGCCGGTAATTGGAGTGTACAGGGCAATTGGTCAAAGGTTGGTTTTGGCGGAGTCCCGGCAGCATCCTTTCCAGGACAATTAGAAGCCGGAGAAGTTGTTTTAATAAACGACTACCCTGCTACTGTAAATGTGATGCCTTTTCATCAATTTAGTTTCAAATATAAAAGTAAAAAAATACAAATTACATAAGGCAATGAGTGATTTTGACAACTCAATCAATTTATTGGAAGAACTGGATAGCATCTCCAAAATTCATACGCTTAACAGAGATGATATTGACGGATTAATGGTAGAATTCGCAAAAAGAATTATTAAGACCTTGCGAATAGAGCGTTTAAGTGTTTGGCTGTTTAATAATGAAAAAACAGCCATTATCTCAATGGGTGAATACGACGGCAGAGATAAAACATTTAAAAAGGAAAGCATTCTCCAGCGCTCAGATTTTCCAACATATTTTTCGGCATTAAAAGAAAATAAAATTATTATTGTTAACGATATGAATGAGGATGAAAGAACGAAGGCGTTTGTTGATTTGTACTCGAAACCGCTCAACATTATTTCTCTTATGGATATACCGTTAAGAATTTGCGGTGAATTGGTTGGTGTTATGTGTTTTGAGAAAACCGGCAATACGCCCAAAAAATACACTCCCGGAGAGCAAACTTTCGCGTTTAGTATTTCATTGGTTTTCGCCTCAACACTCGAGGCTCGGCACAGAAGGGCCGCTCAACACAAACTTGTTACAACGTTAAAAGAAAAAGAGTTACTTATAAAAGAAATCAATCATCGCGTAAAAAATAATTTTGCCATTTTAATCAGCTTGATGCGAATAAGCAAAAACCAAGGTTTAACAACCGACCCAAAAATTTTACTTGAAGAATATGAACAACGTATTTTTTCAATGCTGAAAATTCAGGATTTGCTTGCCGAGACTGAAAACTATTCGGACATAAAAATTTCAGCTTATATAGACGAATTGTTGAAGGAGTTTAAAAGATCACACCTTGGGTTAGAACAAAAAATAGTTTTAAATATAGAAGATTCTGATCAGGTTTTTCAATCTAAATCGGCGCTTCATCTCGGACTAATAATCACAGAAATTTTATTAAATTCCGTTAAACATACCAAGGTTGACCAAAATGAGTATTTGTTGAAGTTGTTTTTTAATCTTGATCCTAATGACACAACCCACTTTATTTTGAAAATTGAAGACAATAGTCAGGGATTTGACTTTGTAGAAAATGAAAAGAAAAATACTTTAGGCTTGTCTCTTATAAAAGATTTAGCAACCGACCTAGGGTACATTTCGGAATTCCCTAAAAAGGGCAGGTGTTGTTATGCGTTTAGGATTCCTGTTATAAATTAAAAATTTACTTTTTTGTTCAACTTATTCAACTTATTCAACTTTTTTTTATAAATTAGTGAACCAATACGAAATGATATGTTGAAGAGAATTATTTTTTTTATTTTTATCTGTTTTGTATTTCCTTATAACAAAACAAACGCACTAAACTATTTCTCACGTGCAGCGGGCAATTGGAATAATCCGGCAACTTGGTCGAACACGGGTTTTGGTGGTGCTGCCTCATTATCTTATCCCGGACAACTAGGTGCGGGGGATGTAGTTTTAATAAGCGGGTATGCCGTTACAGCAAATGTTACTCCCGCTTTTGCCGTAACCTCAATTGCCATAAGCCAATCGAACAATACCGGAAATGACACTAGGTTAGATGTTAATACCGCAGGCATAATACTTACTTGCACGGGATTATCAATTACCGAAAATAATTTAGCGAAGAATGTGGAATTAAATGTTGCCTCAACCTCCACTTTACAAATTAACGGTAATGTCACTATTAGCAGAAACGGTGCCAACAATACTACTTTTAGAGAAAGAATTTATGTTTCAGGCACCGGAAGAATGAACGTTACGGGTAATTTAACTTACACATATTTAAGAGCAGCAGGAGCAGAAGCAGAAAATGAAATTTGGATTGACAATAACGGAAGGCTTGATGTTAACGGTACACTCACTATTGTGCATGGCAGTAACGCAGGTAGCGGAAACCGATTTAATTTTGTAATGGATAATGCGGCCATTTGCAATATTGGTATAATGAGCATAACATTAACCAATAGTAATGATGGAGATTTAATGTTTTTTAATTTAAACGGTGGTACTCTAACAGTAACCGGAGCATGGCAACAAACTATTACAAATACGTGCACTGGCGTTTGTAGCATATCAGTCTATTTAGATGGTGGAACTTTACACTGTTTAAACACCGTTAACTGTAATCAAAATCCCTTTGGTGGTTCTGGGAATTTAAGTTTTTTTGTAAATCAAAATTCAACCCTAAATCCAAGCAGTTTAATATTAGATGGGAAAGTTGCTTTTACGAAAACCAATGGTAATAATATGGAAATTGAAAATAATGCCAACGGAACAATTACATTAGGTGATAGTTTAACAATGGATCTCAATAACGGTTCTTCCGGAGACGCAATGATAATTGATTTGAATGGTGGAACAATGACTGTTACAAAAGGATTAAGAATAAGTTTATTTGGCTCTACAACTGCTAATGGCGATTTACAAATAGATGGTGGAACCTTAAGTGTTGGTAGTATTGCTTTTTATCAAAACAATACAGGTGCCGGTGGCCTTATGAATATTTATCTCAATAATAATTCTACAGTCAATCCTGCATCTTTAACCGTTGGTGCTTCAGGCATATTTTTTAGTGATAATGGTGGCGCAAATATGGATGTTATAGTTAACGGTAATTCTACTTTAACTGTTAATGGCGATCTTAGATTTGATAACAATTTGGGTAACGCTAACGATAGGAATGAGATTCGTATGAATGTCGGGGTGCCCACGCCTGTAGTAAACATAACAGGCAATATAACCACTAATCTTAACGTTGGCTCAACAGGTGATGAAGAGCTTTTCGATATAAATTCAGGTACATTTACTTGCAATGGAAATATGACTTTGAATACTAATGTCGGTGCTGTATTTAGTGCAAAATCATCTATTGAAGTGGATGGTAATTCAACTCAGTTTATTATTGGTGGCGCATTAACTTTTAATCATGTTGGCGGCCCCGGTGTTTCAGACCGTATTTATGTTGGAACTAATGTCGGCTCACCTGTTGTTACTTTGGGCTCACTTTTATTTAATAATCAAAATGCTACTTCCGGAATAACATTGCGACAAGCAAGCTCATCAATAGTTACTATTAACGGAAATTTTACATTAACCTCCACAGTTGCCGGTCAAGTTCTTATTGATCTACAAAGTTTTTCGATATTGCAATTAAAAGGTAGTTTCATAAGGTCAGCAACTCCAAACCGATTTGGAATATTAAATTCCGGGGCTAATGCAACAATAAAATACATTGGTACGGCAAACACGCAAACCATTGCCGGTGATGCCGGAAGCGGTGGTGATGGGTTTGTATATTCCAATGTAGAGTTAAATAATACATTTGGCGCAGTTCCTTCTTTATTTACCACAGCCACCGAAGGTGATGCGAGTATAACAAGCGGCGGTAATCTTACAACAACCAGTGGCATTGTTTCATCGGTTGCCGCCGGAATGCTGGTAATAAAAAACGCGGGTACAAGTGGAGTGGGAAATGCTAATTGTTACATTAACGGGCCAATGAAAAAAATAGGGGGAAATCCAAATAGTTTTATTTTTCCTGTTGGTAGTTATACCATCGGCTGGGCAAGGTTAGAAATGTCGAACTATAACAATAATGATCCTACTACTGAATTTATTTGTACTCATTACAGCGCACCTTCTCCAAATAATACCGCAGCATTTATGGGTACTGCTTATGGTGCTGCATTAAATTATGTAAGTTATAATGAGTATTGGGATTTGGATAGATTTTTTGATATTGGGAATAACGCTACCTGCCATGTAAGGCTGTATTGGGAAAGTCAAGTAAACAGTGGTATTACAAATGCTGCTGATTTAATGGTGGGTCATTACGAAGCAAGCGGCACTAACATGTGGGAAAATCAAGGGCAAGGTTCAATTAGTTTTGGAGCCAGCGGCAGTATTAAAAGTGCCACCATTCTTAATAATTTTAGCCCTGTTACGTTTGGTTCGCAAGATGGGGTTAATCCGTTGCCTATCGAACTTTTATATTTTAATGCGAATTTAAATAAAGATAAGGTAGATTTAGATTGGGCAACAGCTAACGAAAAAAATAATGATTATTTTACAGTTGAAAAAAGTATTGATGCCATAAACTTTAAAGAAGTATTGACTAAAAAAGCGCTTGGTAACAGCAACACAAAAATTAATTATTCGTCGAGCGATTTACAACCTTTTACGGGCACATCGTATTATAGATTAAAGCAAACTGATTTTGATAAAAGCTTTTCATACTCGAATATTGTTTCGGTTTTATTGGTGAAGAACCTTTTTGCCTTTAAAATTTACCCCAATCCAAATGAGGGAGAATTTAGAATTGATATAAGTGGAATGGAAAATAATCACGAAGTATTTGTTAATTTGAAAGATGCCAACGGGCGAGAAGTTTTCAGTTCTTCTTTTTTTACAAATAATCAAAACGAAAATAAATTCGAAATAATTCCAAAAACTAAAATTTCGGCAGGTACATATTTTTGTGCCTTAACAATTGAAGGAGTTGTTTACAACGTAAAGGTAGTTGTTAATTAATATTGTAATTGGAAAAAGAAGTTGTATCTGTTTTAGAATTTCAATTCATTAGAAGTTGTTTTTTATTGTGAGGTAATTATTATTTTTTCGCTTTTTCGCTTCCAGGATGCAGTTCATTGTCAATAAAAAAAACAACTTAAGAAAGTTTATATAGCTACCTCAAAGGGCGATTTTGAAAGAACGGTTTCTATTTATAAACAAGCACTTACTGAAGATAAGGATAATTATAAACTTAACGCCGGCTTAGGGGTACGCCAACTTGCAATTGAGTAAAAGCGAAGGGTTCACTCTTAATTCTTAATTCTGCATTTTATCCTATCTTTGCACGCAGAAAAAAATAATTCCGCAAACATTTAAAATTTATCATTTATCATTTAAAATTCATCATTTCAAAAATGATCTCGGTTAACTCAGCTACTGTTTCTTTTGGGGGATTTAATCTCTTCGATAATATTTCTTTTTTAATTAATCCGAAAGACCGGATAGGTTTGGCCGGAAAAAACGGTGCCGGAAAAAGCACCATGCTTAAATTATTGTGCGGCGAACAACATCCCACCAAAGGCGAAATATCCATTCCTAAAGATTGTAAAATTGGTTATTTGCCGCAGGATATGATTCATCAGCATGGTCGCACTGTATTTGATGAAGCAGAAACCGCTTACGCGGAAATTCAAATTCTGGAAGAAAAACTCAACAATATAAATCATCAACTCGAAACTCGTACCGACTACGAAAGCGCCGAGTACATGAAATTAATTGAAGACCTCACCGAAATAAATCATCGATTGGATATTTTTGGCGCCGCCAACAAAGAAGAAGAAATTGAAAAAGTATTGAAGGGTTTGGGTTTCGACAGAAATGAATTTACGCGTCAAACTTCAGAACTTAGCGGCGGATGGCGAATGAGAATTGAATTGGCAAAATTACTTTTACAAAAACCCGATGTGCTTTTATTGGATGAGCCCACCAACCATTTAGATATTGAAGCCATTCAATGGCTCGAAGAATTTATGGAAACGTTTGCGGGCGCCGTAGTGTTAATCAGTCACGATAAAGCATTTTTAGATGCAGTTACCAAACGTACCATCGAAATTGTAAATCAAAAAATATTTGATTACAAAACAAATTACTCGCGGTATTTGATTTTAAGAAAAGAAAGAAAAGAACAACAAGAAAACGCTGCTAAAAATCAGCAAAAAATAATTAATCAAACCGAAGTGCTCATTGACAAATACCGCGCCAAAGCCAGTAAGGCTTCGTTTGCGCAATCGCTCATAAAAAAACTGGATCGCATGGAGCGGGTAGAAGTGGATGAAGATGATGCAGCAACGGTTCATTTCCGATTTCCGCCACCGGCACACAGCGGTAAAATTATACTAACGGTCGAGCACGCCGGAAAAAAATATGGCGACAAACAAATTTTTTCGGAGGCTGATTTTATAATTGCCAAAGGCGAAAAAATTGGATTTGTAGGAAGAAACGGCGAAGGAAAATCAACCATGATAAAAATGATTGCGAAACGAATTCCGCACGAAGGTGTAGCGCAATTAGGGCACGGTGTGTTGATGGGATATTTTGAACAGGATCAGGAAGAGAAATTAGATCAGGATAAAACCGTGTTTCAAATCATTGATGATTTGGCGGCCGGTGAAATTCGTAAACAGGTTCGTAATTTATTGGGCGCCTTTTTATTTAGCGGCGATGATATTGATAAAAAAGTAAAAGTGTTGAGCGGGGGAGAGCGGGGTAGATTAGCGCTCTGTAAATTATTGTTGGAACCTTACAATTTATTATTATTGGATGAGCCCACTAACCACTTAGATATTCGCTCAAAAGAAATTTTGAAAAAAGCTTTGATGGATTATGAAGGAACAGTGGTGATGGTGAGTCATGATAGAGATTTTATGAAAGGAATGTGTAATCGATTATTTGAATTTAGAGACGGAAAAGTAAAAGAGCATTTGTGCGACATTACCGAATTTATGGAATTGCGAAAAGTAGAAAGATTAAACGAATTGGATTTAGAAAAAAGTGTTGTGAAAGTGGCAGCGGTAAAAATAGAAAAACCAAAACCAAATCCTGTAGAATTAGAAAAAGAGAAGGAGCAAAAACAAATTCGCAATCAAATCAAAAAATCGGAAGAAGAAATTGAAAAACTGGAAGGTGAAATTAAATTATGCGATGAAAAATTATCTAATCCCGAAACTTATGCTCTACTCACCAACGACAAAAACTTTTTTGATAATTATAATTCGCTCAAAGCGAAATTGGATAGTGAAATGAAAAAGTGGGAAGAATTATCCGGCAAATTAAGTTAATTTTTATTTTAATTTAGAATGGTCGCCGAGCCCGTCGAGGGGCCAGCTCATCACAAAATCATTCATAAAAAAACCATTCCCAATATCAAAGTCGGCCACGCTCTCAATTTTAAACCCATTTTTAAAATAAAAATTTATCGATTTAAAATTTTGTCGGTTCACTGTTAATTTAATGTATTTCGGTTTTAATAATTTTAATAATTCAAAAAACGCCAATGTTCCGTTTCCTTTGGCTGCCAAATCCTGAAGTAAATAATATTTCTGAAGATAATAATGGCCTTTGGTATTTTCTTCATGAACCGAAATAAATCCAATGGTTTTCTCGTTTAAATTAATCAAATAAAAATCGTGTGCTTCTTCCGTCATTTGTTTTTTCAGACTTTCATGAGTGTACATTTTACCAAGCATATAAGTAATTTGCTCGTCGCTCACTACGCCTTTATAATGCTGATGCCAAACAATATTAGCTAATTCTGAAATCAGCGGAATATTATTGGTATTTGCTTTTACTAACTGTACGGAGGTATTTGACACGGTATTGTTATATTTGCAATTAGTGGCTAAATTAAGCAATAACATACACATTGAAAATCGTCGCGCTAAATTTGATTACCAGTTTCTGGAAAAATTTGTAGCCGGAATGATGTTAACCGGTACTGAAATAAAGTCGATACGCGAAGGTAAGGCCGGTTTGTCGGATAGTTATTGTTATTTTAAGAATAACGATTTGTACATTAAAAACATGCACATCAGCGAGTATTCTAAAGGCACACATTTTAATCACGATCCTTTACGCGAGCGTAAATTGCTTTTAAATAAGGCGGAAATAAATAAATTAGAGAAAAAATTAAAGGATCAGGGTTTAACTATTATCCCGGTAAAATTATTTATAAGTGAAAATGGTTACGCTAAACTAGAAATTGCTTTAGCAAAAGGAAAAAAAGAGTTTGATAAACGCGAATCCATAAAAAAACGCGATACCGAAAGAGAAATTAGTCGGAAACTTTAAAAAAAATAATTTAATTTTAAATTTCGGCTCCTCACCAAATCATCAATTCAAGCTTCACCAATTAAATACTTCCGTTTCTTTTTCTTAAAAACCATTCTACCGAAAGTAATCCTAAAATAATAAAGAAAATCCACTTCAAATCAATTAAATCGCTCAATTGTTTTTGTGAATATGTAACCGTTTTAATTCGTTCGTTCGTAATTAATTCTTTTTCCAGCTTATCAATTTCATTTCCAAAATATAATTTACCACCGGTATTTTGCGAAAGCTGAAACAAAATGGTGTGATTGGCCACAGTATTTATTTTTTCGGCCACTATGGCTTTAATAGTTATTATTCCGCTTTGCGAAAACAACTGTTGATTTACTTTTACATTGGCTTTGTATTTATATTCGCCCGGAGGAAATAATCCGGCTTCAATTTGATACCTATTACCGTTTTTACTCATGGTATAATTATATTGCTTACCACTTTCATCCGTTAAATTAATAATTACTTCAGGCTCCGTTATCAGTTCGTAACTCTGATTATACACTTCTGCATTAAAATTAACTGACTCATTTTCTGTAATTATTTTTTTTGTAAATAACCTAAAAAAACTTTTATCCGCTTTAACCGATAAATACTGAATGGTTTTATTTAATAATTCGTTAAATAAATTGTGATTGTTATGATCTGCATAATTGTGAAGTTTCCATCTCCAGATTCCATCGCCTAAAATAGCACCGGTTTTTTGTCCGCTGAAATCGTTAAATACTATTAGCGGATTTTCGGTTTCCACCATTCCTATTTTTTGATACAATAAACAATTTGAGCCCGGCGAAACATTGTATTTGGCAAAAAAACAATTGATGGCAGGTAATTCCCTAATGTAATTTTTAAGTTCGGGGCTTAAATTAAACAAAGAAAAATTTTTATTTAAAACAGCTTCTGTTTCGTTATACTTATTATAGGAACTTACAATTTTAATGCCCGGTAAATTATCATTGGCCAGTGGGTTTATTATTAAATACGATTGTGCGCTATTAACCAACTCGGCAATTAATTTATTATTAGCGAGCGGAATCGAATGAAAAATAACAAGACTGTACGGCTTTAATGGTTTCGAAAAATCACTGCCAACGTAACTTTCTACTTCGTAAACCTGAGTTAATTCAATACTTTGTTTTAAGGCGGCAATATCGGGATGTGGAGCTTGCGCCAGAATTAAAATCTTTTGTCGGTTGTCGATTACATCAATCACAAAATTTTGAATATTATTTTGGGAATTAATTTCGTCGCTTAAAGGAGTTAATTGTACAGTGTATTTTTGAACCCCGGGTTTATCGGCTTCCAAAATAAAATTTATTGTTTGAGTAAAATTATCATTGTTAAAATTAATAGTTTGTTCTGCTTTTTTTACGGCCCCCTGATAAATACTAACGGTCGACGACTTCCCCTTAAATTTAATAGCTTGAATAACAACTTCTGCCGGAAATTTATTGCCTAAATAAACAACCTGATTATGATTTATTTTTTGGATAAAAGCATCTTTATTTAAGGTGGTATCTCCTAAAGCAATAGTGTAAACCGGAAATTTAAATTTTTCGGCCACGTACAATGGATTGGTTCCTTTATTAATAATGCCATCGCTTGCAATAATTAATGCGCCTATGTTTTGGTTGGAGTAATTATTATCAATGTCGTTTAATAATTGTGAAATATCAGTTTCCTTATCCTTAAAATCGGGTTTAGAATCAGTTTGAATACGGTTGCCGAATAATAAATATCGTACTTTATATTTCCCCGAAAGGGAGGTGTTTAAACCTTCAACTTGTTTTAAGAATTTAGTTTTTATTTCAGAAGAATCTTTTCCGGAAATTAATGAAGTCGAATTATCTTGAGCAAAAATAATAAGTGGTTTTTCGGTTTCATTAATAATGTGCTTTAAAAAAATATTTAATAATAAAGCACAAATAATAAATACAGTTAAAAATCGAAATGTAAATAAAACGCCTAAAAGAAAATTTGAGAATGTTTTTTTTAGCCGTTCGTTTTTATATAATATAAAAGCATATAATAAAGCACAAACCAAACATAACAAAATATAATACCATGGATATTCTGAAATTAAATTCATACAAAAAAAGCCTGCATATTTTGGCAGACCTTAAAGTTACTACTATTCTTTTGGTGAGCGAAGTCCGGTACCTTAACGAATTTAATTAAGTTAGCATCCCACCACAAACGTTAATGCACTGGCCCGTTATATAAGCGCTCATGTCGCTGGCTAAAAATAAACACAGGTTGGCAACATCTTCGGCCGTGCCGCCTCTTTTTAAAGGAATGGAGTCGCGCCATTGCTGAACCACTTTTTCGTCGAGTGATGCAGTCATTTCTGTTTCAATAAATCCCGGCGCGATGGCATTTGATCTTATATTTCTAGAACCTAATTCAAGGGCAATTGATTTTGTAAACCCAATAATTCCGGCCTTGGAAGCCGCATAATTTGATTGTCCTGCATTTCCTTTCACGCCCACTACTGAGCTCATATTAATAATAGAACCTTTGCGCGCCTTTAACATGGGGCGTTGTACAGCTTTGGTTAAATTAAAAACCGATTTTAAATTGGCATTCATTACCTCGTCCCATTGTTGTTCGCTCATACGCATTAATAATGTATCACGTGTAATACCGGCATTATTAATTAAAATATCAATGGTTACAAATTCGGCAAGCACACTATTTATTAATTCATCGGCCGCTTTAAAATTAGCAGCATCACTTTTATAGGCTTTTGCTTTAATGCCAAATGCATTTAATTCTTTTTCTAATGCCACTGCTTTTTCATCCGAACTTACATAGGTAAATGCAATCGAAGCACCTTGTTCAGCAAATTTAATGGCAATAGCGCGACCGATTCCACGCGTTGCTCCGCTAATTAAAGCCACTTTATTTTCGAGTAATTTCATTTTAAGATGCTTGTTTGGATTCTTACACGTTTACACAAATTTTGAAAAATGATAAAAAAAATCTTTTAAGCGTTCAAATATAATTTATTTGTTTTGAATGAAAATGAATTAATGAAATTCAATTCCCAAAAACTCCCTTTAAATTTTATAAAACAATTTAATTTCTTCTTACCCCAAATATTCCTTCATTTAATTAAACAGCTTAAAATCAATACCTTGCGTTTATATTTAACTTTTTTTAAAGTTTGGCATACTAATTGCTTAACTAACATCGAAATTGAAATTAAATATAAAATCTATAACCATAAATAAAAAAAGAACATGAAACATTCAAAAAAAATTATTCCGATTTTGCTAATTTTAATAGCAGGTTTTGTAAATAAAATATCTGCTCAAAATGCAGATGTTGATATACGACTTAACTACATTTTTGCTTCCGACTCAATTGCTGGCTTTGATGAGCAGGCTGCCTCAGATGCGGCTTTGGCCAATGCCTGTTATGATCAGGAGTTCAGGATTTTTATGTATAAAGAAAAACGTAAATTCATTATTGAAAAATATAATATTCATATACCTGAACAAAAATATACCAATTCATTGCCTTCGCCTTCTAAGGTAAGGTTCTTGCACAATCCAAACATCGTTAATTCCGGTAACAAATCTAACGCCGTGTTAGTAAGCAGCGGTGCTTGTACTAATGAGGATTTTGAAGATGCACAAATAAATCCGGGACCACAGGTTGGAGGAGCTGTTAATGGCTGGACTTTATCTTGTAATCTCGGTGGCGCAAGCTATTGTGCACCTACGGCTTTAGCCGCTACTGTTTTATATACAGTTTTTAATGCTCCATGTGTTGATCCGATAATGATTGCTCCTTCTAATACAGTTGCTTCTTATTTTGATGCAACATCACTTACCCAACCTGCCGGAAATTGTTTTATTCGATTAAACGACGGTTTAGCCAATGCAAAAGTGGTTAAGGCTACAAAATCTTATATTGTTACTACTTCTAATGCTGTTTTCAGATATGCTTACAGGGCAGTAATTTCAAATCCGGGGCACGTTTGTTGCAATCAACCCGGTTTTAAAATTTATGTAACTGTAACAAATACGGTAACAAATACTTTTACCTTATTACCATGCCCACAAGTAACCGTTGCGGCAGGTACAAGTTGTGGTCCGGCTACTCCTGGTTTTTCCGTGGGTAACCCTTTAAATTTTGCTCCAAGCGCCTATAATGCTTCATGGATACCGGCTGCTATGGATTTAACTACTTATATCGGTTTCAAGGTTACTTTAGATGTTTATGCTATCGATTGTTCTCAAACCGGTCACGCCGGATATGTTTATTTTGATGCATTATGTCAGCCAATGGCAATCATTGGTAATGGAACAAGTTTTCCTGCCGGAACGCCACAAATTACTTTACCAACTTGCGGAGCAGGATCATCTGCAACAGTTACTGCACCTCCGGGATTAGGGCCTTATCAATGGACTGGCCCTGGAGGATTCCCTGCAACCACCAATCAAACTTTTACAACTACCATAACCGGTAACTATACACTAACTATGAATCCTCCGGGTGCTTGCCTTCCGATTGTAAGAACAGTGAGTGTAATTATTTCTCCTGCACCAAATGTGGTTGTTTCTTCTGCCACTCAGGTTACTTGTTCAAATACATTAAATGCGGTTGGAATTACAATGGCCAGTGGTATCCCAAATGCAACAACTACCCCAAATTATGCTGTTAGTATTTCTCCATGTAATCCAACGGGTACCATTGGAGTTTCTGCAAATACCGGAACATATTCTGGTTTATGTGCCGGTGTTAATACAATTTCTATTACAGATGCAGTAGGATGTGTAAATACCGTAACAATTACCATGGCTGCATTACCTCCAATTCCAAGTTTTACTCTAACTGCCCCCTCAGGCACTGTTCTGGGATGTAATCCACCAACTCTTCCGTTGGTAGCTACCAATACCGGAACACTTGCAAATATGACTTATACTTGGACGAGTATTTCAACAGGAACACAAACCGGAGCAAATATTAATGGAACTGCACCCGGCGGAGTCAATGTTTATACAGTTTCTGGTAATGATTTAACTGCCGGAAGTTGTCCGGTTAGTCAAACCATTGCTATTAGTCAAAACACTACCGTTCCTTCGGTAACAGTAAATCCTATAAGCGGCAATTTAACTTGTAACGGAGCACCTGCATGTTTTACAGCGGTTTGTTCGCCTACTGTTAATGTTACCGGAATATGGTTAGACCCCAGCTTAAATCCTATAGGTGCCTTAAGTAATTCACCGGTTTTACTGTGTGCAAACCAGCCCGGAGTTTATACCGCTACTTTCTGTAACATTACAAATGGTTGCTGTAAGAGTCAAACAGTGTCGGTAACTTCGGCCTCGGTGATTCCTACCATGACAATTAATGCTCTGAACGGATATGTTATTACTTGTTCTCAACCTTGT